>NZ_JASVVV010000001.1:600000-900000 GCF_030287405.1 Halalkalicoccus sp. NIPERK01 | reverse complement strand
TCGAAGGTCGTCCCGATGTTTCTGACACTGCCCGTCTCGTTCTCGGCGATCACGTCCTCCAGGTACGAAAACTCGTACTCCTCGGGGTCCTGCGCGAAGCTCTCGCCCTCCGCGGGTTCGGGCGGGTCCTCCCGGTCGAAGTCGTTCATCGCTTCGAGGGCTCGCTTGACGAAGTGTTCCTGGTAGTCGTGGCTTCTCGCGGTCATCGTCCCGCCCATCAGGATGAGTTCGACCTTGTCGACGGGGTGGCCGATCTCGCGCAGTTGGGCCAGCCGGAGCGTGACCTGTCCGTAGGGGTCGTAGTCGTTCTGGACGCCGCGGGCGGCGGCGGGTTCGTGACCCGTGTAGCTCTGTGAGCTGTCGAACTCGCTCGCCGGACCGCCCGGACAGTAGAGACACTTCCCGTGGGGACACATGTGCGGCGAGGTCATGATCGCCACGGGCGAGACGCCGGAGGCGGTGCGGACGGGCTTTCGACGGAGGACCGCCTCCGCCTCCTCGCGGCGCTCGGCGGGCGCTCTCGCGAGGATGTCGCCGTTGGTCGGCACCTTCGGCGAGGAGAACTCAGAACAGACATCTAGCTTGGCGCTCTCGACGTCCTCGCGTTCGATCTCGCCGTCGAGGACGCGCTCGACGAGTTCCTCGCAGGTCCGCTCGAACGCCTCGGACTCCGCTGGCTCGGCGTCGGTGCTCATTCGGTCGTCGGATCTCCGTGATTCGACGGAATAAGGATGTCGGCCTACGCGGCGAGGTCGGCCGCGATCTCGCTCGCTGCCTCGCGTACCGCCTCGCGCTCGCCGATCAAAAAGGAGAGTCGACCGCGCCGGACGCCGGAGGCGAGGACGCCGCCCTCGGGGACGCGCTCGGCGACCCGCTCGGCGAGTTCCCGGACGTCGATTCCCTCGGTGCTGCGGATCTGGAGGTCGGCCTCGTCGAGGCCGACGACGACCAGCCGGTCGTGCTCGGCGCGCAGGTCGCGGAACAGCGCGTCGAGCAACAGCGCCGTCGGCGGGAAGTCGAAGCGGTGCGTGAATGCGTCGGTGTCCAGCACGGCGACCGCCACGTCGCCCTCCTCGCGGGTCTCGACGTGCGGTCGGACGGTCTCGAGTTCGTCGTCGAGTTTCGCGCGGAACTGCTCGCTGACGTGCGAGGCGAGGCTCCTGACCTCGTCGTCGCCCGCGAACAGCAGGTCGGCGACGAGTTCGCGCTTGTCCTCGTAGGCCTGGTAGTACGCCTCGAGGGCGACCGCCTCGCGGAGTTCGCGGACGGCGTCGGCGCCGTAGCCCGCCTCGCGGGCGAGTTCGGCGTACCGTTCGGGGGCCTCCTCCCAGTAGCTGACCGCGGGCAGGTGGGCGATCTCTCCACGGACGTCGCCGACGCCACAGGCGACGTTCGCGGCCAGCACGGTCGTCGTGATCGACCCGTCGTCGGGAACGACGCCGTCCGCGACGTCGCTCGTCTCGAAGCCGGGGTCGGCGTCGACGACGAGGCGTTCGACGTCGTAGACGTCGAGTAGCTCGATGCCGTCTCGGGATTCGGCGGTGCTGCCGGTGTCGACGAGGACGACGAGCGGGAGCTTCTCGTCGTGGCGCGCGCGGTTGTCGAGCATCCGGGTGACGTCGCTGGTCGCGGCGGCCATGTCGTAGTCCTCGCCCTCGAGGGGCTGGCGGTCGAAGTAGTGGTACTGGGCGTCCTCGCGGTCGTGCTGTTCGCGCACGAGCGGGAGGACCGCGCGTTCGATGGCCGCCCCGGCGACGTAGCCGTCGGCGGTCGCGGTGTGGCGGAGTACGATCGGCCGGGACTCGATGACGGCCCGCCGGATCGCACCCGCGGCGTCGGCGATCTCGTCGGTGAGATCGGCGAGCGCCGGATCCTCGGCGAGGGGTTCGACCTCGCCGGGGTGGGCCTCGGCTTCGAGCGCGTCGTCGAGTCGCTCGACGACCGCCTCGGCGTCGGCCTCGGCGAGCGGTTTGAGCGACTCCGTCTCGACCTGGATGCCCCCGTGTCGGCGCTCGACCTCACCGGTGAGGCGGATCAGATCGCCGGCCTCGACCTCGGGATACGCGCGAACGCCGGCCTCCTTGAACGCCGCACACTCGGCGGCGCCGGTCTCGTCGCGCACCTCGAAGATCGTCGGGCCGCCGGTCTGGCGGACGTCGACGACCCGTCCCTCGATGCGGATCCGCTCGCCGACGGACTCCTCGAGCGCGTCGACCGTCACCCGCTCGGGCGGCCCCGAGTCGATCGGTCCGGCCGTCGACTGGGGTTCGACGCTCGCGCTCCCGCCGTTGGTCGAGGCCTCGGGCTCCTCGTCGTTCCTCGATTCGTCCGCGGTTCGTGGCTCGGGTTCAGGTTCGGGTTCGGTTTCGGTCGTCGGGGTCGGCTCGTCGTCGGGGAGGCGATCGCCCTCTGGGCTGTCGATCACCTCGCCGCGGAACTCCCGAGGCGACTGGCGGATCGACCACGAGAGGTCGACGTTGCCGTTGTCCTGGACGCCCGTGACCTGGACGTAGACGGTGTCGCCCTCGTCCCAGTCGAGGCTCTCGAGGCGCCGATCGAGTTCGCTTCGGTGCAGCAAGCCGGTGACGGAGTCGCCGATGTCGACGAAGACGCCGAAATCGGCGAACCCGTCGACGGTCCCCTCGTAGAACCGTCCGGGGGTGAGCTGGTTCGGATGGTTGCCGGTGAATCGAAACGCGACGTCCTCCTGATGTGAACGGCAGACGACCCCATCGACCGAGGTGCCGCAGATGATACAGTGACCCATTTAGAAGGCCAGAGTGGTCCCGCACTAAAACGGTTGTCGAAACGTCGCTCCGACGGGCGACGTCGCTACCCGACCGCCGCGGCCAGAAACGCGGTCTCCGCGGCGTCGAACCCGCCGAACCCGATCCCGAACACGGCCGCCGCCGGGAGCGCACACAGCGCCACCGCGCGCGGCATCGATACCGAGTGGACCTCGCCGATACCGATCGTGAACAGGACGGCCCCGTACCCGGCGGCGAACGCCTGTACCGGGGGAGCGGGAATCCCGACGAGGACGCAGGGCGCCACCGCGTAGCCGATCACCTGGACGGTCTCGCTGACCCCCCCGCGGTCGGGGGCGAACGGGATGAGCAGGAGCGTCTGGAGCGCCGCGGCGAGATGGAGCACCAGCGGGGCGACGAGCGTCACGATCACCGCGAAGACGAGCGCGACCGAGAGACCACGCTGGCCGCCGAACGTCGGATAGGGGGTGCCGACGACCGTCTCGCCCGCGAGCGCCAGTCGCAGCGCGGAGGCGACCGCGACGACGCCCACGGCGAAGAGCAGGCCGGGCGCCTGATCGCCGGGCGCGACGCCGACCCGGTAGAACCGCCGGGGGCGCACGAGCACCTCGATCCACGCGCGCGCTGTCCCGCGCGCTCCGCGCTCGCGCCCGCCCCTCGGATCGGCGATCCACTGTGTCACGCCCTCCCTACGTGCTTCGCGGTGTATGAGGATTGCGACACGCCGTCTCGCCGGACGCCCCGGCCGGCGGGCGAACGCGCGTCTCGATCGGTGTCCTCAGTCGCCCGTTCCCTTCGCGCCGACGTTCTGCTCGCTCTCGAAACACGCCGGGTCGGGTTCGATGTTCGCGTACTGGACGGTTCGCCGGCCGAGCACGCGGACCCGTTCGGCCGCCTTCTCGTCGACGAACTCGCCGTCCTCGAAGGCGCCGTGTGCGCGGGGAACCGCCGCCTGGTGGGGCAACACCCACGCGTTGAGCGCCCGACAGACCGACCGCAGGTGTTCGAGCGCCGTGATCGGGAAGGCACCACCGGAGACGGCGAGCAGTCCCACGGTCTTGTTCTCGAACTCGTCGAACCCGCAGTGATCCAGCGCGTTCTTCAACACCCCCGAGTACGAGCCGTGGTACATCGGCGTCCCGAGCAGGACGGCGTCGGCCTCCCGGACGGCCGCCGTGAAGGCGTCGACGCCCTCGGCGGGGTCGTCGTCGGTGTTCAACAGCGGGAGGTCGTACTCGCGCGGATCGAGGAGTTCGCCAGTTCCGCCGGCACCCTCGACCCCGCGGATCGCCTCGCGGAGCGCGTCTCTGGTGTGGCTGGCCTCGCGGAGGCTGCCGGGGATCGCCACGACGTGTGGTGCGTCTGCCATACGCCACGAACGGGCGAGAACGGGGAAAAACTACCGTCTGAGCCGCACCCGGTCGCCCTCGATCTCGACCAGCCCGTCGTCGGCGAGGTCGGAGACGAGACCACGGAGCCACTCCTCGCCGGTCTCGCCGCCGTAATCGACCCGGACTCGGGGCCCCAGTTCGTCGAGCGGGAGTTCGTCGTACTCCTTGAGAACGCGGATCGCCCGCCCGCGTTTCTGCCGCCGGGACCCCTCGAACGTCGGCTGGGTCGGCACGTCCGGCGCGGTGAAGTCGCCGGTCTCGTAGGCGCGACACCACTCTCGCCACGGGCAGCCCGCCTCGTCACACCGCGGCGTCTTCCGGCAGGCCACCCCGCCCAGTTCCATGATCGCGTTGTTCCAGACGCGCGACTCGCCGGCGGGCATGAGTTCTCCTGCCGTCTCCTCGAAGGCCGAGTCGTCGTCCGGCACGTCGAACGCGCGGTACAGCACGCGCTTGACGTTCGTGTCGACCACGGCGTCGCCGTTGTCGAACGCGAAACTCGCCACCGCGTTCGCGGTGTAGGGGCCGACGCCCTGTAGCTCCCGGAGGTCGTCGGGCTCCTCGGGAAACTCCCCGCCGAACTCCTCCCCTACCTGGCGGGCGGCCTCGTGGAGGTACTTCGCGCGGTTGTTGTAGCCCAGGCTGTGGTCGGTCCAGAAGCCCACCACTGCGGAGCGATCCGCCGCCGCGAGCGCCTCGGCGTCGGGCCACCGTTCGAGGAACGCCGCCCACGCCTCCTCGACGCGCTCCAGCTGGGTCTGCTGGCTCATCACCTCGCTGACGAGGATCGCGTAGGGGTCGTCGGTACGGCGCCACGGGAAGTCGCGGTGATCCCGTCGATACCACTCGATCAGCGACTCGCGTACCCCCTCGAGGTCGTCCGGCAACGAATCCGCCCCACTCATTCGTCCGGGGTAGGACACCTGCGGGTTTAGTCCCCGCGATCCCGCTCGCCGTATCCGATTATCGCGGCCTCGTCTCGGCGTGGTCCCCGAGATGTTCGAAAGCGCAGTCGAAACCCGTATCCCGAGACCGCGCCACGTCCGGGTATGAGCCTCGACGACCTCACGGCCGACGTCGAATCGGCCTACGCCGACCTCGACGACGACCTCACCGTGTCGCTCGACACGCAGGCGAAGAACGAACTCGCCGTGCTGAACGCCGCCCTCGGCCCCGAGAGCACGGACGACCTCGTTCGCCGGGCGGTCCACCTGCTCTTTCAGTCGACCGCGGACACCGGCCAACTCGACATGCACCTCCGACAGGGCTACGACGTGACATACGACGAATACCTGTCGGGGATGACCTACGAGGAGATGAGCGGCGGGATCGCGCCCACCAAGCCCGACGACAAGGAACGGCGCTACCAGTTCTAACGAACGCCCTCGGCGCGCCTTGGCAGGCGCGCCTCGCCCTTTGCATGTCCAAGAAAATAGAAGATTTTCTATGACCGCCAGGCTCCGCCGAGTCGCGGCGCGTGATTCCGCGCCGCTTCCGGGGACGCCTGCCCTCCCCCGTCCCACTCGCGGAGCCGTCGAGAGTGACGGCTCCGCTCACGGGACGCAGAGCGTCCCGTTCGCAATCGAGGTTGATACGCAACCTCGCCTCGCTCGCGCCGGCCACCGCATCCGCCTCGGTCAGCTACTCGTCGACGGCCGCGACCGCCTCACACAGCAGGTCGATCCCGAGGTCGATCTCGCGCTCGGTCACGTCGAGCGGCGGCAACAGTCGGAGGGTCTTGTAGCCACAGCCGAGCGTGAGCAGCCCCCGTTCGAGCGCCGCCTCGATGACCGCCTCGCGGCGCGCCTTGGTGTCGAACTCGACGGCGAGCAACAGCCCCCGCCCGCGCACGTCGACGACCCCGTCGGGGGCGGCGTCCCGGAGCAGAGCCTTGGCCTGCTCGCCGCGCTCGCGGGCGTTCTCCACGAGCCCCTCCTCGCGGATCGCGTCGATGGTCAGGACTCCCTGCATCGCGGCGAGGACGTCGCCGGCCCCCCACGTCGAGGAGATCCGGGCCTCCTCGTCGGGGAACACGTCCGAGCGCGAGACCGTCGCGCCCACCCGTAGCCCCTTCGCACACGTGATCACGTCCGGTTCGATCGGGGACTGGTCCGAGCCCCACATCGTCCCCGTCCGGCCGAGGCCCGTCTGGATCTCGTCGGCGATCACCAGTACGTCGTAGGCGTCACAGACCGCCGCTACCTCCCGCATGAACGCGTCGCTCGGGATCCGATAGCCCCCCTCCCCCTGCACGGGTTCGATGACGAGATAGGCGAGGTCCTCCAACGGGAGGTGGCCGGTCTCGGGATCGAGTTTCGAGGAGAGGGCGGATCCCTCCTCGCGGAAGAAGCCACAGCCACACGTCTCGGGCGTGCAGGTCCGGTCGTCGCAGTAGGGCACGTCGGCGATCCCCGGGAGTTCGGGATACCCTTTTCGCTGGACCGATTTCGAGCGATTCAGGCTGAGCGCGCCCAGCGTCCGGCCGTGAAAGCCGCCCTCGAAGGTGATCCCCCGGGTTCCCCCGCTCGCGTCGTAGCAGATCTTGATCGCGTTCTCGACGGCCTCTGCCCCGGAGTTCGAGAGAAAGACCCGGTCCATCCCGTACTCGCCCGTGATCTCGATCAGCCGGTCCATGAGCTGTGTCGGTCCCGGAAGTTCGGGATCGAAAGGGGTTCCGGGCGACCCGGCGTAGAAGTCCTGGCCGGCGATCTTCGTCGGGTCGGGGAGGTCGAACTCGCGGAGCCGATCCGTGATCAGGGGGTTGTTGTAGCCCAGTGGAGCGGCCGCGACGTGGCTCGTGAAGTCGAGCAGCACGTTGCCGTCGACGTCGGTGCAGAACGGCCCCTCGGCCTCTTCAGTGATGTCCCAGACGAAGTCGTAGACGTAGGTGCTTCTGGCGGCCGTTCGGCGGTGGTGGGCGGCCCACTCGCGGGCGCGCCCGCCGGGCATCTCCTCGACGTGTGGCTCGGCCGTCTCGCGGTCCATACGACGAACTGGCGGCATGACGCCGTAAAATATTCGTTGTGGTCACGACAGTATTTGCGCCCCGCTCAGAGCAACACCACCACGACCGTCGCCCCCGCGATCCCCAGCAGGACGGCCGTCCAGATCCCCACCCGACGGGCGAACCCGCGGTCGGCGCTCGCCGCGACGAGGACCGCCTTCACGACGAGGCTGGAGGCGGTCGCCAGCAGGATGGCGATCACGGCCACGTCGTGCTCCAGCGATCCGGTCCGGTAGAGCACGACCGCCGAGGTCGTCGCACCGGCGCTGGAGACCAGCCCCGAGAGCGCCGCCGTCGCGTAGAAGCCGGCGGTCCCCAGATACGCCTCCGCGAACCCCCCGGAGACGACGATCAGCAGGAAGATCGCGCCGAACCCCAGCGCGTTGCGAAGCGAGAAGGGGCTCTCTAGGTCCATTTCGACCTCCTCGCTCCAGTCGGCGATGACCGCGGCGATGGCGACCGCCCCGACGACCACCGCCCCCAGCGGGACGATCGCCCCCAACAGGGGAGAATCGATGGTGAACGCGAGCGCGATCCCGAGATTGCGCACGGCCATCGCGGCGTCCGCGAGCAGGATCGCCGCCACCGCATAGGAGGCGGCCGCCGGACGCTGGCGGACGTGATCCAGCATCGTCCCGACGACCGCCGTCGAGGAGGCCAACCCACCGAAAAAGCCGGTGACGGCGATCCCACGACCGCCGTACGAGCGGACGATCGCGTAGTTGACGATGCCGATCCCCGCGACGGTGACGACCATCAGCCAGATCACGCGCGGTTCGACCGCCACCTCGAAGCCCGCCGCGGCGATCGGGACGTCCCCGGCGGGGAGGAGCGGGTAGACGACGAACGCGAGGACGGCGAACTCGGCGGTCGAACGCAGTTCCTCGCGGCTGAGCCCCCACGCGAAGCTGTGGAGTTCCCGCTTCAAGACGAGCAACAGCGAGGAGAGGATCGCGACGGTCACGCCCTCGATGAGTCGGCCCGTCCCAACGAGCACCCCGACGCCGTAGGCGACGAGCATCGAGACGCTGGTCGTCAACGAGAGGCCCGATTCCTCGACGAGAAGCCCCTGTACCGCGAGCAACAGCCCCTGCACGGCGACGAACAGCCCGCCGACCGCAAGCAACAGCGGCTGATCGAGGACGGTGAAGACGGCCGCCAGCAGGCTGATCAGCGAGAACGTCCGGATCCCGGCGGACTTGTGCGACCACTCGCGTTCGAGCCCCAAGAAGAGTCCGAGCGCCCCGGCTACGACGATCCGGAGGAGGTCCCCTTCGACGACGAGGCCGACGCTGTTCACGAACTCCCTACTCGGAGTACCCCTGTTAACGCCTGCGTTTCAGAGGTCGACGTAGCGCGATTCCCACTCGCGGCGCGCCTCGATCTCCCGGCGTCCACGGCGGGTCAGCGTGTAGTAGTTGGTCCGGCGGTCGCGTTGGCCCTTCTCGACGAGCCCCTTGTCGACGAGCGTATCGAGGTTGGGATAGAGCCGCCCGTGGTGGATCTCCTTCTCGTAGTACTCCTCCAGTTCCTCCTTGATCGCCAGCCCGTGTGGTTCCTCCTCCCCCACGATGACGTAGAGTAGATCGCGCTGAAAGCCTGTCAGGTCATGCATGGCTATACCTTGTTGACAAATCGGGGGCGATTCCCATAAGCATGTCGGGAATTCCAACTCCGTGTGTCGATTTTCGCACGTTGGACAGGTATAGTATCTACTATGTGAGGCGAGAGTACCCAACTAATTGACTACCGACTAGTACACAATTTTGACTGGCATCTACGGCAACTATCTGCGGCTTACCGGTCCGAGGTGGACTCGTCAGTCTCCCCCAAACGTACCGGACTACAACTAATCGCACGGCTCACGGACGTTGGATCAATGGAAGCAATCCACGCGGGGAGGAAAAATCCCCGCGTGACTGCTTGCCGCCCTGAATTGGTCCCCGCTGACGCTTCGGCCCTCCAAAGCGAAGCGTCACTCGACTAATCACGCCATGGCGTCTTAAACCTACCGACACTAGTCCGATCGCTTAGATGTACTCCTCCTCGAGGACCCAGCCGAGCGCACGTTTGTAGTACGTAAACATCTCCCTGACGCCCTCGTGGCGCATCTCCTCGCTTTCGAGCTGTTCCGCGAGGAACTCGTACTGCTCGCGGATCTCCTCTTCCGTGCGCATACGCGAATCTACGACCGCACGCCACATCAAACCACCCGCCGGTCGACGACGACCCCGACGACCGCGTTCCCACCGTTCGACGACCACGGTGGTCGGACGGGTTTTACCCGCGGGCCCGAAACGACCGGTATGGAGATCAGAGGCGAGCGCGAGTGTACCGATTGTGGCACGCGCTGGTCGTACTACGAGACCGGGGAGGTCGCCTGTCCCGACTGCGGCAGCCTCCGGAGCGTCGGCCGGGAGGGACGAAAGCTCCACACCGATAGCCCCGCAGAGCTCGATCTGACGCCGGTCGTTGAGGGGATCGCCGATCGGCCGCTCGCCGAGGTCGCGAGCGAGGCCACCGACCGCTGTCGGGACTACGTCCGGAAACGGGGGTTCGTCGCGGGCGGCGACCTCCGCACGCTGGACGAGACCTACCTGATCGCGAGCGAACTCGCCGCCGCGATCGGGAGCTACGAGCGGTCGCTCTCGTCGGGGTCGCTCGATCCGGGGGCCGACGACGCGGAACAGCTGTACCTCCTCGCGTTGCTGGGCGGCGAGCGTCCCTCGCCGGCCGAGATCCCCGACTCGCTCGCACCCGCACGCGGACTCGCGTACGCGAAGGCGGTGTCGACCTACCGCGACGACCTCCTCGCGTTTCTCGACGCCGACCCCGAGGAGTATCCGGCGGTCCGACGCGCGCTCGGCCGTCTGGAGGACCACTGCCGCCGGGTCGAGGCGCTCGACGGCGACGTCGACCCCCGGACGGCGGAACGACTCGTCGAGGTCGCCCGCGACCTCGGCCGGGCGACGAGCGAGGACGACGAGGTCGCCCTCGCGCGAGCGGGGGAGCGCCTCGACTCCTTAGGGTAGTTCGACGGGGACGCCCTCGTGGGCGCTCGCGGCCTTGACGGTGTTGTAGAGCAACATCGCGCGGGTCATCGGCCCGACGCCGCCGGGGACCGGGGTGATCGCGCCCGCCTTCTCCTTCGCGCTCTCGAACTCGACGTCCCCGACGAGTTCGTAGCCCTTCTCGGTGTCGGCGTCGACCCGGCTGATCCCGACGTCGATCACCGTCGCGTCCTCCCCGATCATCGAGCCGTCGATCAGTTCGGTCACGCCGCAGGCCGCGATCACGATGTCCGCACCCCGGGTCTTGCCCGCGAGATCCTCGGTCCGGGAGTGACAGACGGTGACGGTGGCGTTGCCGTCGGTCGACTTCTGCATCAGCAGGTTCGCCATCGGCTTGCCGACGATCTCCGAGCGGCCGACGATCGTCACGTCCGCGCCCTCTGTCTCGACGTCGTACGCCGCGAGGAGCTTCTGGATTCCGTGGGGCGTACACGGCCTGAACCGGGCGTCCCCGGCGACGAGCCGACCCACGTTCTCCGGATGAAAGCCGTCGACGTCCTTCGCGGGGTCGATCCGCCGGATCACCTCGCGGTAGTCGATCTGTTCGGGCACGGGATCCTGCACGAGATAGCCGTGGACCGCGGGATCGGCGTTGAGGTCCTCGATGACGTCGTAGAGTTCCGCGGGCGAGGCGTCCCCGTCGAGATCGACGTGGATCCCGTTTATCCCCACCTCCTCGCAGTCGCGCTGTTTCATGTTTACATACGTTTGGCTCGCGGGGTCGTCGCCGACGAGGACGGTCGCCAGACCGGGCGTCACGCCCCGATCCGTGAGCGTGTCGATCGCCGCGCCCAGGTCGTCCCGAATCCCGCTCGCGACCCGCTCCCCGTCGATGGTGGTCGTCATGGGTGCGAGTGGGCGATCCACCGCCTTCAACCCTCGGGTTCGTGCCTATTTCTGGACTGGATATTCCTTAGATATACACATACGTGGATATTTGGGTGCGTCGAGCGCGCCGGGCGGGGAGTCGATCAGGGGCCGGGAGTTATGGGGACGAACGGACAAGGTTCGAGAGGACCAATGACGCTACCAGGTACGGACGGAAACGGGGACGGAGATGGGCCGTCCTCCGAGAGCGAGGCGATCGAGTCGGCCCAGTCGACGCCCGTCTACGTCGCCCGGTCGCTGTTCCGGGCGGTCCAGGGTGGGATGTTCGCGACGGTCGTGATGACCGCCTTCCGGTTGCCGATCCTCCGGTCGCTGCCGCCGTCGGCGAACTTCTGGGCGAAGTACGTCGGTGACGGCCACCCCGAGGAGTACACCGGAATGGGGATCGTCCTTCACTTCCTCTACGGGATCACCTTCGGCGCGCTGTTCGGCCTGCTGTATCCCCGGGTGAACCTCCCCGGGTCGGCGACCGAGACCGAGGGCGTCGTCTGGGGGACGCTCTTCGGCCTCGCGCTCTCGGCCTTCGGCGAGCGCGTGATGCTGAACTGGCTGCTCGACATGGAACTCGACGCGGATGCCGAGACGGTCTTTCACGCCTCACACGCCGTCTACGGGATCGCGCTGGGCACGTGGGTCGGGTCGCGGATCGACCCCACCCGGAGCTACGAGGAGTACGAACACAGCCAGTAATCGACGCCCGCCGGATCCACGGGCCCGACGGATCGAGGGTCGACGGAGACGGGATAGACGCCAAGTTTATATGGTCCGATTCTGAGCCATACAGTGAATGAGATGAGTGTGAGATGAGCGAATCACGTGACCCGGAGGTAATGAGCGGGTTCGGCGGCGAGGAGGGGGACGGCCCCCGCATCGAGTTCTACGGGGGGCGGGGGATGAGCGCGTTTCCGATCGCCTTTTTCATCGTCTGGGCGATCGCCCAGACCGCCCTCTGGCGGATCTCCGACGAGGGCGGCCTGATCGCGGGGATGTTGATCGGCCTGATCGCGGGGATGTTCTTCGTCAAGGGCAACTGGACGTCGTACGCGAACACGATCTTCGAGGGGATGACCCAGCCCGTGGCGGTGACGGCGATCGTCGCGTGGATCTGGGCGGGGATGTTCGCCGAGACGCTGCAGGTCGGCGGGTTCGTCGACGGGCTGGTCTGGCTCGCGAACGCCGCGGGCGTCGGCGCGGCGCTGTTTCCCGCCGCGACGTTCGTCCTCGCAGCCCTTCTCGCGACGGGTATCGGCACCGGCTACGGGACGACCGTCGCGTTCGTCGTCCTCTTTTTCCCGGCGGGCGTCCTGCTCGGGGCGAACCCCGTGTTGATGTTCGGGGCGATCCTCTCGGGAGCGATCTTCGGCGACAACCTCGCGCCCGTCAGCGACACCACGATCGTCAGCGCGGTCACGCAGGACTCCGACATCGGGGGCGTGGTCGCCTCGCGGTTCAAGTACGCCATCATCGCCGCGGCCCTCGCCTTCGCGGGGTACGTGCTCGCGAGTTCGTTCATGCCCGGTGTCGAGATCGCGGGCGACGCCCAGGAGATCCTCGTCGCCGAGAGCGAACCCATCGGGCTGGTCCACCTCCTCTCGATGGCCGCGGTGATCGGGACGGCGATCGCCGGCCGCCACATCGTCGAGGCGATCTCGTGGGGGATCGTCGTCGCGGTCGGGGCGAACCTGCTGTTGGGACTCACGCCGGTCAGCGCCATCGTCTCCTTTAACGCGCCGCCCGACGCACCGCTGGCCCAACCGCTCGCCTTTCTCCCGTTCCTCGACGTCGTTCAGGACCCCGACGCCGTCGGCGTCGGCGGGAGCATCATCGACGGGGCCTCCGGCTTCTTCGCGCTGTCGATCCTCGTCCTCCTCATCATCGCCGCCGCCCAGATCATGATTCGGGGCGGCGCGTTCCAGGCGATCCTCGACTGGTCGCTCGAGAACGTGGCGACCAACGTCCGGAACGCCGAACTCACGATGGTCGGCTCCGCGGCGCTGATCAACGCGATCATCACCATCAACACCGCCGCCGAGGTCGCCATCGGCCCGTACATCTCGAAGATCGGCGAGCGGTTCAACCTGAACGGCTATCGCCGGGCGAACATCCTCGACGCCCAGACCGCTGCCCTCGGATACATCTTCCCGTGGTCGGGCGGCGTGCTCGTCGGCTACACGTCGATGCAGGACCTCCCCGACCAGTACGAGTGGTTCGACCAGTCCCTCATCGTCAACCCCGTCGAGGTCGTCCCGTTCGTCTTCCACGGCTGGCTGCTGGTCGCGGTGTTCGTCGTCGCAGCGATCACCGGCTTCGGGCGGGAGTACCTGATCGACCGTGAAAGCCAGGAGGTGGCGCGGGTATGAGCTTCCTCTCGAAGTACTTCAAGGGGTGGTCGCTCCGCACCACACATCCGACCCTCCAGCCCGGAAAGGAGGTCAACGTCTTCCTCGCGGAGTACGACCCCGGCGAGGAGGCCGCCCTCGCGCTCGTGGGCGACACCCGTCTGTACGTCTCGAACGCGGGACCGGAACACGTCGGAAAGCGCGTCCGGGTCGCCGTCAGGGAGTTCCAGCCCGACGACTCCGTCGGGTACGGCGAGTTCGTCGAGGTCGTCGGTGAGAGCTCGTATTCGGGGTAGCTCCCCGACGGATTACGGCCGCATTCGGTCGAACATCGCCCGGATCTCGGGATCGGGTTCCAGTCCGTCTAGCTCCGCATCGAGGTCGAGTTCCGCGAGGATCGCCCGTCCGACGGGTTTTCGCCGCATCGTCAGGAGGGTGTAGAGATACGAGAGGCGAAGCAACCGGACGGCGTGTTCGACGTCGTCCGGAGAGCCGACGTGGTAGGTTGTCCAGCCGCCGCCCGCGAAGCGGTGGTGGTGGACCCGCCCGTCCGCGATCAGACGGTCTTTCATCCGCCTGGGGAAGTTGACGTCGAGCACCCGCCCGCCGTGGATGTGACCGATCTCCCGGCCGTCGATGGTGAACTCCGTCGCGTCGAATCGGTGGGGACCGGTCTCGACGCCGGGCCACGCGGCGACGGTCTCGACGATTCGCTTGCGGTTCGTGGCCGTTCGACTGGTGGTTGTTGTCATGATACACACATAGGTCGCCGGGAACGATAACCTCGTCGTGGACGCGGTTACTCGTACAGCGGGTGGGACTGACAGAGCGCGCGGACCTCCTCTCTGACCTCGTTCCTGACCGTCTCGTCGTCGTACCCGTCGACGACCCGGGCGATGGCGTCGCCAACCGCCTGCATCTCCTCGCTCTCGAACCCGCGGGTCGTGATCGCGGGCGTTCCCGCGCGGATGCCGCTGGGGTTGAACGCGCTTCGCGTCTCGCCGGGGACGGTGTTGGCGTTCAGGACGATGCCCGCGTCCTCCAGCGCCTCTTCTGCGTCGCCGCCCGTCGTCTCGGGATGCGAGTCCCTGAGATCGACGAGCACGAGGTGGGTGTCGGTTCCGCCCGAGACGAGCGAGAACCCGTGTTCCTGCAGCGTCTCCCCGAGGGTCTCGGCGTTCTCGACGACCTGCCGTGCGTACTCCTCGAACTCGGGTTCGAGCGCCTCCTTGAATCCGACGGCCTTGCCCGCGATGTTGTGCATCAGCGGTCCGCCCTGCGCACCGGGGAAGACGGCCGAGTCCACGTCGCTCGCGTACTCCTCCTCGCACATGATGATCCCGCCGCGACCCGCCCGGATGGTCTTGTGCGTCGAACCGGTGACGAAGTCGGCGATCCCCACCGGCGAGGCGTGGACGCCCGCCGCGACGAGGCCGGTGATGTGGGCGATGTCGGCCATGTGGTAGGCGCCCACGTCGTCGGCCGCCGCTTGGACGCGCTCCCACTCGACCTCGCGGGGGTACGCCGAGTAGCCCGAGACGATCATGTCCGGTTCGAACTCCGCCGCCTGCTCCGCGAGGTCCTCGTAGTCGATGTAGCCCGTCTCGGGGTCGACCTCGTACTGCTCGACCTCGAACAGTTGGCCGGCGAAGTTCGCGGGATGGCCGTGCGAGAGGTGCCCGCCGTGGGTCAGGTCCAGCGAGAGGATCTTATCGCCCGGCTCGAGGACGGCGAGGTAGACGCCCATGTTCGCCTGCGAACCGCTGTGGGGCTGGACGTTGACGTGCTCGGCGCCCCAGAGTTGCTTCGCGCGTTCGATCGCGAGTTCCTCGACGGTGTCGGCGTGCTCACAGCCGGCGTAGTAGCGCTTGCCGGGATACCCCTCCGCGTACTTGTTGGTCAGCGCACTGCTCTGGGCCTCGAGTACCGCCTTCGAGACGTGGTTCTCGCTCGCGATCATCTGGAGCCCCTCGCGCTGGCGTTCGACTTCGCCTTCGAGCGCATCTGCGGTCTCGGGGTCGACCTCGCGGACGGTCTCGTAGTGCATGCGTGGGCTTTCGTCAGGGCGGGCTAAAGTCTACCCCATATCCGTCCGGAGGGGTCCGGATTCCACGGTTTGGGTTCATTTAACTAAACATTATCCTCCTCCGACAGACCTATTATCTATCAGTGATATCAATCTATGTCGCAACATGATCGACTGGGAGGTAACGACGGCGGGGCTCAGGGTGTCTGATCGCCGCGCCGCCGTCGAGATCGCGGCCCCCGACTGGGGGGAGTTCTACGCTGGCGGGTCACTGCCACGTCTGGTCGATACGACAGTTTCCGGTCAGGTGTCGAAACTCGGGTTCGGCACGCCGCGCGCGACGGTCACGAGCCTGACGAACGGCGGCGGACACACGTCGATCGACGACGATCGGACGGAACTCCCGCCGGACTCGTACCTTCTCGACGTTCCCACGCCGATCGAGACCGCCGTCCGGTTCGACGGACCGGCGACGGTCCACGCCCCCGAGCGATCGCTCGAACTCTCGTTCGGCGGCCGCCAGTCGGTCACGCTCGGGTTCAGGAGTCCGTTCCGGGGGCCCGAATCCACGATCCGGATCCCGCCGACGCCCGCCGGGTTCGCGCGCGCGATCTCACACCTCCACGCCGGCTTCGAGACGACCGGTCCCGCGAAGTCGTTGCCCGCGCTCCGCGGGCATCCCTCGCGGATCGAGTTCGCCGAGACCGTCGAGATACCGGACGTGATCGCGAGCGCGACCGCCGAGACGGGGATCGAACTGCGCGTGCCGGCCGACCTCGAAACGATACTGACGGTGTCGCCGCTCGCGTACTACCTGCAGGCGCGTGTCTCCATCGAGGAGGGGGTCGTCCCGACGATCACGGCGCCGGGGTTGACGCATCGACTGGACGGCGACCTCCCCGAGGTGGTCGCCTCGCTGCTCAGACGGGTGTTCTACCTCGATTGCTGCTGTCGGGAGGCGGGACCCCCGCTCGCCGGGCTTCCCGATCCCGACCGGCTCGGACTCGATCCCGACCGGCTCTCGGATCCGGTCCGACGACTCGCCGCCTACCTCGAACTCGACGCCGATTCGATCGACCTCCCCGAGTGGCACCTCGCGACGTACCTCCCCGCAGAGCCCGAAGCCGCCCGCGCGCTGCCGTACGCCCTCGATCGACTGAGCCTGATTCGACCGCCCGAGACGCGCCCGCTCGACGGGAAGGAACTGCTCCGGCGGTCGCTGACGGACTTCTATCGGCGGGGCGACCGGCCGTCGGCGTCGGTCGAGGCGGTCAAACCGGTCCTCGGGCCCGCCCGCTCGCACGCCTGGGTCGACGAGACGGTCCCGATCGACGTGTTCAACGCCCGGACCGAGGCGTTCGAGAACGGCCTGTCGGGGCTCGACACCGACGGACGGCTCCCCTTCATCGTGGTCCAGAACGACCCGGAGATGGGCGAGGAGTACGCCGAGGTCGCCCGGATCTACGAGAACCACGCGGCGGACCTGCCGATCGACGTCACCGCCCACCGGGAGCTCACCTGCGAGGAGCTCTCGGCGGTGTTCGAGCGCCCGAGCGCGTTCGTCCACTACGTCGGCCACTGCGATACCGAGGGGCTTCGCTGTACCGACGGCAACCTCTCGGTCGAGGAGATCCCCGAGAGCAACGCCCAGACGTTCTTCCTGAACGCCTGTGGCACGTTCTACGAGGGCGAGGCGCTCGTCGAACGGGGCAGCGTCGCGGGCGGGGTGACGTTCTCGAAGGTGCTCAACGAACAGGCCGCCACCGTCGGAACCACGTTCGCCCGCCTGCTCGTCTACGGGTTCAGTATCGACCGGGCGATGCAACTGGCCCGCCGGCAGATCATGATGGGCAAGAATTACGCGGTCGTCGGCGACGGCACGCACGTCCTCGGAGGGCGACGCGACCGTCACCCCGGAACGTTGCTCGCCGAGCCGACCGACGGGGGCTTTTCGGTCACGTACGACGTACTCCCCAACTGGACGGCCGGCGGCTGGTACTACCCCCGGGGAATCGGCAGCGACACCCCTCACCTCTACGGGACGACGACCGAATCGACGCTCGATCGCGCGTCGTTCCTCGCCGTCGTGGAATCGATCGACGCGCCGATCATCTACGAGGGCCAGTTCTTCTGGCCCGAGGACCTCGCATCACAGCTCCGTTCGCAGAACTGATAACGACACCCCGACGGGTGTCACTGACCCACATACGTCAAAATCGACAGCAGGAGGGATGAAGTTGTCGAGACCGATGATATTTATTCCCGCCGCGATATCCCTGTCTCTCGGCCGTTATAATTAAATACTTGTAAAAACATTGTACACCCACAACTATGGCCTCAAATTTACTCGATGATAACATCGAAGATATCCTCCGGACGGTCCTAGAGACCTCGTCCGAGGACCTCATCGTGGTGAATCCGTCTGCGGACGCGATCGAGGACCTGATCGACGTCGCCGGCGATATCACGGAGCTACCGCAGATACGGCTGCTCGGAGACGAATCGATGCTGAAGGGCGTTATGAGCGACTTCATCCTCGCGAGCAACGCTGCGGACCTGATCGACGACGGAACGCTCGACCTTCGGACGCTCGAAGACGGTAGTGAGAACTCGCTTCTGATCTCCCCGAACGAGGTCGTCGCCCTGATCAACGTCGGCGACACCGTCGCCGGGCTGACGACCGACGACGAGGAGTTCGTCTCGCTCGCGTACGACTCGTATACGACGGCGTGGGAGGAGGCCGACGAGTTCAACCTCCGAACCCCGCCGCTCTCGCGCGTCCGGTCCACGCTCGCGGACGAGATCGGCGAGCCGGTCGAAGCCGACTTCACGGGCGTCCTCGACTCGCTACAGACCGCACGCGGCGACGGCGACGGCCTCGACGAGGTCACGATCAGCCTGCTGATCGCGGCGAAAAACGAGGTCCTGCTCTACGACATCAGCAAGTGGGGCGAGGACGTCGGCATCGCGAGCAAGGCGACGTTCTCCCGGACGAAGACCCGTCTCGAGGACATGGGGCTGATCGACACCGAGAAGGTCCCGATCGACGTCGGCCGGCCGCGCCTGCGCCTGAAGTTCGGCGACGAACGCCTGCGCGAGGCCAACACCGACCAGCTCGCGAGCGTCGCACAGAACCTGCTCAACTGATCCGATCGGCGATCGGTCGGTTTTATTCGGCCTCTCCTCCGAGCCGACGGTATGGACGTATCCATCGGTATCGTCGGCTCGGGTCCGGCAACCGAGGCGGTAGCGGCCGCACTCGACGACGTCGACGTACCTACGCGACGAGGCTCCATCGAGGCGCTCTCGGCACACCGCCTCGCGGTCGTCGTCGGTCGCGCGGGCAACGACGTGTTCACGGCCGTCGACGGTTCACGAGACGATCCGTGGGTCGGTATCGAACTCGGCGGTATCGGGGGGCACGCGATCGAGGGCGTCGAGGCGTCGGTCGCGGGATTCGCCCCCGAAACGGGCTGTTACGACTGTCTGCGAACCAGGATTGCGGCCGGCGAGATAGAACTCGAGGAGGGCGACCCCGGACCCGCCATCGCGCGCCTCGCGGGTGCGATCGCCGGTCACCGGATCGTGGCGGCGCTTCGCGGCGAGGGAGACGAGGTGTTCGGCCGTGTAATCGAACTACCGTACGCCGAACGCCGCCTTCTCCGGGTTCCGACCTGCGATCGCTGCGGCGGTCGTCCCTCGCCACCCCCGGACGGGGGCGAGAGTCGATCCGTCGAGGAGGCCATCGCCCACGCCGAAGCCGGGGTCGACGAACGGGTCGGGATCGTGCGGTCGGTCGGCGAGGTCGCGTCGTTTCCCGTCCCCTACTATCTCGCGACCACCGCCGAGACCGACGGGTTCAGCGACGCGAGCGCGGCGAACCAGGCGGCGGGCGTTGCCGCCGACTGGAACACGGCGTACGTGAAGGCGCTGGGCGAGGCGCTCGAACGCTACAGCGCGGGCGTCTACCGGGACAGGTGGTTCGAGTACGCTCGGACGGACGAGATAGAGGACGCAGTCGTTCCCGAGCGGTTCGTCGGCGTCGACACGACCGACGCCGAGATCCCGTGGGTGGCGGGTGAACGTCTCGACACCGGCGAGTCGGTGTCGCTTCCCGCGGAGTTCGTCCACTTTCCTCCGCCCGAAAAGCGGTTCGGGCCCGCGATCACGACCGGTCTCGGGCTCGGGAACACCCGGACGGAGGCGCTCCTCTCCGGGCTGTACGAGGTGATCGAGCGCGACGCGACGATGCTTGCGTGGTACTCGACGTTCGAACCGCTCGAACTCGTGGTCGAAGACGGGACGTTCCGAACCCTCGAACGGCGGGCGGCGAGCGAGGGGCTCTCGGTGACGCCGCTGCTCGTGACCCAGGACGTCGATGTACCGGTCGTCGCGGTCGCCGTCCACCGAGAAGCGGGAGAGGACGAGTGGCCGCGCTTCGCGCTCGGATCCGACGCCGACCTCGACGCGGAGTCGGCCGCCCGATCCGCGCTCTGTGAAGCCCTGCAGAACTGGATGGAACTCCGATCGATGGGGCCCGAGGCCGCCGCCGAGGAGTCCGGCTGGATCGGACGCTACGGCTCGCTTCCGAACCCTGCACGGGAGTTCCTCGACGTTTCGGGTCGGGTCGAGGCCGACGCCGTCGGGGAACGGTCGCTCGGTCCCGACGACGAACTCGCGTCGCTCGTGAGGCGGGTGACGGGCGTCGAACTGACACCCTACGCTGCGTGGATCACGCCACGGGACGTGCGCACGCTCGGGTTCGAGGCGACGCGCGTGGTCGTCCCCGAGGCCCAGCCGCTGTTCACGCGCCAGCCGACGTTCGGCGAGCGCGCGGAGACGGTACCCCGGTCGATGGGGTTCGAGCCGCGACTGGAGCGCGATCCCCACCCGTATCCCTAGGCGAGGTGTTTGACCGACAGCGCGAGTCGCTCGCCGGTCTCCAACTGCACGGCGAACACGCTCGGTTCGTCGGCGAGGTCGAACACGTCGACGATCTCCCCGGAGACGCGTTCGACGCACTCCTCCTCGCCGTCGCATTGGACCACCGGTATCTCGACGCGCTCGCCGATCAACTCGTGTGCCTGTTCGGCGGCATGCTGCGTCTCGATCCGAAGGAAGCCGAACAGGTGGCCGACGACGACTCGGCTGACACACAACCAGCAACAGTCGTCGATACGGCCGCGATAACAGCCCCCGCTGTACGCCGGGAGATGTCGCTTTTTCTCCGGCCCCCGTTCTCCTATCATCATCACCTGTAGACCCTGTGATTACTTAAATCTATACAATTATTGACAACACTAGACGTATCAATTAGATACCGAAGGTTGCACGCAGGAAGTCGCGGGTGCCGGGACCGAGCCCGACGGCGAGGATTGCGACGAGGAGCAACATCGAGTAGCGCGGGCTTTCCTCGAAGATCTCGTCGTTGAACACCCAGACCACGAACAGCGCGGCCCCGATCTTCACGAACAGAAACGGCCAGGCGGTCCCGATCGCTTCGGAGATCGATCGGGGCTGGAGCGCGCCCGTGATCTCGATGATCGCGCTGTTGACGACGTGTTTCGGCGTGTAGCTCGGGATCCCCAGTTCGCTCGCCCAGTCGAGGCTGAGGACGTTCGCGATCCCGTCGACGGTGTGGCCCCAGACGACGAGCACGCCCATGTATCCGGTTCCGACGTTCACCGCCGGGACGAACCGCTCGGTGCCGATCCAGGCGAGGCCAGCGACGAGCGTCGCGCCGACGAGCGTGATGAACGCAACCGCCGGGTGGAACCCGAGGACGTCGGTCGTGACGGAGAGCCAGCCCAAATAGCCGATCGTCGTCGCGAACGCGAGCGTACCGATCGCGGCAAGCGGGTACTCGTAGCGGGGGACGAGTCCTCGCCGTGCGGCGGCGACGCTCACGAGCAGCGCCGCGAGCGTGACGAAGAAGACGGTGAAGTAGATGAGCGGGCTGATGAACAGACCGCTGAGGGGAAAGGAGATCGCCGGCTCGCCGGTCGTCCGCAGCATGGCGACGCTCGCGTCCTCGACGGTTCGAAGCGCGCCGCCGAAGAGCATGAACGGGAAGAGCGCGAAGAAAAACCCCCGCTCCCGGCCGATGTCGAGGCGCCGGAGGAGGAAGACGACGCCGACCAGCGAGAAGACGAGCACGACCGCGTAGCTCAACGTGGAGACCGTCGTGTAGCCGGGTTCGGCGACGATCCCCGTCGCCTGCTGACACTCGACGGCGCTATCGAGCAGCCGGGTTTCGCCGCCGATCCGCTGTGCGCAGGTCGAGCCCGTTCCGTCTGCGACGACCGGCCCCCAGAAGTACCGCCAGAGGAACCCGTCGTGGACCCGTCGAGGGAAGGCGAACGACCCGACGACGAGGGCGGTGAGCGCCGTTATCGCCGCGGCGACCCACGCGCGGGCGGGATCGATCCGATCCGAGACGTCGTCCATGTTCCAGAGGGTGCAGGCGGGAGCTTTCAGGGTTCCGGTCTAGTCGTGCCGATACGTTTCACGACGCTCGCGGGCCGATTCGAGCGTCGACTCGACGTCCCGCCAGTGGCTGCCGCGCCAGAACGGTTGGCCGCAGTCACGACAGCGCCACACGGGCCGTTCGGCGGGAGAGGGGGCGAACGGGGGCGTTTCCTCGCCTCTCGCAACCTCTCTGAGGAGCCCGTTACAGATCGAACACCGAACCGGCTCGTCGAGGTCGAGGCTGAATCCCGCTTCGAGGAGTTCCGTGAGCTGTCCCTCGATCGTCCGCTCACACAGGACGAGCGCGCCGTCGGTGGTCCGAGCGAGGTCGACGTCGCGAGTCAGCAACGTTCGGCCCTCCTCACGGGCGAGTTCCCTGAGCCGCGGATCGGCCTCGATGTCACGGTCGAGCGCGTACGCGGTGTCGTAGCCGCACATCCGCAGATACGTCGCGAGTTTGCCCAACATGACGTCGAGTAGCAGAGCCGCGTCGTCCGGCGTCGGCATGGTCGTGAGAGGGTGGCGATCCCTATGTACGAATTGGAAAAGGGTGTGACAGCTACCCAAAGGCATATATCGAAGTATGCCACTCTATCACACTGTGGGTTCGATGAACAGACGATATCCGGAATGGCACTGTCAGACGTGTGGGAAACCGCTTCGTATCCGGCCGTGTCTCAACTGCCACCACCGCCAGCGGTTGGGGCCCGCGTCCTCGAACTGAGCGATACGGACGGTAGATCCGAGTTTTTGTATCGACGCTACGATGACCGGAGCCTGCGGCTACCCGGTCGGCGTCGGTGAGAACTTTGCGAGGGAAGACGCCCCCGAGAGGGTGTCTTCCGCACTCTTTCGAGTGCGAGGGGAGGGATTCGAACTACCGCCGGACTACGTCCGGCATCATTCAAATCCCTCCTGCATTCACGGGACGGCGTGGGCCGTCCGTTCATGCGAGGGGAGGGATTTGAACCCACGGACCTCTACAGGAGCGGATCTTGAGTCCGCCGCCGTTTCCGGGCTTGGCTACCCTCGCACGCATCACCGACTCCGTTAGCCGCCCGCTAAAAGATTCCGAATCCCCGAGACGGCCGACGATGACCGTCCGTCCGTTTCTACCTCGTTTCATACTACGATATGAGTTAATTCCCAGCAAATGTGATCGTGTGATTTGTAGCCACGGTATAATTAATACTCGTGACGGTAGTAGGGGATCGTATATGTCCGGCGACGCTACCCCCGGTGAGACGGTCGGGACGATCAGGTCGGTCGATCCCCGCTCGTCGTTTCCCGACCCGACCGCGGGGACGGTCACGTACGGGCCGAGCCTCGAGGAACTGCGCGAGTTCTCCAAACCGCTCGAAACGACGACCGAATACGGAAGTCCGGCGTACGTCAGCGAGTTCCGGTCCCGGAGCGCCGACCGGACGAAGAACGCGATCGACGACGCCTTCACCGAGGACGACTGGCGACTCGTCCACCGGGCGCTCGAACGGGCCGAGACGACGGAACTGGTCTGCCTCGACCGGATGGTCGGTCGCCACCCCGAGCACGCCTACTGCTGTCGGCTGTTCGTTCCGAAGGAGTACGGCCGGATCGCCCTCGCGTGGGCGAAGCTGCTGGAACCGGCTCCCGAGGGGCGCGAACCGGACTTCTACACCCTCCAACTGCCCGACTGGGAGGAGACCGCGATCCGCGTCCTGCCCGACGAGGGCGTCACCGTCGTGCTGGGCAGCGATTACACCGGGGAAGCGAAGAAGTCGTTCCTCCGGCTGTTCATGTACCGGGCGAAACAGCGCGGCGGTCTCGGACTCCACGCCGGGACGAAACGTCTCGCGCTCGAAACCGAAGACGGACTCTCGGAGGTGTATCAGGCGTTCCTCGGCCTTTCGGGCACCGGCAAGTCGACGCTGACGGGTCACGGTTGCTGGCTCGACCCGCCCGAGTCCGCGGTCATGCTGCAGGACGACGTCTGTGCGCTCTTTCCCGACACGCTCGCGGGCAGCGAGGGCGGTGGCCTCTACATCAAGACGATCGGCCTCAGTGAGGACGAACAGCCTGCGCTCTATCGGGCCGTCACCCAGCCCGAGGCGGTCCTCGAGAACGTCGCGGTCGATCCCGATGGAACGGTCGACTTCGACGACGGCTCGCTGACCACGAACGGGCGGGCGGTGGTTCGACGAGAAGACCTCCCGAGCGCCGCCCCCGAGATCGACTGTGAGCGCGCCGATCAGGTGTTCTTCATCACGCGCAACCCGCTGATGCCCCCGATCGCGCGGCTCACGCCCGAACAGGCGGCGGTGGCGTTCATGCTGGGCGAGTCGATCGAGACCAGCGCGGGCGACCCCGAGCGCGCGGGCGAGTCGATCCGCGTCGTCGGGACCAACCCCTTCATCGTCGGGCCGGAGGGCGAGGAGGGCAACCGATTCGCCGACCTCATGAGCGAGACCGACGCGGAGTGTTTCGTCCTCAACACCGGCTCCGTGGGGTCGAAGGAGATCGAGGTCGAGGACACCATCGCGATCCTCACCGCCGCCGCCCGCGGGGGGATCGAGTGGATCCACGACGATCGACTCGGGTTCGAAGTTCCCGAAGAAGTGCCGGGGATGGAGATCGAGGAGTTCCGTCTCGCGGAGAATCACGACGGATACGGCGAGAAGCTCGCCGCGCTGCGCGAGGAACGCCGGGAGTACCTCGCGGGCTTCGAGACGCTGCGCGAGGGGATCCGCGAGGCGGTTTACTGACCTCTTGGATTTTGGATATTCGTTCACGATAGAAACTCATTTGAAGCGAACAACTACATGAAGACCTATGCGACGTCTTTTGGAGCGACTCGCAACTGACTTCTCTACTGCGATTCCAAACGTAGACAGGATTGCCACCCACGAACGCTGGCAACCCGGGATCGGCCCGTTCGAGGAGACGAATCAGATTCGAATGATTCTCGAGAATCTACGTGATCGCCATGAAATCTATCAGCAGGTAGAAGAATCCGTACCCTATCCCGGCTCACGACAACAATGTGATCTCGTTATCAGGCGTGATGGAACATCCATTCCGATAGAAGCCAAACTGCTTCGATTTAGACGCGATAACGATACGGAAGATCCAAACCGATATACCACGATCTTCAGTCCGTTCAACTCGAACAACCCTACGACGTTGATGAACGATGCACAGCGGCTCTACACTTCTCGGTTCGAACATCCCGGTGGCCTCCTCGGTATCTATTACGAGCGGAAAAACGAGCCACTCGACCAGATGAACGTGAGGACTATCGCGAAGAAATTCTCGCGAGATGTCGACTACTGGTACGAATTCGAGGCAGAAATAGCGACTATTGAAGAGTTCGACGGGCTACGACATCCCGTGTTCCAGCAGGGAGCGGTTGTGACGTGGCGGATTGTCGAGAACCAAGACAATTAGGGATCCGACGTATAGAAACCGTATGGACGACCACACCCGCGATCCCTCCGTCCCCGCCCCCGAGGGCGATCCCACCGGGTGGCGCGAGGACGGCCAGTGGGAACACGCCACCCTCAGGCGGGCGACGGTCCACGGCGTGCGCCTGTTCAACTCCGGGGAGTACCACGCTTCACACGACTGTTTCGAGGACGAGTGGTACAACTACGGCAGCGGGAACACCGAGAGCAAGTTCCTCCACGGGATGGTACAGGTCGCCGCGGGAACGTACAAACACGTCGACTTCCGTGACAGCGAGGCGCAAGACGCCTCCGGCGGCCGAGCGCAGTCAGGTGACGACGCGGGGATGCGCTCGCTGTTCGAGACCGCGCTGCAGTACCTCCACGGCGTCCCCCGGGACTTCTACGGCGTCGACGTGCTCGACGTGCGAACGATACTCACGAACGCCCTGGAGGACCCGGCCGCGATCGAGGGCTGGCGGATCCGACTCGACGGGCGAACGCCGGAGGCCCGCGAGGAGGACTACGCGTACGCCGAGGCGGTGGAACACGGGCCCTAAACCGGTCGGAGTTCAGCGCTGAAGTGTCGGAGCGCCTCGTTTTCGGGTTCCGAGACGACCTCCAGTCCGCGAACCTCCTCGCGTCGATCCAGTACCGCCCCGACCGTCTCGGCGACGTGGTCGACGTGTTCCGCGTGGTAGGTCCGTCGGGGGAGCGCGAGGCGGACGAGTTCGGGGCGCTCGGCGTTCGGGAAGGCGAAACTCCCGAGTTCGACGCCGCGAACCCCGCCCTCGCGGTAGAGTTCACAGACGAGCGCCTGTCCGGGGAACTCCTCGAGGGGGATCTGTGGAAGGGCCCGCTCGGCGTCGACGTAGACGGCGTGTCCACCGACCGGCGTGTAGATCGGGACGTCCCTCTCGCGTAGTCGGGTGCCGAGGTCGCGGACCTGTCCGATCCGCGCGCCGAGGTACTCCTCGGTGACGGCCTCCCGAAGGCCGACGGCCATCGCGGCCATGTCCCGGCCGGCCATCCCGCCGTAGGTCGAAAACCCCTCGTAGAGGATCGCCCGCTGTCTCGCGCGTTCGAACAACTCGGGGTCGCGGACCCCGACGAATCCGCCGACGTTGACGAGACCGTCCTTCTTCCCGCTCATGACGATCGCGTCGGCGTGCGAGAGCTGTTCGCGTGCGATCTCGGCGATCGGGCGGTCGTCGTAGCCGTCCTCGCGCTCACTGATGAAAAAAGCGTTCTCGGCGAACCGGCAGGCGTCGATCACGAACGTCGCGTCGAGTTCGTCCGCGAGTTCCCGCGTCTCCTCGATATTTGCCATGCTCACGGGCTGCCCGGCCACCGAGTTGTTCGTGACCGTGAGGATCACGACGGGGATCCGGTCCGGGCCGACGTCGGCAGCGAGTTCGCGGACCGTCTCGGGGTCGAGGTCCCCCTTGAACGGTTCCTCGCTGTCGAGGTCGTCCGCGCCGTCGGCGGGACAGTCGACCGGGTCGCCGCCGTTCGCAGCGACGTGGGCGCGGGTGGTGTCGAAGTGGGTGTTGTTCGGCACCACGTCGCCCTCCTCGATCAGACAGCCGTAGAGGACGTTCTCCGCGCCACGGCCCTGGTGGGTCGGGACCACGCGGTCGAACCCCATTACCTCGGAGACCGCCTCCTCTAGCTCCTCGAAGCTCTCGCTGCCGGCGTAGGCCTCGTCGGCACGCATCATCGCGGCCCACTGGGCGTCGCTCATCGCCCCCGTCCCGCTGTCGGTGAGCAGGTCGACGAACACGTCGGCGCTCGCGAGGTTGAAGACGTTGTAGCCCGCCTCCTCGAGTCGGCGTTCGCGCTCGTCGCGGGGGAGCAGTTCGGTCGGGGTCGCCATCCCCGACGTGTAAGAGGACATACGACCCGAAATCGTCCGGGGACCGTTTAATCCTGCCGCGACAGAACTGCACACGAAAGTCGGTATCCGTTCACCGGCGAGCGATCCCGGTCACTCCTCGGGCGGGGCGAACTCCACCATCGTGAGGTCCCGGTCCAGCATACAGTAGTCGTGGGGCGGGTCGCCGAGCACCTCGCGGACGCGGTACTCCTCGTCGAACCCGACGCCGTCGGGGACGCAGAGTTCGTGGCTCGGACACTCAGTGTAGGGACACCCGCCGGCCAGTCGTGCCTTGCTCCCCGCGTAGAGCCCCTTCGAGGGGACGTTCGCCTTCATCCCTGCGGGTTCGACCTCGACGGCGTTGACGCCCGTGTCGTGGACGCCACATTCGAGGGTCTGGGCGTTCTCCCGAACGCTCTCGACGCGGTACTTCCGTCCCTCGGTGAGGTTCAGACACTGCCCGCGGTAGGGACAGCCCTCGCAGGCGTCGGCCTCGCCGTGGTAGACGAACTCGGTTCCCACCTCGGCGAGTCGCGTTCCGATCAGCGTGAGCGTACTCATTGCCGTCGATAGACCGACACGCGGGTTAAGCCTCTCGCCCCGTCAACTCGTCGAGTCGGTCGAGGTACGCCTCCCTGGGGACCTGGTAGGCACCCCTGTAGTCGAGGTCGCCCGCGGCGAACCGCCGCGCGAGGTCGGCTACACCGTCCTCCGCACCCTCCCGGTCGTCGTAACGCTCCTCGGCGAGGACCACGTCCGGTTCGAGATAGAGGGTGAGATACCAGCCGTCGCCCACCGCGCCGTGGCGCTGTTCGGGCCTGCGGTTCCTGTGGGGACCCTCGCTCAGATACAGCGTCGGAAGGCAGGGAGCGGGAAACGCCCGCGAATCGAAGACGTCCGGCCGGTAGACGAACACCTGTCGACCGGGTTCAACGCTCCAGCGCTCCCACCCCGCCGGTGGTTCCTCCATGTCCCCGGTTCGCGCCACCCCGACAAGTGGGCTCGGATTTTCCGGGCTCGTCGACGAAATCAGGGAAAGGTTTATGCTAACGTAGCACACCTATATTAAATAGTATCGGTGTCCGCCCGCCGAACGACCCGTGCTGTCAGTGCCCCCCTCTCTCGATAGTCCCGACCGGGGTCACGGCAGCGCCTTCGTTCCATGACAGCTACCACCACCCGTCCGCGCTTCCCCCGTCGGCCCGTGTCGAGCCAGCGGCGGCGGTCGGCTGTCGGCCGTGACACCCCTCCTGTCGGTGACGTGGCTCCGTCGGTCTGTGCGTCTGCACTCTTCTCGGTCCCGAACCAACCATGACCGATGACAACACCCTCGAAACGCTCAGCCAGCAGTACAGAGAGACGGTTCCAAGCGACCTGCGCGACGCGAAGACGTTCGCGTGGTACCTAGAGACCGTCCACGACGACCCGAAAGTCACGAGAAACGCCCACCAGCGCGTCGCCGACATGTTCGACTACTACGGCACGCACTACGACGAGGACTCGGGTACGGTCGAGTACATACTGGCCTCGGAGGACCCCCTCGGTGACGGCGAGAACACCTTCTACGGGGAGGTCGTCCACCGAGCGATCCACGAGTTCGTCAACAAGGTCAAAAGCGGTGCGCGCGGGCTGGGTCCGGACCGACGGATCAAGCTCCTTTTGGGGCCAGTCGGCTCCGGGAAGTCGGCGTTCGACGCACAGCTCCGGCGGTACTTCGAGGACTACACCGCCCGTGACGAGGGGCGGATGTACACGTTCCGCTGGACGAACCTCTGTGACGTGATCGCCGACCAGGACCCCGCAGACGACGTGGTCCAGTCGCCGATGAACCAGGACCCGCTCGTGCTCCTGCCGCTCGAACAGCGCCAGCAGGTCATCGACGAACTCAACGAACGCCTCGAGGCGCCCTACACCATCCGCAACGAGCAGTCGCTGGATCCGGTCTCGAGTTTCTACATGGACCGCCTGCTCGCGTACTACGACGACGACCTCCAGACGGTCCTCGAGAACCACGTCGAGATCGTCCGCCTGATCGCCGACGAGAACAAACGACAGGCGATCGAGACGTTCGAACCCAAGGACAAGAAGAACCAGGACGAGACCGAACTCACGGGCGACGTCAACTACTCGAAGATCGCGGTCTACGGCGAGTCGGATCCACGAGCGTTCGACTACTCGGGGGCGTTCTGTAACGCGAACCGGGGGATCTTCTCGGGCGAGGAGCTCCTGAAGCTCCAGCGGGAGTTCCTCTACGACTTCCTGCACGCGACCCAGGAACAGACGATCAAGCCCAAGAACAACCCCCGGATCGACATCGACCAGGTGATCGTCGGGCGGACGAACATGCCCGAGTACCGCGACAAGAAGGGCGACGAGTCGATGGAGGCGTTCAACGACCGGACGAAACGGATCGACTTCCCCTACGTGCTCGAGTACGTCGCCGAGTCGAGGATCTACGAGAAACTGCTGAACAACGCCGACGTCCCCGACATCCACGTCGAGCCCCACACCCTGGAGATGGCCGGCCTGTTCGGCGTGCTGACCCGGATCGAGGAGCCGGATACGGAGGCCGTCGACATCGTCCAGAAGGCGAAAGCCTACAACGGGGAGTCGAGCGACGGCGACGACATCGACGTGAAGAAGCTCCGCGAGGAGGGCGAGTCGAACGCCGAGATCGCGGAGGCGATGGTCGGCGTCTCGCCGCGCTTCATCGGCGACGAGATCGCCGAAGCAATCATGGACTCGATGCACCGGGGCAGGTCGTATCTCTCGCCGCTCGCGGTGTTCAACCACTTCGAGGAGAACCTGGAGAACCACGGGTCGATCCCCGAGGAGAACTTCGAGCGGTACCACCGGTATCTCGAACTCGTTCGAGAGGAGTACAAGGAACGCGCCATCGAGGACGTGCGCCACGCGCTGGCCTACGACCTCGACGAGATCCGCCGGCAGGGCGAGAAGTACATGGACCACGTGATGGCGTACATCGACGACGACACCGTCCTCGACGACCTCACCGGGCGCGAACAGGAACCCGACGAGACGTTCCTCAGGGCCGTCGAGGAGAAACTCGACATCCCCGAGGATCGGAAACACGACTTCCGCCAGGAGGTCTCGAACTGGGTTTCCAGAAGAGCCCGCGGGGGCGAGGCGTTCAGCCCCGAGGACAACGACCGCCTGCGCCGCGCGCTCGAACGCAAGCTCTGGGAGGACAAGAAGCACAACATCAACTTCTCGGCGCTGGTGAGCGCGAACGAACTCGACGACGACGAGCGAAACGCCTGGGTCGACGCGCTGATCGAGCAGGGGTACTCCCGCGAGGGAGCGATGGAGGTCCTCGAGTTCGCCGGCGCGGAGGTCGCCAAGAGCGAACTCGAAGCATGACGGGCACGGAGTACCTCAGGGAGGCGGATCGGGAGCTCGACGCGGCCTACGAGGAGCCGATGAGCCTCGCCGAGTACGTCGACCGGCTGTTCGAACGCCCCTCGATCGGTGCCCACGCCTCGAAGTACCTCCTGAATGCCATCGAGGCCGCCGGCACGCGCACGGTGATCGAGGAGGGCGAGGAACGGGAGCGCTACCGCTTCTTCGACGACCTGCACAACGACGGCGAGCACGCGATCCTCGGCAACACCGAGGTGCTCAACGGCTTCGTCGACGACCTGCGCTCGATCGCCGCCGGCCGCGGAAAGGAGGAGAAGATCATCTGGTTCGACGGACCCACGGCGACGGGGAAGTCCGAACTCAAGCGCTGTCTGGTCAACGGCCTGCGCGAGTACTCGAAGACGCCCGAGGGGCGGCGCTACACCGTCGAGTGGAACATCGCGAGCGCGGAGGACTCGCCGGGGCTGACCTACGGCGACATCCCCCGCGTCGACGAGGACAGCTGGTATCAGAGCCCCGTCCAGTCGAACCCCCTGTCGGTGTTCCCCGAACCCGTCCGGGAGGCGATCCTCGCGGACCTCAACGTCGAACACGACGACCACACGCCGATCCGCGCGGAGACCGACCTCGATCCGTTCTGTCGCGAGGCCTACGACTACCTCGAGAAACGCTACCGCCGTGAGGGTATCGCCGACCTGTTCTCGGCGGTGACGGACACCCACCACCTGCGGGTGACCAACTACGTCGTCGACGTGGGCCGGGGGATCGGCGTCCTCCACTCGGAGGACGACGGCCGGCCCAAAGAGCGGCTGGTCGGGAGCTGGATGGCCGGAATGCTCCAGAAGCTCGACTCGCGCGGCCGGAAGAACCCACAGGCCTTTAGCTACGACGGCGTCCTCTCGCAGGGCAACGGGCTGCTGACCATCGTCGAGGACGCGACCCAGCACGCCGACCTGCTCCAGAAGCTGCTCAACGTCCCCGACGAACGGCACGTCAAGCTCGATAAGGCGATCGGGATGGACGTCGACACCCAGTTGTTGATCATCTCGAACCCCGATCTGGACGCCCAACTCAACCAGCACGCGGACCGCAACGGGGCCGACCCGCTGCGCGCGCTCAAACGCCGGCTGGACAGACACGAGTTCCGGTACCTGACGAACCTCCGCCTGGAGTGTGAGCTGATCCACCGCGAACTCACCGGCGAGACGTCGATCTGGGAGGGAATTGACGGTGAGGAACTGCACGAGCGGGTCCGAGCGCCGCTCTCGATCCGCGTCGGCGAGCGCGGCGGCCGGGTGACCGAGCGCGAACTCGCGCCTCACGCGGTCGAGGCGGCCGCCCTCTACAGCGTCGTCTCGCGGCTGGATCGCGAGGACCTTCCCGAGGGGATCTCGCTCGTCGAGAAGGCCCTGTTGTTCGACCGGGGCTACCTCCGGGAGGGCGACGAACGGGCCGAGACGGACGACTTCGACTTCGACCCGAACGCGAACGACGGCGCACACGGCATCCCGGTCACGTTCACCCGCGACGTGATCGCGGAGCTCCTCAACACGGCCCGCGACCGCAGCCACCCCGAACTGGCGGTCGAGAACGTCCTCATGCCGCGGGACGTGCTCAACGCGATGGCGGAGGGGCTCCACGAGGCGCCGATGTTCTCGCGCGCGGAGCGCCGGGAGTTCGAGGACCGGCTCGTCTCGGTCAAGAACCACGTCTTCGACCAGCAGGAGACCGACGTGATCGACGCGATCATGCACGAAAAGCGCGTCGAGAAGGAGACCGTCGAGGAGTACGTCGAACACGTCTACGCGTGGGCGACCGACGACGTCGTCACGACCGCACAGGGCGAGGTCGAGCCGGATCCGTTGAAGATGAAGGTCTTCGAGATCGAGCACCTCGGCCGGTTCAGCGAACAGGAGTACGACGGAACGACGCCGATGCCGACCGTCAGGACGTTCAGGAACGAGCGGATCATCACGGCGCTGAACCGCCACGCCTGGCAGCACCGGACCGAGGACTTCGCCATCGACGAGGTGAACCTGCTGGACATCCCCGTGATCCGTGACGTCCTCGAGACGCACGGCTGGAGCGACGTCGCACGCGTCTTCGAGGACTTCGATCCCGAGCAGTGGGACGACCCGCCGGCGAACACCGAGACGGCGGCGGTCAAAGCGCGGACGATCGACACCCTCGTCTCGGAGTTCGGCTACTCGCCGGCCTCGGCCGAACTGACGAGCCGGCATGTCATGGGACAGGTGAGCTACCGATGGGACTGAGGGAGGACCTCGAACGCTACCGGGAGGTGGGCGAGAAGCGCCGTCAGGACCTCGCGGAGTTCATCCAGTACGGCGACCTCGGACGGAGCGACGAGATCCACATCCCGATCAAGATCGTCTCGCTTCCCGGGTTCGCCTACGACCGCCTCGACAAGGGCGGCGTCGGACAGGGTCAGGGCGGAACGCCCGAACCCGGCGATCCCGTCGGCAAGCCACAGCCCCAACCCGGCGACGGCGAGGACGGCGAAGCCGGCGAGGAGTCGGGCGACCACGAGTACTACGAGATGGATCCCGAGGAGTTCGCCCAGGAACTCGACGAGGAACTCGGACTCGACCTCGAACCCAAGGGGAAACGGGTCGAGACGGAGGAGGAGGGCGACCTGACCGATCGGACGCGGACGGGCCCGGACAGCACGCTCGACGTCGAGCGCCTGTTCAAACAGGGGCTCAAGCGAAAGCTCGCGATGGAGTTCGACGAGGGGTACGTTCGCGAACTGCTTCGCGTCGAGGGGATCTCCCCCGGGGAGGCGTTTCGGTACGCACGGACGAACCACATCCCCGTTTCGAAGGCGTGGATCGACGACGCCTTCGAGGCGATCCCCGACGACGAGCGCGGCCGCTGGTCGAGCATCGAGGAGATGGAGGAGAACGTCGAGAGCGAGCCGCTCAGCCAGCGCATCCGTCGGGAGGGGATCGGCCACATCCCGTTCCGACGGGAGGACGAGCGCTATCGTTACCCCGAGGTCGTCAGGAAGCCACAGCACAACGTCGTCGTGGTCAACATCCGCGACGTCTCGGGGTCGATGCGCGAGGACAAGCGCGAACTGGTCGAACGAACGTTCACCCCGCTGGATTGGTATCTCACGGGGAAGTACGACACCGCCGAGTTCGTCTACATCGCCCACGACGCCACCGCCTGGGAGGTCGAACGCGAGGAGTTCTTCGGGATCCGTTCGGGCGGCGGGACGAAGATCTCCTCGGCGTACGAACTCGCCGCGGAGATCCTCGAGGAGCGCTACCCGTGGCGCGAGTGGAACCGCTACGTCTTCGCCGCGGGCGACTCGGAGAACTCCTCGAACGACACCGAGGAGCGCGTGATCCCGCTGATGGGGGAAATCGAGGCGAACCTCCACGCGTACGTCGAGACCCAGCCGTCGGGGAGCGCGATCAACGCGACCCACGCCGAGGAGGTCGAGCGCCGACTCGGCGACCGCGAGAACGTCGCGGTCACCTACGTCTCGGGGCCCGACGACATCACGAACGCGATCTACGAGATACTCAGCACCGAGGACGAGCCATGACCACGAACTACCACACCCAGCGCGTCGCGAGCGAACTCGAAGAACCGGTGAGGGAGGCGAACGAACTGGCGAGAAAGCTCGGCCTCGAACCGTACCCGGTGAACTACTGGATCGTCGACAACGACGAAATGAACCAGCTGATCGCCTACGACGGCTTTCAGGAGCGCTACCCCCACTGGCGCTGGGGGATGAAGTTCGACCGCCAGCAGAAGACCAACCAGTTCATCGGCGGGAAGGCGTTCGAACTCGTCAACAACGACGACCCCTCGAACGCCTTCCTCCAGGAGTCGAACTCGCTCGCGGATCAGAAGGCCGTGATCACCCACGTCGAGGCGCACGCCGACTTCTTCGCGAACAACCGCTGGTTCGGCCTCTTTACGGGCGACGCGCCCGGCTCGAGTCCGAAGGCGGCGGCGATGCTCGCACGCCACGCGAAGACGATCGAGGCGGCGATCGCCGACCCGGACGTCGAGCGAAGCGAGGTCGAGCGCTGGATCGACAACGTGCTGTGTATCGAGGACGTCATCGACCAGCACAGCGCCTTCGTCTACCAGCGCGTGAGCGAGGACGACCCCGACCGCGAGGACATCGAGGCGGCGCTCGAAGGGCTCGGCATCTCCGAGGCGGTCAGGCGGGAGGTGTTCGACGAGAAGTGGGTCGAACGCCAGCGCGAGGGCGGTTCCATGGAGTCGTTCCCCGAGACGCCCGACCCCGACCTGCTCGCGTTCCTGCGCGAACACGGAAAGCAGTACGACACCGAGGCCGAACGCGCCCGGGAGATGGAGCCGTGGCAACGGGAGGTGCTCGACGCGCTCCGGACGGAGTCGTACTACTTCGCGCCACAGCGGATGACGAAGGTGATGAACGAGGGCTGGGCGGCCTACTGGGAGTCGATGATGATGGGCGAGGAGGGGTTCGCCGACGACGACGAGTTCATCGACTACGCGGACCATCAGGCCCGAGTGCTCGGCTCGCCCGGTCTCAATCCCTACAAACTCGGCAAGGAGCTCTGGGAGTACATCGAAAACACCGAGAACAGGCGCGAAGTGGTCGACAAACTCCTCCGTGTCGAGGGGGTGACGTGGCGAAACTTCCACGATACCGTCGACCTCGAACTGGTCCGGGAACTCCTCGAACCCCGTACGCCTCTCGCCGAGGTCACACGGAACCGGCTGGACGAACTGGCGTCGCTCGGCGACGCGGTCGATCACGACGCACTCGAACGCGCGAGAGCGGGCGAGATAGACGTCGACCGGTATCCCTGGAAGGTCCTCACCTACGAGGGACTCGCGGAACGCCACTACTCGCTGGTGAAGCCCCAGAACGGGGGCGTCCTCCGGCGGATCACGCAGGCGGACCTCGAACGGATCGGCCGATACGTCCTCGACGACACCCTCTACGGGAGCGTCGAGGAGGCGATCGCCGACGTGGACCGAACCGCGGGCTGGCGGCGGATGGCCGAGGTCCGGGCGAGCCACAACGACGTGACGTTCATCGACGAGTTCCTCACCCAGGAGTTCGTCGACCGCCACGACTACTTCACCTACGAGTACGCCCACGCGACGGGCGATTACCGCGCGACCAGCACCGATGCCACGGACGTCAAGAAGAAACTGCTGTTGCAGTTCACGAACTTCGGAAAGCCGACCATCGAGGTCCACGACGGCAACTTCGGGAACCGAAACGAGTTGCTGTTGGGCCACCGGTACAACGGCGTCGCCCTCGACATCGAACAGGCCAAACAGACGCTCGTTCGCGTGTTCGAGCTCTGGGGCCGTCCCGTGAACCTCATGACGATCCGCAAGGAGGTCTCCGAGAAGGACGTCGAGGTCGCTCGCCGACGAAACCGCGAACCCAAACCAACGGAACAGGGGATCCTGATCCGGTACGACGGTATGGAGTTCGAGACGAGCGAGTTGGACGGCGACCGGGTCGCCGCGATCGAAGCGAGCGACATCGACTACGATACGAAGCCCGAGGAGTGGCTCGCCTGATCGTCGGCTTCGACCAGCCTCGTGGTCGACGCCACACCACACGCCGTTCTAATCGCCACTATACGCGATAATCAGTGCTTAGAGAAGCTATCGGCCTCAATAATGTTTGATGGGCTAGTGGTGTAAAAATACGTAACAATAATAACATCTCCCTTTGAGAGGGTAAACGGGGATGAACGGAGATCGGTCGTGCGAGGGAGAACAACATGAGTGAGGAGACGTCGAAACTGGACGAGGGGGAGATACACGACATCCTCAGGAACGACCGTCGACGGGCAGTCATCGAGTTCCTCTCAGAGCGCGGCGATCACGCGACGATCAGGGAGCTATCGGAACACATCGCCGCCCTCGAAAGCGGCGAGGACCCGCCGCCCCGAAACGTCCGTCAGAGCGTCTACGTTTCGCTCCACCAGACACACCTCCCGAAACTCGAGGGACTCGGTGTCGTCGATTACGACACCGACAGCAAGGACGTCCAACTCCGCGAACGAGCGACTTCCGTCGAGGCCTACATGGGGCAGGACTCCGACGTGATAGATCGGTTCGCCCTCGCGTACCTCGTGATCGGCTCTCTCGGTATGTTGCTCGCGCTCGCGCCGTTCGTCACCGGTTCTACCGCCGGAACGGGTATCGACGTGGGGGTGCTCGTGCTGTTCGCGATAGTCACCGGTCTCGGCGCGTACCAGTCGTGGATTCGATAGCGGCGAAAACGGGGCGATGGGATCGATCGGCTCCGTTCTCCCACTCATCGAGCGCATGACGAGTGGAGCCCTCGCCGTTCGAGAACGATGGCCCTTCGGAGCCGATAGTCCTACTAGGTGCGGATGGCGTGATGACCGAAGGATTGCCCGACCGCGTGGCGGTGGGCGTCAGATCTAGCTCGAACTGCTATGGCGTGACAAGATCGTTGATACCGAACGAGAGCGTGCGTATGCGAGACTCGACCACACCACCCACTATGGAGGTGGCGGATGCCGAGTTGAAGCGAACATATCCCGTATCGCGGGGTTTAGGATGTCGTTTCTGCACATGTTCTCATCAAATAGCGTGATTATTCGATCAAGAGACCGATACCGAGGCGAGATCGGTTCTCCTGTATCGCCGTTCTGATCGAGTGTTGGGTCGTTAAGGAGTATGCTAAAACCTGGTTAAGGGCCAATTTCGTAATGGTTAATGAGTTGAAAATTCTCTGAACTATATTCTGTTTTTATTATACTTTCCGAGATATGTCTGATTAGGCATCATGAGTATCCAAACGCCGCCCACCGAAGACGCCGCTGTAGAGACGGTCGACGAGCATCTCTCGATTTCGAAAGACGACCTGTTCCACCTCCTCCAGAACGCTCGCCGCCGCGCTGTGTTGCGGTACTTCGCCGCCCATCCCGAGCAAGACGAGTTCAACATGCGCACGGTCGCGGAGGCGATCGCCGCCTGGGAGAACGAAACCACGGTCGAGCAGTTGACCTCCGATCAGCGCCAGCGCGTCTACATCGCGCTGTATCAGTCCCACCTCCCCAAACTCGACGACTACGGGGTTATTGAGTACAACCAATCGCGCGGGCTGATCGTTCCGACCCCGTTGACCATGCTCTTCGAACCGTACCTCGACGAGGAATTCGACGCCGCCCCAATCGATCAGCGAATCACCGTTTCCAACGATCGGTCGTCCTTCGGCCTCTCTGCGGTTCGGTCGCTTCTCAACCGCTGATCGGTCCGTTTTCGGGTCGTTACGGATCGGATCTTCCCGTGTGTACTGATAGGGAGTGTCGTAGACGTTCAGCGATTACCTCTCCACGAATCGAACGCCGGACCCAGTCGAGACGCGCCGTGTCTCCGGCTCGTTACGATACCCTCTATGACAGCCCTATCCGGGAGTAGAACCCGACATCGTACTCGAAGGAGGTTCGATTGCAGGATTGAATCGGGTGTTCGACTCACGAGCGTGGCTTACTCGAAGCTCGTCGATTCCGTCGTTCCGGGTCTGGCCGACAAATATTAGCTGTAGTTCCACTAACATAGGTTCGGTCACCATGTCCGTATCGAGAGACCGCCTCATCGAGCGATCAGTGAGGGTTGTTTCAGTCATCGTGATCGGTCTCATGGTCTTTGGCCTGCTCTTCGAGACGATCGGGGTCGACGTACTGGGATCGCTCGCGCACGTCGTGGACGATCTCACCCTTCAACAACACGGGGTAATCGCGATAGGGATCGTCCTGTTGACGGTGTCCGTGGTGGTAGAGAAATCCTGTAATATGTCTTGAGCGATATGGGGTGTACCGTGGCTTCAGGATCTCGGAACCATCGCTCATGAGACTCACTCTCCCTATATACAATACTTATCATACAACAGGGACCGCTGTAAGGCGTCGGGGTCCGTCTTCCGCTGAGTCGTCTCGGGCTGCGGCATGTGAAGTACCTGTGGGTAGCTCAGCGATGAAATCAACAGAGGAAGACGGTCTGGAGTGCTCGGTCGGGGATTTGAACTCGCCCGAGAACCCGGCTGAAGGCCGGAACCTCGGTCTGCTCACATCCATCTCCCTGCGCTTTTCCTCGCTATACTCGGAAAATGCTCGGTCGGGGATTTGAACCCCGGTCATCGGCTCGAAAGGCCAATATGATTGGCCGGACTACACCAACCGAGCGGTCGCGTCGGTTCACCCGATGTGCCTCACGCCAGTGAGACGGCTGCGCCAACGCACCCTACCGTTCCCGGCAGATTTGTTTAAACGTTCCGTTCCGTGCCGGCTTATTTACCTTCGAACTCCGGATCCCGATCGCTCTGGAAGGCCGACAGTCCCTCCCAGAGGTCGTCCGTGGTGAACAGGTGGCCGAACGCGCTCGCCTCGAACTCGAGTCCCGCGTCGATGTCGTCGCGGCCGGCGAGCATCGCGCGCTTCGTGAACCGCTGGGCGATCGGCGGACCCGCCGCGAGGTCGCGCGCGAGTTCCCACGCCCGGTCCTCGAACCCGTCGGGGGAGACGACCTCGTTGACGAAGCCGTAGTCGGCCATCGTCTCGGGATCGTAGTCGTTTCTCGCGGTGAAGATGATCTCCTTGGCACGGCCTTCGCCGACGATCCGGGGGAGCCGCTGGGTTCCGCCCCAACCGGGCATGAGGCCGAGGTCGTGTTCGGGCTGGCCGAACCGGGAGCGCTCGGTGGCGAGGCGCATGTCGGCACAGGCCGAAAGCTCCATCCCGCCGCCCAGACAGTAGCCGTCGATCGCGGCGATGACGGGCATCGGGACCTCCTCGAAACGGCCGAACACGTGCTGGCCGCGCCGCGCCAGTTCGGCCGTTTCGAGGCCGCTACCGGCGGCGGCCGTCGACGCGTCGAAGCCCGCCGAGAACGCGCGGTCGCCCGAACCGGTCAGGAGGACGGCGCGAACGTCGTCGTCGTCGACCAGTCGGTCGAGGGCGTCGTCGATCTCCTCGATCATCCCGGTCGTGATGGTGTTCATCCGGTGTGGACGGTCGATGGCGAGGTGGCCGACCCGTCCGTCGACCTCGACCGCGATGGCGTCGTACTCGTAGCCGTCCGATTCGGCTTCGTCATCGTCCGCGTCGTAGAAGCCGCCCGCCTCGGCGCGCTCGCGCAGGTACTCGTCGGGTCGGTATCGTTCGTGGCCCGTCTCCTCGTGGGCCGTTTCGAGCGTCTCGAGCAGCGTCTCGATCCCGTACTCGTCGACGACCGTGACGGGGCCGTCGGGCCACCCGCCGCCGAGGGTGACCGCCTCGTCGATCGACTCGGGCGGAGCGACGTCGCCGCCGATCAGCTTCGCGACCTCGTTGGCCATCGACGCCAACAGCCGTCTCTCGACGAACTCCGAGCCCTCGTCGGCCGGTATCTCCGCGCCGGGGCCGTCCTCGTAGTCGTAAAACCCCTTGCCGGTCTTCTTCCCGAGTTCCTCGTTCTCGACCTTCTCGGCGAGCAGCGGCGCGGGCTCGTAGGCGTCGCCGAGGACCTCGTGCATGTACTCGAGGACGTGGTAGCTCACGTCGTTTCCGACCTGGTCGCCGAGTTCGAACGCGCCCATCGGGTGGCCGATGTCGAACTTCGTCGTCGAGTCGACCTCGGTGATGGTCGCTTCGCCCTCGCTGACGAGCCACGCGGCCTCGTTCATCAACGGGACGAGGATCCGGTTGACGATGAATCCCGGGCTATCCTTGTGGACGCGAACCGGGGTTTTGTCGAAGTCCTCGGCGAGCGATTCGGTCAGCTCGAGCGTCCCCTCGTCCGTGTGGGCGCCGGAGATCACCTCGACGAGCGGCATTCGAACGGGCGGGTTGAAGAAATGCATCCCGCAAAAGCGCTCGGGGCGGTCGGTCACCTCCGAGAGTTCGGTGATCGACAGCGAAGAGGTGTTCGTGGCGAACACCGCACCCTCGGGGGCGTAGCGCTCGACCTCGGTGTAGACGTCCTTCTTGATCTCCATCTGCTCGGGGACCGCCTCGATGAGGAAGTCGGTGCCGGAGACCGCCTCCTCGACGTCGACGACCGGGGTCACCCGATCGAGGGCGGCGTCGGCTTCCTCCTCGGTCAGACGGTCCTGTTCGGCGAGTTTTCCGAGGCTCCACTCGATCTGCTCGTAGCCGTTCCGGACGAATTCCTCCTTGATGTCCCGCATGTACACGTCGTAGCCCGCGATCGCGGCGACTTCCGCGATCCCGTGGCCCATGTTGCCCGCCCCGAGAACCGTGATGGTGTTGACGTCGTCTAACTCCATACCGTCCGTGTGGCTGGAACCCGTTTCAACGTTTCCCTCTCCGAGATTAACAACCCACGATCCGTTTATTCCTCCGCCATCGTCGGGTTCGGAACGGAACGACCGGGTCGGTCGTCTACGGATCGTCGTCGGGTCGGTCGACGGGTGACGCCCCGTCAGCGGACGATCGTCACGGGGACGGGTGCGCGTCTGGCCACCCTTTCGGCGACGCTCCCTAGCAGGATCCGTGACGCGCCCGAGCGACCGTGACTGCCAAGGACGACGTGATCGACATCCTGTTCCTCGGCGTACTCGACGATCGCCCGGGCCGGCTTTCCGACGCGGGTGGCGGTGTCGATCTCGACGCCGTGGTCGCTCGCCACCTCGCGTGCCTCCTCGAGCAGGGTCTCCGCCCGGCGTTTGTGCTGCTCTCTGACCTCCTCGACGTCGAGCGGGACGCTCAGTTCGCCGCCGGTGTAGATCGCGTCGTCGCTCGGATCCATCACGTGCAACGCGGTGATCTCGGCGCCGGGGTACTCCCCGAGCGCGAACTCCAGTGCCTTCGTCGAGCGTTTCGAGTCGTCGATCGGGACGAGAACGTGTTCGACCATACACACGATGAGGCCGAGAACGACCAAATAAGCTCGGGTAGCCGGCGATCGCCACCGATCGGGTCCGGGGGTCGAGGACCGACACGGTCAGGTGGTTCGGATCCCAATCCCGTCCATGGACGACGCGCTCTCCCGCCTGCGCGAGGACCCCGTGATGGCGGCGGTGATCGAGGAGCACGACCCCTACACGGAACCGGAGTGGGACGAGGAGTTCGAGCGTCTCGTCGTCTCGGTGATCAACCAATCGATCTCGACGGCCGCCGCGAACGCCGTCAAGGAGCGTGTCTACGCGCTGTTCGACGGCCCGATAACCCCCGAAGCCGTCCTCGACGCGGCCGACGCCGACCTCGCGGCGGCGGGACTCGGCGAACAGAAGACGAGGTACGTCAACAACGCCGCCGAGGCCTTCCTCGAACGCGACCTGACCCGTGAGGGCCTGGCCGATCACACGGACGCGGAGGTCATCGAGGATCTCACGGCGATCCACGGCATCGGCGAGTGGACCGCCCGGATGTACCTCCTGTTCGTCCTCGAACGCGAGGACGTCCTCCCGCTCGGCGACCTCGCGGTCCGGCGGGGGATCGAAGAGCTGTACAACGACGGTGGGGAACTCTCACGAAGCGAGATGCGCGAGATCGCGGAGGCCTGGCGGCCCTATCGATCGACGGGAACGAAGTACGTCTGGGCGGCCTACGAGGCCGACTGAGCCGGCCTACTCGAGTTCTTCCTCCTCTTCCTCTTCCTCTTCCCGGTCGGGGTCGTAATCCTCGGCCTCGGCGCGACGGCGGACGTCGACCTGGTAGTTCTCGAGGATGTCCCGTCCCAACAGCAGGGCGTAGTCCATGTGGCTGCGGTCCTCGATGCTCGCGGTGACGGTGTGCTGGTTGCCGCTGACCCCGACGACGAGGTCGACGACGGGGCGGGACTTGCTGGACTTCGAACTGCCCGAGCGGACCCGCGTGATGGATTTGATGGGGCCCGCGCCGATCTCCGCCGCGAGGCCGGTGTCGATGCTGGTTCGGGCGGCGCCGGTGTCGGACTTGGCGATCACGGTCCTGCTCCCGCTGGTCCCGCTGACGAGTACCTCCTCCGTGTAGCCGATGCTGACGGCCTCCTCGCGGATCTGTTCGGCCTCGGGCGGCATCGAGGCGGGCCGCGAGTCGTCGAGCGTCGCCGAGAGGTCCGCGACCCGTTCGGGATCGACCTCGCCGCCGCCGAGTTCGATCGCCAACTGTGCGATGTATGGCGCGGGGCTGACGTTCGACGCCTTGTACAGCCCCCGGAAGCCCGCCGTGGGGTTGACCTCGAGGACGAACCAGCCGTCCTCGCCCTCGATGAGGTCGACGCCGGCGTAGTCCAGTCCCACTACATCGGCCGCCGTGGTCGCCATCTCGACGACGGTATCGGGGAGTCGGTCGCTCGCGTCCTCGACGTCCCCGCCGAGGGCGACGTTCGTCCGCCAGTCGTTCTCGGGGGCGTAGCGGTTCATCGCGCCGATGATCCGGTCGCCGACGACGTAGACGCGCAGGTCGCGGTGGTGTTCGCCGTCGCGCTCGATGAGTTTCTGGAGGAACGCCTGGCGGTTGCCGACGCGCGGGTTGACCGTCTCGTCGGGGCCGATCTTCCAGGTGCCGCCGCCGTGGGTGCCGATCGCGGTCTTGTAGACGACCTCCTCGCCGAACTCGCCGCGACCCTCGTTGAGCCGGCGATTGTCGAGCGCGAGCAGGGCGTCCGGCACCGGCACCCCGGCGTCGGCGAGTTTCACGCCGGTCGCGAACTTGTGCAGCGCCGTGAGCGTCGCCTGGGGCTTGTTGAGCATCGGGCGAAGCGACTCGTAGGTCGTCGCGAGTCCGAGTTCCTCGCTGGGGTGGCCGGTGTTCGAGAGCAGGAGTCGGTTTGCGATCACGTCGACGTCGGGTTCGAGATGCACACCCTCCGAGTCGATCTCGATCGCGGTGTTCTCCTGTCTGATCCACTCGCCCTCGTGACCGAGGTCGTCGACGGCGTTCAGGATGGCTTTCGTCTCCTTGCTGCTGTGCAGGCTCAGCACCCCGACGCGGACACTCCCTGTTCCCATACTCCCGACAACTCGCGGGGGGTGCAAAAACGTTGCTTGTCCCGTGTGGGCGCTTACTTATACGCTGCGGACACAGATACGGCTATGACACCGCCGCCCTCCCCGTTCACGTACAACGGTGGGACGGTCGCCCCCGGCGAGACGGCGAACATCCGCTACACCGTCAGCGAGACCTACCTCGGGGACCCCGTCCGCATCCCGGTGACGATCGTCAACGGCGAGCACCCCGGCCCGACGGCGTGTCTCACCGCGGCGACCCACGGCGACGAACTGAACGGCATCGAGGTCGTCAGGGCCGTGGCCTACGAGTGGGACCACACGGAGCTTCACGGGACGATCGTCTGTCTCCCCGTCCTGAACGTCCCCGGCTTCCTCGCTCAGCAGCGCTATCTCCCCATCCTGGACCGCGACCTCAACAGATCGTTTCCGGGCTCCGAATCGGGAACCAGCGCCCGGCGGATGGCCCACCGGATCTACACGAACTTCATCGAGCCGTGTGATTTCGTCCTCGACTTTCACACCTCGACTCGCGGGCGGAACAACATGCTCCACGTCCGGGCGAACATGGAGAACCCCGACGTCGAGCGTCTCGCGAACGCCTTCGCCTCGAACGTCATCATCGCCGGGCAGGGGCCCGAGGGGACGCTGCGCTGCGAGGCGACCGACGACGGGGTCCCGACGGTGACCATCGAGATGGGCGGGGCCCACCAGTTCCAGCGCGACCTGATCGACCAGGCGCTCACGGGCGTCGAGAGCGTCTTCGCGGAGTACGGGCTCCGCCCGAAGACGCGGGTCCGCTGGCCGGGGTGGCGGACCGTCATTCAGGACGACCTCGAGAAGACGTGGATACGGGCGGACTCGGGCGGGATCGTCGACATGCACCACCGACGCGGGGCGCTCGTCTACGAGGGCGACGCCATCTGTACGATCACCAACCCGTTCATGACCGAGAAGGACGTCGTCGAGGCACCGTTTACCGGCCTGCTCGTGGGCGTCCTCGAGAACCCCGTCGTCTATCCGGGCAACCCGCTGTGTCACCTCGTCGAACTCGACGAGGCCATCGAACACATCGTCTCGTCCCAACACCCGGTCGGGGAGTGAATCGCCTCCAAGAACCGTCACGAGCGCCATCGAGTCGGTCGATCGTGCGAGGTAGTAACCTCTTTAGTCCACGAGTCCAAGGCCCAAGCAGGAATGAGTCAGTCGTACAATCGCGGCCTCATCGAGGACTTCGGCCGGTGGCGGGAGTTCACCGCCGGCATGTGGGCGTGGATCTTCCACAAGTTCACCGGCTGGGTTCTCGTCGGATACCTGTTTACACACATCGCCGTCCTGAGCACGGCCACCGTCGGGACGGGGGCGTACACCGAGACCATCCAGGGGCTCGAGAGCCTCTTCATCGTTCGCGTCCTCGAGGTGGGTCTGCTCTCGGTCGCGGTCTTTCACATCCTGAACGGCGTTCGCCTGTTGATGGTCGACCTCGGGGTCGGCCTCGAATCGCAGGACAAGAGCTTCTACGCGGCGCTGATCGTGACGGGCGTCATCGCCATCGCGAGCGTCCCGACGTTCGTCGAGGGGGTGTTCTAGATGGCGGAGCGCTACTCCTCGTTCAAGCCAGGCGGTACGCTCTGGTTGCTCCAGCGCGTGACGGCGGCGTTTCTGGTCGTCGTCCTCGCCTTTCACTTTTTCCTCCTTCACTTCGTGAACCACGCCTCGGAGATCACCTTCGCGGGCAGTCAGTACCGGATGGGCGATCTGGGCTACTACTCGCTGATGGTGCTGTTCCTGATCACCGCGACGTTCCACGGCGTCAACGGCGTCTACAACGCGCTGATCAACCAGGGGCTCGACGGCACCCAGAAGACGGTCGTCAAGTGGATCCTCGTCGTCGCGGGCGTCGCGCTGATCGTCCAGGGGATCCGAACGGCAAACGCACTCGCGGGCATCACACTCTAACATGAGCACACAAGTTCCACAGGAGCAAGAGGAAGCGGAGGTCGACGCGGGCGAATCGAGGCCGCGCTCGCCACATCAGGAGCGTCGCCTTCAGGAGAAGGCGTCGAAACGCGAGGAGGGACAACGGGAGAGCGAGGAACGCGCACGAGAGGGCGAGGAGACCGTCGAGATCAAGGTGTTCCGGTACGACCCGGAGGTCGAGGCCAAACAGGAGCCGCGGTTCGACACCTTTCACGTTCCCTTCGAGAAGGGGATGACCGTCCTCGACGCGGTGATGTACGCGCGCGATCACTACGACTCGTCGCTCACGTTCCGCCACTCCTGCCGGCAGGCGATCTGCGGGTCGGACGCCTTCTTCATCAACGGCCGACAGCGACTGGGTTGTCAGACCCAGATCGCCGAACTCGACACCCCCGTCAGGATCGAGCCCCTGCCCCACCAGGAGGTCGTCAAGGACCTCGTCGTGGACATGGACTCCTTTTACGAGCAGATGGAGGCCGTCGAGCCGTACTTCCAGACGAACGAACTCCCGGAGGGCGACCTCGAGGAACAGCGCCAGAGCCGCGAAAACAGGGAGAAGATCAAGATGGGCACGCGGTGTATCTGGTGTGCCTCGTGTATGTCCTCGTGTAACATCGCGGCGGGCGACGACCAGTATCTCGGCCCGGCGCCGATCAGCATGGCCTACCGGTTCGCGATGGACGAACGCGAGGGCGAGGACATGAAGGAACACCGCCTGCGGATCATCGAACAGGAACACGGCGTCTGGCGGTGTCAGACGCAGTTCTCGTGTACGAACGTCTGCCCGAAGGACATCCCGATCACCGAGCACATCCAGGGACTCAAGCGCGAAGCGGTCAAGAAGAACCTCAAGTTCTGGTAGGATCGCAATACAGACCACAGCCTCAATACGACACACTCCAATCACCAACCATGCACGAACACGACGTACTCGTCGTCGGCGCTGGCGGTGCCGGCCTCCGGGCCGCGATCGCGGCTCACGAGGAGGGCGCGGACGTGGCGATCGTCACGAAACTCCACCCCGTTCGCAGCCACACCGGCGCCGCGGAGGGCGGCATCAACGCCGCGCTGCGCGACGGCGACTCGTGGGAGGACCACGCCTACGACACGATGAAGGGCTCCGATTACCTCGGGGACGCCCCCGCGATCGAGACCCTCTGCCAGGACAGCCCCGAGGAGACGATCCAACTCGAACGCTGGGGGATGCCCTTCTCGCGCGAGGAGGACGGCCGGGTCTCCCAGCGCCCCTTCGGCGGCCTCTCGTTTCCCCGAACCACCTACGCCGGCGCGGAGACGGGCCACCACCTGCTGCACACCCTGTATCAGCAGGTCGTCAAACGCGGGATCGCGGTCTACGACGAGTGGTACGTCAGCCGACTCGCCGTGACCGAGGATCCCGATCCCGAGAAACGCGAGTGTCACGGCGTCGTCGCCTTCGACGTGCAGACGGGCGAAGTAGCCGGCTTCCGGGCGCGAAACGGCGTCGTCCTCGCCACTGGTGGACCGGGGCAGGTCTACGACCACACCACCAACGCCGTCTCCTGTACCGGCGACGGCCCCGCGATGGCCTACCGCGCGGGCGTTCCGATGGAGGACATGGAGTTCATCCAGTTCCATCCCACCACGTTGCCCTCGACGGGCGTGTTGATCTCCGAGGGCGTCCGCGGCGAGGGCGGCATCCTCTACAACGACAAGGGCGAGCGGTTCATGTTCGAACACGGCTACGCCTCGAACTCGGGGGAACTGGCCTCCCGCGACGTGGTCGCGCGCGCTGAACTCACCGAGGTCAACGAGGGCCGCGGCGTCAACGACGAGTACGTCCACCTCGACATGCGTCATCTCGGCGAGGAGCGCATCATCGACCGTTTGGAGAACATCCTGCATCTCGCGGGCGACTTCGAGGGCGTCGACGGGCTGGTCGAGCCGATGCCGGTCAAACCGGGCCAGCACTACGCGATGGGCGGGATCGAGACCGACGAGAACGGCGAGACCCTCGTTTCGGGGCTGTACGCCGTCGGCGAGTGTGCCTGCGTGTCGGTTCACGGCTCCAACAGGCTCGGCGGGAACGCCTTGCCCGAACTCATCGTTTTCGGCGCACGCGCGGGGCGGCACGCCGCCGGGACGGACCTCGGCGAGGCGATCATCGAGACCGGCCGGACCGAGGACACCGAGATCGGCGAGGTCGACACGCCGGTCGCACCCGGCGCGATCCACACGGATACGGACGACGAGGCCGTCACGGACGGGGGCGACCCCCGCGGCGAGGGCGCGAGCGTCATCCCCGAACCCGTGGAGATCGTCGAACGGGCCGTCGAGGCCGAGAACCGGCGGATCGAGCACCTGATGGAGAAAGACGAGGGCGTCCAGCAGGCCGAACTCCGCGAGAAGCTCCAGAAGACGATGACGCGGAACGTCAACGTCTTCCGGACCGAGGCGGGGCTCAAGCAGGCGCTTCGGGACATCCGAGAGGTGCGAGAACAGTACCAGGACGTCTACGTCGCCGATCCCTCCCGTACCTTCAACACCGACCTCCAGCAGACCATCGAGATGCGCAACCTGATCGACACAGCCGAGGCCATCACCCTGGGCGCGCTCGCCCGCGACGAGTTCCGCGGCGCACACTGGCGCCAGGAGTACCAGGAGCGTCGCGACGAGAAGTGGCTCAAACACACGCTGCTGTCGTGGAACGACGGCACGCCCGAACTCTGGTACAAGCCGGTGATCCTCGAGGGCGAGGAGAAGACCTACGAGCCGAAGATCAGGAGCTACTGACCGTCTAGACGACCGTCTCCGCCAACTCGGCGGCCCGTTCTCTCACCGCGTCCGCGTCGACGGTCGTCGGCTCGCCGTCGTCGTACAGCACCTCCCCGTCGACCATCGTAAAGCGCACGTCGTCGCCGTGGGCGGCGAACACGAGGTGCGAGAGCAGGTCGTGGATCGGCGTCGCCCGCGTCAGGTCGGTCGAGAGGCCGACGACGTCGGCGCGCCACCCCTCCCGGAGTTCGCCGATCCGGTCGAACCCCGCCGCACGAGCGCCGTTCGCCGTCGCCATCTCGAAGACGCGTCTCGCGGGAAGGGCGGTCGGATCGAGCGCGTCGACTTTCCCCAATAGACTCGCCTGACGCATCTCGGTGTACGGATCGAGGGTGTTGTTACACGGCGGCCCGTCGTTGCCGAGCGCGACGTTGATCCCCCGATCGAGGTACGTCTCGACGGGGGCGACCCCGCTCGCGAGTTTCATGTTCGAGGAGGGGCAGTGGACGACGTGGGTGCCGGTCTCGGCGAGGATCCCGCGTTCGCGCTCGCTCGTGTGGACGCAGTGAGCGAGTACGCAGTCCTCGCCGGTGAGGCCGACCTCGTCGAGCCACTCGACGTTCTCCATTCCCGTCTCCTCGCGCACCGCCGCGCACTCCTCGCGGTTCTCGCTGGCGTGGACGTGGATCCGAAGCCCGTACTCGTCGGCGAGGTCGCGTACTCCGCGGAGACACGCTTCGGTACAGGAGAGCGCGAACCGGGGGGTGACGGCGTAGCGGATCCGGCCGCCGTTCGCGCCGTCGTAGCGACGGGCGAGTCGCTCGCTCTCGGCGAGTGCGGCGTCGGTGTCCTCGCGCAGGCCCTCGGGAGCGTCCTTATCCATCAGCACCTTGCCGAGCAGCCCCCGAATCCCGACCGCGCGGGCGGCCTCGAACGCCCGGTCCGCGTGGGCGACCGAGAGGTGGTCGATACAGGTCGTGACGCCGCTCTCGACGAGTTCGAGGTAGCCCAGCAGCGCCGCGACCTCCATCGCCTCGGGGCCCATGTTCGCCTCCATCGGGAGGACGTACTCGTAGAGCCACTCGAGCAGCGCGGTGTCGTCGGCGATGCCGCGCCCGAGGCTCTGAACCGAGTGGACGTGCGCGCCGACGAGTCCCGGCACGAGCACGTCGTACGATCGACGCACGTGGTCGGGATACCGATCGGCGAGGTCGGCCGCCTGGCCGACGGCGATGATTTCGTCGCCATCGATGACGACCCCGCCGTCTTCGACGACCGTCGAGGCGTCGACGACGACCGTACCACTAAGGAGCATGACGAATCATCCGGGGGCGCAACCTATATACCAACCGACCCCTGGTTTCTTGTCCACAAATATCCTCCAGCGGCGCGAACACGTTCGTGAGCGCCGCTAAGGGGAAAAGGGATTCGAGCAGACCGGACGCAGTCCGTGAGCGTGAGCGAGCGAAACCGTCCGGACGAGTTCGAATCCCGCCCCTTCCGTCGCGTGTCACCAGCGGACGCGAACGACCCGTTCCACGACGACGGGGCCCGCCCTCCGGGTCATTCGAATTCGAACCGGCCGTGGGCAGAGAACCATACTTTAGTTCACATATGAAAATAAATATATTTTTATAGCATCTCGTCGTATCGTATTTTGGAGGTGAATACGTGTGTCATCGATGTTGATCATCACGCTGGTCGTGCCGCTGGCGGTCGCGCTGTTCGTGACCGAGTGGCTCTTCGTTCCCCGCTCGCAGTAGACCGATCCGATCGTCTTCTCGGTTGACCACGGTTCCCGTTCGAAGCGTGTCCTCTCGAGCGTTCTACGGACGGTGGATGGGGGCGAGTCGACTCTCGCCCCGGACAGGAGACTGTGCCGCGTGTTCAGGCGGACCAAGCGGGGGTGGGCGGCGAGTGGTGGCAACCTGCGTACCACGCCCCCACACCGTGCTGGCAGTCTGCCAGCGGATACTGCTACATCCGGCGTTCATATAGATATACAGACACTAACCGGTCGTATGGGTCGGCCTATCCTCGACGAGGAGGTGGCTAATTCCCGGCGAACGGCGAGCAGTGCTCGTCCGTTCTACTACATCGAACGGCGGTCACAATCCGTCCGATATGGACCCACCCGCGGCGCGATCGAGACGTTCCGAGACGTGTTCGAGGCCGGGACCTTCCAGAAAACGGGGAACATACCGCCGCCGGCCGGTGAGATCACGGAGTCACCCGCTCGGGCGAACGGTCGCGGTCGAGCAACGATGAGTGCGGGAGTCCTCACACCTCCCTCTTTGGCTCCGGGATAACGTACAGCGGAAGAATGAAGCGGAACGGATATCTCTCCACGCCCGGTGTGTCACGTTGTCGCAATCCATGAAAGAGACTGCCCTTCGACTCACGATTCGCTATCACCGAATCGCCATACTCCTGGCGATCGTCGCACTGTTCCTCCTCGTCGGCGCTGCCGGTGAGGTGGCTGCACACGGTCCGTGTCACGCGAACGCCGGGAACGTCCCGTCCGACGTCTGCACTGACCTCCCCTCTCAAGAGGCTCCACGAAACTAGTACCGATCGCTTACCCCGTCTCGACGTTTTCTCTGTGACGACTGCGGGGGCCTCTCGTTCCGAAGCCAGAGGAGGGATTTGAACCCCCGAACTCCCGATTACAAGTCGGGTGCTTGAACCGCCCAAGCTCCTCTGGCGCGTCTGTGTGCTGTCGCTACGGGGTGTTATCGGTTTCGACTCGTTTTTCGAGTTCGACCCGATGCGGGCGGTACTCCCGGTCGGCGTAAAAGCGCCGTGCGTCCTCGTTGTCGGCGAGCACCTCCAGTCCGACCACCGCTGCACCCTTCTCCGTCAGGGTCGTCTCGGCTGCGTCCATCAGCCTCGTACCGATCCCTTCGCCGCGTCTGTCGGGCACGACGAAGAGGTTGTGGACGATCCCGCGGGTCGTCTCGACGACGTAGAGGCGGTACTCGATGGCGAACATCACGAATCCGACGATCCGGTCGTCCGAGCGGGCGACGAGGAGGTTCCCGTCGGCGATGTGACGGCCGAGCGCCTCCCCGATCCGCTCGCGGTTCGCCTCGCTCGCGAGGCGCGAACCGAAGGTACGCTGTCCACGGGCGAGTTCGACCCAGAGGTCGGCGACGGTAGCGGCCTCGTCGAGGTCCGGCGTTTCGATCCGCATCGATCGAAAGGAGACGCGCGAGCACGAAGAACTACCCGATGGCCGGTCAGACCCCGCGACAGTCCGCACAGATGACCTGCCCGTTGACCGATTCGAGTCCGGGCATCAGCGAGCCGCAGACCTCACAGACGCTCTGTGTGGTGTACTCGGGGTCGTCCACGGTCGTTCCGGCTTCGGGAGCGGACATCGTCTCGGGTTCCCGCTCCGACGCCGATAGAAGCGACGCGGCGGCCGTGATCACGTCCTGTGACGTGAGGACGCCGACGATCCCTTCGCCGTTCCGGACGAGCAGCTGTCGCCTGTCCTCCGTCGAGAGCGTGCTCGCCGCGTCGGAGAGCGGAACGTCCGGTTTGACGCTCGGGCCGGGGCCGGACATCACCGACGCGATGCTGGCGTCGGTGGGGATCGATCCGGTGGTCGTCGCCCGCAGGAGGTCGCGCTCGGTGACGGTGCCGACGGCCTCCGGGCCCCGGAGGACCACGACGCCGCTGACGCCGTCGTCGATCATCACCTCGATGACGTCCCCGATCGTATCCGATTCGCTCACCCCCACGTAGGCCGTGGTCATCGCGTCTCTGACGGTGAGATCTTCAACCATGTGTGGATCTTTAGCACAGGCGGTCTAAAAGCTATTCCCGGCAGAGTTATGCCCGTGTGAGTGATACTTCCACGGTCGGTGCGGAACCGGGACGTTGAAAGCCTCGCGCGTGTCAGGTCCGGTGATGACCATCCCCTCGTTCGTGCTCGGGATCGCCGGCGGGACCGGTGCGGGCAAGACCACCGTCGCCCGGGAAGTGACCGACGCGCTCGACGGCAGCCCCGGTGGACGCGCGGCCGACTTCCGAACGGATGCCGGGGAGGGTATCGGACGAGGTTCTGCCGACCGGCGGGGATCGCCCGGCGATGGCTCGGTGACCCACATCCCGCTCGACAACTACTACGCGGACCGGTCGGATCTCCCCTTTTCCGAACGTCGGACGATCAACTACGACCACCCCTCGGCGTTCGACTGGGACCTCCTCCGGACGCACCTCGATCGTCTCCTTTCGGGCCGACCCATCGGGATGCCCCAGTACGACTTCGAGGCCCACACCCGCACCGACGAGCGCGTGCGCGTCGAGCCGACCGACGTGATCGTCATCGAGGGGATCCTCGCGCTCTACGACGAGGCGATCACGGAGATGCTCGACCTGCGCATCTACGTCGAGACCGACGCGGACGTGCGGATCCTCCGGCGCATCCGCCGCGACGTCCTCGAACGCGGGCGGAGCCTCGACGGCGTGATCGAACAGTACCTCTCGACGGTGAAGCCGATGCACGAGCAGTTCGTCGAACCGACGAAAAAGGAGGCGGACCTCGTCATCCCCGAGGGGGCCAACACGGTCGCGGTCGACCTCCTCGAGGCGGCGATCACGGCGGCCCGCGACCGCCGGTTCGGAGAGTCTCCGGCCGGTGGCTCGGAGCCACCGCTGATCGAGTACGACGACTAGGCCGACTTCCGCTCGGGGTTCGCGCCGACGGGGTGGTAGTCCCAGAGTCCGCCCTCGCGCATCGCGCGGCCGACCGCGCGGTGGAACTCGACGATGTCGGCGACCTCCTCGGTGTCGACCCGTTCGAGGATCTCCCGGGCGGGGACGACCTTCGCGTAGTTGATGCGGATCGGGTCGTCGCCGTGGTCGGCGAGGAACTCCTCGAACCGAAGGGGGAAGTCCCCCTCCTCGTCGACCTTCTTGGCGAAGATCGCCATCCCGTACTTGCGCATTCCCTCGCTGCCCTCCTCGCCGTCGGGGTCGTGCGGCCAGTCCATACCCGGGATGGGCGTGACGGGCGAAAAAAGGTTACTGTGTGTCGCCCTCGAACGACAGGGAAAAGGTACGCCGGTCCGAACCCCCGTCAATGGTCTCTCGAACGACGGACGCGGGTCCGCTCGCGTACGCCACCACGCTCGTCACCGTTCTCCTGATCGGCTTTGCGGGGTTCGCGGTCGGATCGATCCTTACCCTCGTCGCCGCCGGTCTCCTCGGGACGATCGGAATCGACGTGTTCGGCAGGCCGGTCCTCCAGATCGTCGTCGGCGTCGTCACGCTCCAGGGGCTGGGGTTCGGCTCCGTCGCGTTGTTCTACCTCTCGACCCGCGTCGAGGGACTCGGCCTGTTGATGCTCTCGATGCCCGACCTCCGGGACGCGATCTGGGTCGCCGCCGGACTGATCGCGCTGTTCGTCGCGCTGATCGGGATGAGTCTCGTCCAGACCACGTTCGGGATCGAGTCCGCCGATCACAGCCTGCAGGAACTCGGCACCCAGAACCCGGAGATCCTCCTCGTCCTCGTCCCGTTGTCGCTCCTGCTGGTCGGACCCGGCGAGGAACTCCTCTTTCGGGGCGTCATCCAGCAACTGCTCAGGCTCCGCTTCGGGGTCGTCGTCGGCATCGCCATCGCCAGCGTGATCTTCGCCGTCGCCCACGTCGGCTCGCTCACCGGCGAGGGGCTGGCCGCGACGCTCTTCACCTACGTCGTCCTGAGCGTGATCCTCGGCGTGAGCTACGAGTACAGCGAGAACCTCGTGGTCCCCGCCGTGATCCACGGCCTGTTCAACGCGATCCAGTTCCTGTTGCTCTACTGGGCGACCACGACCGGCAACGCCCCCGTGGTCCTCCTCGTCTGATCCCGGCGTCGTTCGTGCAACGACACGGCGATCGTTCGATCACGCTATCTCAGTCGAAAGCGCCGTGGAAAAGCGGCGGGGATGGGATTTGAACGCCGTCTGAGAACCTGCGCTCCGCGCAGAACCCCTGTCTACTTCAAATCCTCGTTCACGATTTCGCGCTCACGGCGTCCCGAACACACGCTTCGCGGTGTTCGGCGAACTGTTCGTGAGAAATACGGTGGGGATGGGATTTGAACCCATGGGGCCTCTCGGCCACCTGCTCTCAAGGCAGGCGCGTTCGTCCGCTCTGCCACCCCACCTCTAGAGTACCGTCGAACCCCGCTCCCGTATGGCGGTATCCACGACGCACGTGACGGGCATCGGGTGACCGTGCCGAACGCCAGCGAGCCGTCACCGCGCGACGGGAGCGCTATCGACGGTGTAACACTCGTCTCCGGGCCCTCAAAAGAGTTCCTGAACGCTACCGCTCTCGGCTACCGCGGCCACGACCCCTCGAACGGTGGTTGCCGACCGGTCGGGCTAGCTCGCGCTACGGTTATCCCCTCGCGAGTCCTTACTGATTGTGCACAATGAGCCCACAAGCCTTCGCCGACGAGAATCAGGAGATCGCCGAGCGCGTCTTTACCGACCTCCTCGACGGCCACGACCTCGACCTCGTTTCCGAACTGTACGCCGAGGACTGCGTCTTCTACGGGATGAGCGGCCCCGAAGCGATCGATCGCGATGAGTACGAGGCGTTCCTCGCGATGTACTTCGAGGCGTTCCCGGACCTCTCGTTCGAGATCGAGGAGATGATCAGCGACGACGGCCGCGTGAGCGTCCGCTGGACCTCGCGTGGCACCCACGAGAACGACCTCATGGACGTTCCGGCGACCGGGAAGTCGGCGACCGTCACCGGGATGTCGTTCGTCCACGTCGAGGACGGGCGGATCGTCGAGACCTACAACAACCACGATCGGCTCGGACTCCTCGAACAGCTCGGCGCGATCCCCGACTCGCCCCGGAAGGTCGTCCGCATGATGCTCGGGCAACTGAAGGGTCGCCTCACCGACCGATAGAACCGTCGGTGTCCCGACTCGACGCGGGTGAGCGCCCTTCTTCGGGCGTCAGCTATCGAGAACGGTCGCCCTCCGTCTCGTTTCCATTCCGGATCAGCTCGTACCGCCGTCCGGCTTCATTACATCCAATTATATAAAATATTATTTATAGAGATATGGAAACCGTGATCTCCTCAGGGGCCGTTTACTACTAGGGAGATGTGTTGTGAAACGACGTAGCGTACTCGGAGGGTTGTTCGTACTGGGTGCCGGCACGGCCGGATGGGCGTACAGGGCTATCGGCGGTGCGCGAGCGGCGGAGCACGTCCCGGAAGGGTCGGAGTCGGTCGAACCCGGGGCGACGGTCGAGGGCACGCTCGCCGACGGGGAGGAGGCGTGGTACACGATCGAGCTTGCGGCCGAGGACACGCTCGGCGTCGTCTTCGACTCGGCGTTCGGCGAGTGGACCGAGCAACGCGCCGAGATCGGCGTGTACGACCCCGACGGGGCCGTACTGGATTCGGCGGCGGTGACCGCGAACGAGCCGATCCGGACGGCCATCGGTGCAACGGTATCCGAACCGGGGACGTACGCCGTCCGGGTCGCGTCCGTAGACGGGGAGGTCCCCTACTCGGTGACGATCGACGTCGCCGACGAGGACCCCCACGAACCGAACGACACCCGCGAGAGCGCGACCGAGATCGCCCCCGGCGAGGAGGTCGATGGCGTGGTCGTCGGCGACGAGGAGGACTGGTTCGCCTTCGACGCCGTCGCGGGGGAGGGTATCGAACTCGAACTCACCGTCCGCGACCTGGCGCTCAATCGCGACGTCGAGATGACGCTGTTCGATCCCGCGGGAGCCGAGATCGGCGCGCTTCCGACCGACAACCCGAACCGCGGCGCGTATCGGACCGACTACGAGTTCCTCGCGACGGTCGGCCTCCCGCCGTCGGTGGACCCGTCGGTTGTCGGCGCGGACGTCGCCGAGGAGACCGGGACGCACTACGTTCGGGTGAGCGAGATCGGACCCGATGCTCTCAACGGAGAGATACACGGCTTCGTCGCCTACACCCTCGCGGTCGAGACGGTCGTCCTCGACGAGTTCGACCCGAACGAACGGCAGGAGACCGCGACGCGACTCGAACCCGGCGAGACGATCGAGGCCGTCATCGCCGGCTACGACCGCGACTGGTACGCGTTCGACGCCGAGGAGGGCGACGAGATCGCCGTCGACTACGGGTTCGTCGACACCACCGACGGACTGTTGGGCACCGAGCGCGAACTCCACGGGCCGACCGGTGAGGTCGTGACCGACCTCCTCGAACCGGTGATCGCACCCGCCTCGGGGACGTACTCCCTCCTCGTCACGCCCGACGACGACACCACCGCGAGGGACTTCGTCGCGAAGGAGACCTACCGGCTGACGGTCACCGTCGGCGGGGATCCCACGCCAACCGACCGGGCAGAGGTGACCGTCACCGATCAGACGTCGGACGGGACGTACGTCATCGTCGACGGGGCGACGCTCCCCGAGGGCGGGTTCGTGGCGATCCACGACGGGACCCTGCGCACGGCGGACGATCCGTTCGGGAGCCTCCGCGGGGTTTCGTCGTTCCTCGGGGCGGGGAGCCACGACCGGATCGGGGTGGCCCTCGACGAACCGCTCGCGGAGACCCAACGGGTGTGGGCGATGCTCCACCGCGACACGAACGGGACCCGGACGTTCGACTTCGGTGCGACTGCGGGGGACGAGGACGGCCCGTACACGCTCGAGGGTCGTCCGGTGATCGCCGACGCCTGTATCACCGTCGAGTAGGCCGTACCGCCGACCGAACGCGAGGTCCCGACGACTCCGCTGTTCCCCTCAGTCCTCTCGAACGAGCTCGTCGCCCTCGACGCGCAGCCCTCGGTCTCCGATCCATTCCGTGGTGTGCGGCGGGACGATCCGCTCCGCGACGCGGCGTGCCCGGATCAACGAGACGACGGTTCGGAGGTCCGCTCCGGTCTCGACGACCGGGAGGACGGGGAGGAAGTCGGTGTCGAGGCCCGCGTCGCTCGCACGCCACGCGAGCGTCTCGATCTCGGGGGGCTGGTAGGCCCCCTCGAAATCGATCGGTTCGGTGAACCCGGCGAAGTACACCCGTCCCCTCGTGGCGGGACCGAGGACGACGGGGCTGTTCCTGAGCTTCATCGCCGCGCCGTCGATGTGGGTCCGAAAACAGAACGGCGCGGTCGGGGTGACGACGGCGGCCGAGGCGACCTCCTCGGTTTCGAGCAGGTGGGAGACGGTGTTCCCGACCCTCGCCGCGCGGGTCGACCCCACCTGAGTCTCCACACGCGGCGGTTCCTCGAGCACGCCGTCGAGGAGGTCGCGGATCTCGGCTTCGGCGTCGCCGCCGGCGTGTTCGTCGGGGAGCAGGTCGTCGGGCCGGTAGTTGACGAGCAGTTCGCCGCCGCTTCGCTCGACGGCGAGACACACGTCCGAGAGCATCGCCCCGTAGAGGTCGGCGGCCTCCTCGGTCGATATCGGGCTCGTTTCGATCAGTCTCGACAGAACGAGTCCAGAGCGTGGCGGGTCCGCGAAGACGGCGACGGTGGTCATGGTCGGGAGTCGACTCGCTATCCCCTTCAACCCGTGGATACCGGCTCAGGTCGTCGTACAGAAGTTCTGGGTGGCGTCGATCCGGCCGTCGGCCATGTAGACGCCGATCCCCTCGCTGTCCCAGCCCTCGCGGAGGATGTTCTCGCGGTGGCCCTCCGAGTCCATCCAGCCCTGGACGATCCGCTCCGCGATCTCCTCTGCGGAGTCATCGGAGCCGAAACCGGTCTGGATGTACGCGAGGTTCTCGCCGACGGCGCGACACTCGCTCGGGTAGAGGTCGCCGAAGCGGTCCGCGGGCGACTCACCCTCCGGGTTGGTGTGGCTGAAGTAGTCGCGCTCGTTCATGTCCTGGCTGTGGGTTCGGGCGACCGACGCGATCTCGTCGTCGTGTTCTAGCTGGGAGAGGCCGTGTTCGGCACGGATCTCGTTGACCTGCGAGTGGATCTCGGCTTCGACCTCGTCGGAGGTCACGTCCCCGGCGGAGGTCGTCCCCGGATCGCCCTCCGGGGGCGACGAACCCGGCGGCGCCTCCGGCGGTTCGCCGCCCTCGCTCTGTGCGGGCACCTCCCAGACGAACGGCGAGTCGATGAACCACTCGGGCGGTTCGACCACGTCCTCGACGACGGGCGAGTCGACCCCGCTCGTGTCGACCAGCCCCATCAGCGAGGCCGACCAGATCAAGCCGAGCAGGAGGCCGACGAACAGCACGAGGCTCAACAACGAGAACACCGCGCCGATCAGTCGCCGGATCATGGCGCTCCTCTGTGATTCGACCGTCCCCATCCCGAAACGCGGGTAACCATCGAAGGTAGCTATGGGCCGGGAGGCCATAAGCTACCGGACGGATCGTTTATGACGCGGTAGCACGACTCACGAGCCATGCGCGCAGGCTCGTTCGCGGTCGCCGCCCTGCTGGTCGGGACGGCGCTCCTCGCGGTCGGAGCGCTCGTGACGCTCGCGACGACCACGCTCGTCGACGCGGGGGCGGTCGGCACGCTCGTCGTCGTGGTCCTCGCCGTTCTCGCCGCGGTCGTCCTCGGGACGTGGGCGGACGAGAAGCCGCGGACGCCCTACTGGTAACGAAAGCCCTCGTCCGAATTTGGCAGTCCGGGCCCGCGGTTCGAGGCGCGTAGCGTCTCGCTGTCCTCGCCCTTTTCATGTCGCTACGAGAGACCGCAGAGCGATCCCTCGGCGCTGAGCGGCGACGATGTCGCCGCGAGGTCCGCGGAAACTCTGTTCCCGCGAGATCCCGGAAATCTTCGATTTCCGAGGACCGCCAGGACAGCAGGCCGCGGTGCGCGGCCGCGCACCGCTATCCGGGAATGCCAGCCCTCCCCCGTTCACTTCGCGGCCGCTGGCCGCGAAGCGAGGCCGCCGCTCCGGCGGTCCGAATCGTTATGTATCAGAAAACAGTAGTGTATGTATGCCGCGGAACCCCGTCGAGCGGAACGTCGTCACCAGGTTCATCCTCGGGTTCGCCGTCCTCACGCTGATGTACGTGGTCGGCGGTGCCGTCGCCCGGCCGCTCGTCTCGGTCGCCGGTCCCGTCGCCGGTTTCGCGGGCGTGTTCGTCGGCGCGCTCGCCGCGTTCGTCCTCTTTGCCCACTGGTATGCCCGCTACGACGCCTCCTTCGAGGCGGACGCGGAGTGACTCCCTACCGACCCTGTCGCCCCTTCGTCTGGCGGTAGTCCCGGCCGAACAGGTCCGAGAACGCTTCGAGGAACGCTTCCTGCTGCTCGTCGGTCGCCTCCGCGGGGTGGACCGTCGGCACGATCTCGAATCCCCGGCCTCTGATCTCGGTCGCGTGATTCTCCTCAATGTCGAACTCCTCTGCGGGCGTCGTCGTGTACTCCGCCGTGATCTCCCGCAGGGCGCGCTCGCCGACGGGGACGATGATCTCGGGGTTGATCATCCGGATCTCGGCGTTCAGGTAGGGTTCGCAGTTTCCGATCTCCGCGTCCGTCGGCGGGCGCTCGGGATGGCGACACCGCGTCAGGAGGGTGAGGTAGGCGTTGTCGAGTTCCGGCTCTTCGCCCGGGTCCTGACCCGCGAAGTCGAGCGCACGCAACACGTCCTGAACGGCCTCGCCGCGGTCGTCGCCGAAGAAGGGGATCCCCGTCTCGTCGGCGCCCGGAGAGGGTCGTTCGCCCACGAAGAGGAACTCCGCACCCACGTCGCCGTAGCCGTGGGCGATCTTCTCGCGAGTTTCGCAGAGCTCGGGACAGTTCGTGCACGCCTCGTCCATCCCGAACGGATTGCTCGCCGAGAGCTGATTGGCGTCCATACTTATGGATTCCACTAGAGCCCGATAAGAGTCGTGTTTGGGTTACTCATACTCCGAGAGTGTTCTATTTTTCGGAACATCGTTTTCTCTGTATTCCTGCTCATAGAACTCAGTCATTAGTTCATTGAGAAATTCCTGTTCGGCCTTACGGGATCTTCGCCACAGGAGAATCACGACTCCTATAAAGACGATAGCAACAAAAGCCAAGAAAAGAAAACTAACTACAACAACGCCGATGGTCAATGTAAATTCTCTGGAGATAAAAGATAGAAAGTCCCATAGAACCATAACGCCGACCAACACCATAGAAATAGATAAATTACGATAGAATACGTATAATTTTTGTACTCGACAAGTACGATCATTCAGCGGTTCAAGAGAATGCATCACGAGTCGATATAATTCAACATAATCATCGAAGGAGTCATTTAACTCATACTTACTTTTGCAATAGACCAAAATTCTTTTTTGGTTTTCGTTAAGTTAATGCGATCAACTGCTCTGAATTCGAGCATTTTGCTCGCTAACGTGGGTTCTCTGTTCAACTCTTCTTCTGCTTTGGCAGGATCACGAGATAGAGTAACTGTACTTGTAAATAATTGGGGATACCAACTTGGTTGATTTGATATTTTCGTCGGTAATTCCATTAGTAGAAACGATACTACTACAAATATCCCAATAGCAAGAACAGATATAGACGTTATATACTCAACATCCCCAGTTAAATAGAAGAACGTGAAAACTACGAGGCCCCCAGGTATTACATTGATGAGTATTTCATCTGGGTCGAAAACTCTCATTATTTCTCTCGTAAAAGTCTATTCGTTAACTATCGCTCCAACCCGCCCCGCTCCTTGACGTTCAGGATGTTGCGCACCGCGATGTAGATCTCCTGCGGGTCCGTCTCCTCCTCGGCGTCGTAGAGATCGCTCACCCGGTAGAGGATCGCCGCCAACTGCTTGCTCTCGGAGCTCTCACCCCGGAGGTCGTCAGCGGTCTCCCGGAGCAGTCGGACCCGTTCGGGGTCCGGGTCGCGCTCCTCGGCGTCGCTCATTTCTGGCTCTGTTGCTGGCGCTTCGTGACGCCGACGTTGTTGGCGACGTTCTCGGTGAGTACACGAAAGGCGTCGCCCGTCTCGCTGTCCGAATCGAGGACGATGGGCTTGCCCTCGTCGCCGCCCGTCCGAACCGAGGGGTCGAGCGGAATCCCGCCGAGATAGGGCAGTTCGTTCTCGGCGGCGAACGCCTTGCCGCCGCCCTTGCCGAAGATCTCGTGTTCGGAGCCACAGTCCGGACAGACGAACCCGCTCATGTTCTCGGCGATCCCCAGCACGACCGTGTCGTGGCGGCCGAACATCCGCAGGCCCTTGTTGGCGTCGTCGAGCGCGACCTCCTGGGGGGTGGTGACGATCACCGCGCCCGTGACGGGGACGCTTTGAAGCAGGGTGAGTTGGGCGTCGCCGGTTCCGGGCGGGAGGTCGACGACCATGTAATCGAGGTGGCCCCACTCGACGTCCTCCCAGAGTTGCGTGAGGACCTTGTGGACCATCGGGCCCCGCCAGATCACGGGGTCGTCCTTCCCCACGAGAAAGTCCATGCTCATGAGCTTCATCCCGAACTTCTCGGGAGGGATGATCTTCTCCTCCTCGGTCGCCTGCGGGCGCTGGTCGGCGTCGACCATCCGCGGGACGTTCGGCCCGTAGATGTCGGCGTCGAACAGGCCGACGCGCGCGCCCAGTTGCGAGAGGCCCGCCGCGAGGTTCACCGCGACGGTCGACTTGCCGACCCCACCCTTACCTGAAGAAACGGCGATGACGTTCTCGACGTTCGGGAGCACCTGTTCGTCGGGCGAGAGGCCGCTGTCGACGTGCGCCGAGAGGTCGATCTCGCGGTCGAGATCCGAGAGCGCCTCCCGGACGTCGGCCGCGATCCCCGTCTCGGTCGGCGAGTAGGGCGCGCCCAGCGCGAGCGAGACGGCGACCCGGTCGGGTTCGACCGTGACCTCGTTGACGAGGCCGAGCGAGACGATGTCGTCGCCGAGATCCGGATCCTCGACGGCTCGAAGTCGATCGAGAACGGCGTCTTCGTCCATGGTCCGGGTAGGCGTTCTCGGGCCGATAAGGCTTCTGAACGGTCGCGTAACGGACACAATACGTATGTCGGTCGGCCAAGTAGTGTGTAGACGTCCCACGGTGGGAGGGGGAGACCAATGGACCCGCACGAACACGACACGAACGGCCGAACGACGACAGCACAGCCGGCCGACGGGGCCGCCACGGCGACGTCCGACGCCGACGCCCTCGCCGACGAACTCGGCCGGATCCAACTCCGATCGATCGACGACCGACGGCTGCGCGCGCGGATCGACACCGTCGTCGATCACGACGCCGAGACGATCCGGCTGTGGTACCGGCTTCCCCACGACGCCTACGCCGTCGAGGAGTTCGAGAAACCGATCCCGTGGAGCGACCGGTTCAAGTTCGCGCGCGTGATCGAGGACCTGGGCTACAGCCCGAGCAGCCTCGGGGGGATCGAGGGCGAGGAGATCGTCCTCGAACGGGTCGACGGCGAGTGGCGCGCGGAGGACCCCGAGAAGCGCTTCGACGACGGGTTTCCGCCGAGCGCCACGGGCGGGACCGGCCCGATCGCCGGCCTCGGGTTCGGCATCACCGTCCTCTACCTCCTCTTGCTGTTCGTCGCGACCGCGGGCGCGATGAACGTCGTCGGCGCGCTCGCCGCCGCGTTCATGCTCTGTTTTCTCACCCTTCTGGTCGCCTACCTCTGGTAACCGACTTCGGTTACATCGATCGCGGACGTGCCCTCCAGTTTAAGTCCGTCCGATTGATACTGTGGGACATGAGCGTCCTCGCCGACGACTTCGGACGGGAGGTCACGGGGGTTCGTATCTCTCTGACCGATCGCTGTAACTTCGACTGTGTGTACTGTCACAACGAGGGGCTTGGCGACACGCGTGGCCCGATGGACCCACAGGACGACGAGATGACGGCCGACGAGGTCGTCCGCTTTCTCGAGGTCATGACCGAGTTCGGGATCGGCAAGGTGAAGTTCACGGGCGGGGAGCCGATGCTCCGGGACGATTTGGAGGAGATCATCCGGCGCACGCCTGAGGGGATGGAGGTCTCGATGACGACCAACGGCACGTTCCTGCCCGGTCGCGCCGAGGGACTGGTCGAGGCGGGCCTCGATCGTGTCAACGTCTCGCAGGACGCGCTGGACCCGAAGGCGTTCGCCGAGATCACCAAGAGCGGCGCGTACGACCGGGTGATCGAGGGGGTCCACGCGGCGCTGGATGCGGGTCTCGACCCGGTGAAGCTCAACATGGTCGTCTTCGAGCACACCGCGGGGTACGTCCCCGAGATGGTCGAACACGTCGCCAAAAACGACGGGCTTCAGCTCCAGCTCATCCAGTACATGCCCGAACTCACGGGCAAACCCGAATGGAACATCGACATCGAGCGGGTCCACGGCTGGCTCGAAGAGCAGGCGACGAGGGTCGAGCGCCGCGAGATGCACCACCGCGCGCGCTACTGGATCGAAAACGAAGACGGCAAGGGAGAGGGGATGGTCGAGATCGTCGATCCCGTCGAGAACCCCGAGTTCTGTGCGAACTGCCACCGGGTCCGGGTCACGCACGAGGGCTATCTCAAGGGCTGTCTCAACCGCAACGACGACCTCCGGCCGATGGGCGAGATGACCAGGGCCGAGATCCGCGAGACGTTCCGCGAGACCGTCGAGAACCGCGTGCCCTTCTACGGCGAGTACATGGTCCGAAACGGCGACGGCGGCTGGGAGATGAACGACAAGTACGTCGACGCGTAACCGGGCCGTTCGATTCCTCCTTCCCTAGCCGAACCCGCGTCCGACGTAGCGGAGCGACGCGCTCGAACGCCCTCCGTCGGACGTCTCCCCTACCGACGGGTGATCCGCCGGGGTTACCTCCCGGTTCGCTGAACTATACCCCCGGTGGGCGGCTGGCCCCTCTCGAGAAACCGTGTCGACCACCCTCTCGTCCCTCCCGAACCCCGAATACGTCCGAACGCTACCGGATCTCACCCTCGTCGGCGTCGTCCACGACCATCCCGCGAGCGTCGCGCGGGTCGAGGCGGTGGTCCGCGATTCGAGTCACGAGACGCTCGCGCTCGAACTCCCGCCGCTCGCGATCCCGCTGTACCGCTCGTACGCGGCGGACGACTCCTCGGACGCGGGCGGCGAGATGAGCGCCGCCATCCGCGCGAGCGCCGCGCCGGTCGTCGGGATCGACGGGCCGGGAAGCGGGTTCGCGCGCGCGTTCTACCGATACATCGAGCGCGAGAATCCCGATGCGGAGACGCTCGAACGGCTCTACGAGAGCGTTCGAACCGCGAGCGCGCGTGCGCTTCGGTGTCGACTCGCCGCCACCGGGATCGGCCAACGGGCGGGAGTCGAGGGCGAACGCCCCTTCACCTACGACTGCGATCCGGACGACGATATCGAGGATCTCGCTTCGGACGAACGATCACACGTCTCGACGGCGCGGGCGGCGACGGCGTTCTCGCCGCCCCACGTCGCCCACCGCGACGCCATCCGCGAGGATTGCATGGCCGAGGCACTCGGCGAGCTACCGGGACCGGTCGTCGCGGTCGTCGGGATCGACCACCTAGAGGGGCTCGTCGCCCGGCTGCGCCGATCGGCGGCCGATCGCGCGCCCGTTCTCGAAGGCGGGGGCGATCCGGCCCTCGCAGGCGACCGAGCCGCCCGTGACGAACGGTGACGTTTCCCGGTCTTCCGCGCGTGATCAGGCGGCGTCGACACCCCCGTCCCTTCGTCGGGCCGCCGCCGTAGTCCCGCTCGAGTCGATAGCGTTAGGGCGGCCTGTGTGGTTGCCCCGATATGGAAGACGACGTGACGAACCGCTCGGTCGTCGAGCGCGCTCGGGCGGTCATCCCGGGCGGCGCACAGACCGGGCTTCGGGCACAGGCGTACGACCTCGGGGAGGTCGCGTTCTCGGGGGCGAGGGATGCGACCCTCGAAACCGTCGAGGGCGAGACGTTCACCGACTACCACCTCGCGTTCGGCCCGATCGTGCTCGGCCACGGCCACCCCGAGGTCGACGCCGCGGCGAGGGAGACGATCGCCGAGGGGGTGCTCTACGGGGCGGCGACCACTCCCCTGGAGGTCGAGGTCGCGGAACGACTCGTCGACCTGATCCCGAGCGCCGAGCAGGTGAACTTCTGTAACAGCGGCACCGAGGCGACCTACCACGCGATCCGACTCGCACGCGCGTACACGGGCAACGACCGCGTGATCAAGTTCGAGGGCTGTTATCACGGCTGGCACGACTACGTCGACGTGAGCGTCTATCCCCCACGGGAGCGCGTCGGCCAGCGGTATCCAGAATCGGCGGGGATGCTCCCCGAGGCGGTCAAACACACCGAGGTTCTGCCGTTCAACGACCCCGAGGCGTTCGAGGAGGCCTTCGAGGAGTTCGACGACGTCGCGGCGGTGATCTGCGAGCCGATCCCCCACTCGGTGGGCTGTCTGCTCCCCGAAACGCGGTTTCTCGAGACCCTTCGAGAGGTCACGGCCGGGAACGACGTGCCGCTGATCTTCGACGAGGTGATCACCGGCTTTCGCCACTCCACTCGCGGGGTTCAACACGAGTTCGGCGTGACGCCGGATCTGACCTGTCTGGCGAAGGCGATGGGCAACGGCTACCCCGTGGCGGCGGTCTGCGGCCGCGAGGACCTCATGGCCCAGGCCAGCGGCGACAACACCAGCGGCGTGGTGATCAGCGGGACCTACTCGGGCCATCCCGTCGGGCTTGCGGCGGCCCGCGAGACGCTGCGGGTGCTCTCGGAGGAGCCCGTCGTCGAGGAGATCTCGGCGCTCGGCGAGCGCTACCGGGCGGGGCTCGCCGACCTCCTCGCGGACCGCGGGATCGAGGGGCGGGTAGTGGGCTACGGCAGCGTCTTCTCCCCGCAGTTCGGCGTCACGGAGGAGCCACGGCGCTACGAGGACGTCCTCGGACTGGACGAGGGGGCGTTCTCCGAGTTCGCACGCGGGATGCGCGAGCGGGGACACTTCTTCACGCCGAACCCCTACAAGCGCCAGCACATCTCGTGGGCCCACGGCGAGCGCGAACTGGAGGGGTATCTCGCGGACGCGGACGCGGCCCTCGGATCGATCTCGGTGAACTGATCCGGTGGGCTTAAATAGCCGACGCGGATACGTTGGGGTGCATACACTGTAGGGGCGCGACGTCCCGAGTCCGTGAGGGCGACAGTACAGACCGCAGTGTCGTGGTAGCCAAGCGGCCTAAGGCGCAGGGTTGCTAACTCTGTGGCGTTCAGCCTCCGGGGTTCGAATCCCCGCCACGACGCTACACTACCAGTCGCAGTTGGTAGTCCACCACCGCAACGGTGCGGCCGGAAAGACCCCAGCACAGAGACACATGAGTGCAGAAGACCCAGAACAACAGGACGGACCGGAGGACGACGAGGACCTCCGGTACTTCGTTCGCATCGGGCAGACGGACCTCGATGGGACGAAATCCGTCGAACGATCGCTTTCCGAGATGAACGGTATCGGCCGCCGAGCGGCCAGAATCATCGCCCAGAACGCCGGTATTCCGCGTACCGCGACGTTCGGGCGACTCGACGACGACGAGATCGACGCCATCGTCGAGGAAGTCGAGGGCTTCGCCGAGAACAACCCCGAGTGGCTCGCGAACCACCGGAGCTACTACAGCGGCGAGATCACCCACGAGACGGGCAACGACCTCGAACTCACCCGCCGACAGGACATCAACCGCCTGCAGATGATCAGCGCCTATCGCGGCGTGCGCCACCAGCGCGGCCAGAAGGTCCGCGGCCAGCGCACCCGTTCGACCGGGCGCTCGGAGGGGACCATCGGCGTGAACGTCGAGGCGATCAAGGAAGAGGCCGAGGAGGGCGGTGAGGAGTAATGGCGCTCGGTAGCAACACCAAGTTCTACGAGACGCCGAACCACCCCTTCCAGGGCGAGCGCATCGCCAGCGAGCACTCGCTCGTCGGGCGCTACGGCCTGAAGAACAAGGAGGAACTCTGGCGCGCGCAGTCCGAACTGCGCTCGTTCCGCCGGGAGGCCCGCGAACTGCTGGGCCAGACCCAGGGCGACACCGACGGCGCCGCCGAGGAGGGCGGCGAGTTCCTCTCGCGCCTCCAGCGCATCGGCATCCTCGGGGGCGAGGAGGGTCTCGACGACGTTCTGTCGCTCGAGGTCACCGACCTGCTCGAACGACGCCTGCAGACCGTCGCCTACCGAAAGGGCGTCGGAAACACGCCCAAGCAGGCCCGCCAGTTCATCGCACACGGTCACGTCACGGTCGACGGACGCCGGGTGACGGTCCCCTCGTACAAGGTGAGCGTCACCGAGGAGGACTCGGTGGACTTCGACGAGAACAGCCCGCTCGCGGACGAACTGCACCCCGAACGCGCGGAGGAACAATAGATGAGCGAATCAGGAGACAGCAAGTGGGGCGTCGCACACGTCCACGCCTCGTTCAACAACACGGTCATCACGATCACCGACCAGACCGGCGCCGAGACGATCGCGAAGTCCTCGGGCGGGACGGTCGTGAAACAGAACCGCGACGAGGCCTCGCCCTATGCGGCGATGCAGATGGCCGAGACCGTCGCACAGGAAGTGCTCGACGCCGGCATCGAGGGCGTTCACGTCCGCGTGCGCGGACCCGGCGGCAACCGCCAGCAGAACCCCGGACCCGGCGCACAGGCGACGATCCGGGCGCTCGCTCGTGCGGGCCTCGAGATCGGCCGGATCGAGGACGTCACGCCGATCCCGCACGACGGCTGTCGCGCGCCGAAGAACAGCGGGTTCTAGCATGGAGGGGGATTTCGACGTCGAGATCGTCGAACGCGACGACCGGAGCGCCCGGTTTCTCGTCCGTGGCGCGACGCCCGCGTTCGCGAACGGCATCCGCCGTGCGATGATCGCGGACGTTCCCACGCTCGCGATCGACACCGTGCGGTTCATCGAGAACTCCTCGGTGATGTTCAACGAGCAACTGGCGCTTCGTCTGGGCCTCGTCCCGCTCACGACGCCCGACGACTACGAACTCGGCGAGGAAGCGACCCTCGCGCTCGACGTCGAGGGCCCCGCGACCGCCTACTCGGGCGACCTCGTCAGCTCGGACGAGCAGGTCGGACCCGCCGAAGGGAACGTCCCCATCATCGACCTCAAGGAGGGTCAGCGCCTCGAACTCGAGGCCGACGCGGTCCTGGACGTCGGACGCGAACACGCCAAACACCAGGGCGGGGTCTCGGTCGGCTACCGACACCTCCAGCGCGTGATCGTCGAGGGCGACGCGGACGAGTTCGCCGAGGAGGAAGCCCGGATCGTCCGGGGAGTCATCGAGACCGAAGAGGGCGAACTCGTTCCGACCAGCGAGTTCGGCCACGACCTCACCGAGCGGTATCCCGGCAAGGAACTCCGTGTCGAGGACGTCCCCGGCGCGTTCGTCTTCCACGTCGAGACCGACGGCTCGATGACGGTCGACGAACTGGTCGACCGGGCGGCTGCCTCGCTCGGCGACCGCGCACGGGAACTCGAAGACGCCGTCGCGCTATAGCATCGTATGTGTCCCGCAACCCACCCCCCGGCGTTCGCTTCCGCGGAGAGCGCTCGCTTTGGCCAGCGGTGGGTAACCGAAAGGGGTTTTACGGGGCAGAGACTACAGCAGATCGCGCGCAGGGATAGCCAAGTCTGGCCAACGGCGCAGCGTTCAGGGCGCTGTCTCGTAGGAGTCCGCAGGTTCAAATCCTGCTCCCTGCACTCCGATTCGACTTCTCCGCGTTCCAATCATCAGGAGGAACTATGAGCAAGACCAATCCGAGGCTCACCAGTCTCATCGCCGAATGCAAGTCGGTCGCCCGCGAGTCGGGCGCCGACGTGTGGAGCGACATCGCAGACCGCCTCGAGAAACCACGCCGGACCCACGCCGAGGTCAACCTCGGTCGCATCGAACGCTACGCGACCGAAGAGGAGACCGTCGTCGTGCCCGGGAAGGTTCTCGGTAGCGGTGTGTTGCAAAAGAACGTCACCGTCGCGGCCGTCTCCTTTTCGGGGACCGCCGAGACGAAGATCGAACAGGCCGATGGCCGGGTCGTGCAGTTGGAGGAGGTCATCGAACAGAACCCCGACGGCAGCAACGTGAGGGTGATCGCATGAGAGAACGCACGGAAACGAATGAGAGTACGTCGGAACAAAGTTCCGACGGTGGTCGCGTGAGCGAGCGGAGCGAGCGAACGCGAGTACACCAGAGCTACGCTCTGGGGGTGATCGCATGAGCGTCGCAGAGTTCGAGGCCGACCTCGTCGTCGACGCCCGCGATTGCATCCTCGGTCGCGTCGCGAGTCAGGTCGCGGAAGCCGCACTCGACGGCCAGCGGGTGGCGGTCATCAACGCCGAGTCGGCCGTCATCACCGGCAACGAGGCCGACGTGATGGACGTCTACCGCAAGCGGACCGAGGTCGGGAGCGATCGCGGCCCGTACTACCCGAAACGTCCCGACGGCCTCATGAAGCGCGCGATCCGCGGGATGGTCCCGTACAAGACCACCCGCGGGCGCGAGGCCTTCGAGAACGTCCGCGTCTACGTCGGCAACCCCCACGACCGGGACGCGGAGGTCCTCGAGGGGACGTCGCTGGATCGGCTCTCGAACATCAAGTTCGTCCAGTTGGGCGAGGTAAGCGAGAAGCTGGGGGCAAACGTCACATGGTAACGAACACGAGCGGAAAGAAGAAGACGGCCATCGCCCGCGCCACCGTCCAGGAGGGCGAGGGGCGCGTTCGCATCAACTCCCAGCCGGTCGAGCTGGTCGAACCGGAGATCGCCCGCCTGAAGATGCTCGAACCGTTCCGCATCGTCGACGGGATCCGAGACGATGTCGACATCGACGTGAACGTCCAGGGCGGCGGCTACAACGGACAGGCCGACGCCGTCCGCACCGCGATCGCCCGCGGGCTGGTCGAGTTCAACAACGACGCCGAACTGCGCGACGCCTACATGGAGTTCGACCGCTCGCTGCTGGTCAACGACGTCCGCCAGTCCGAACCGAAGAAGTGGGGCGGGCCCGGTGCGCGGGCGCGCTACCAGAAGTCCTACCGCTAGGTGATCCACCCATGATGGTACCAGTCCGGTGTTTCACGTGTGGTAACGTCGTCGGCGAGCACTGGGAGGCCTTCACGGCCCGCGTCGACGAGGGCGAGGACCCAGCGGCGGTGCTCGACGATCTGGGGGTCTCGCGACACTGCTGTCGCCGGATGCTCGTCTCGCACACCGACCTCGTCGACGTGGTGGCTCCCTACCAATGACGAGCCAACAGTTCAGCCGGTACGAGAAGGCACGCATCCTCGGCGCGCGAGCGCTGCAGGTCTCGTACGGCGCGCCCGTGCTGATCGAGACGGACCAGTCCGAACCGATCCTGATCGCCGCCGAGGAGTACGACGCGGGCGTGCTCCCCTTCACCGTTCGACGGGGTGACACATGACCCGGATCGCGGACGTCAGGCTCAGACGGATCCTCGACTCGCGGGGCAACGGCACCGTCGAGGTCGACGTGCTGACCGAGAGCGGCGGGTTCGGTCGTGCGGCCGCACCGAGCGGCGCGAGCACGGGCGAGCACGAGGCGATCGAACTCGCCCCCGAAGAGGCGATCGCCGCCGCCCGCGAGCGGGCGGTCCCCCGCCTCGTCGACGAAGTGTACGCCGGCGACCAGCGAAGCGTCGACGCGGCGCTCCACGCCGCCGACGGCACCGACGACTTCTCGGAGATCGGCGCCAACAGCGCGGTCGCCATCAGCATGGCCGCCGCGAAGGCCGGCGCGGACATGCTCGGCGCGCCGCTGTACCAGCATCTCGGGGGAGCGTTCCGCGGGGAGAACTTTCCCATACCTCTTGGAAACGTCGTCGGCGGGGGCGAACACGCCGCCGACGCGACCGACATCCAGGAGTTCCTCTCCGCACCCGTCGGCGCCCCCAACGTGACCGACGCGGTGTTCGCGAACGCCGCGGTCCACGGCGAGATCCACGACGTTCTCGCCGAGCGCGCGATTCCCGCGGGCAAGGGCGACGAGGGCGCGTGGGCGCCGTCGATCGACGACGAGGAGGCCTTCGAGATCGTGGCCGAGGCCACCGAGACGGTCAGTCAGGAGGTCGGTTTCGAGATCGGCTTCGGCCTCGACGTCGCGGCCGCCGAGATGTTCGAGGACGGCGAGTACGTGTACCGCGACCGGACCCGCTCGACGGAGGAGCAGATCGAGTACATCGCGGATCTCGTCCGCGAGTACGACCTGGTCTACGTCGAGGACCCCCTCGACGAGAACGACTTCGAGGCGTTCGCCGACCTGACCGAGAAGGTGGGCGAGCGGACGCTGATCTGTGGGGACGACCTGTTCGTCACCAACACCGAGCGTCTCTCGCAGGGGATCGAGCAGGGATCGGCCAACTCGATTCTGATCAAGCCCAACCAGATCGGGACGCTGACCGACGCCTTCGACGCGATCGAACTCGCGACGCGAAACGGCCTCGATCCCGTCGTCTCCCATCGCTCGGGCGAGACCGAGGACGCGACGATCGCACACCTCGCCGTGGCGACCGACGCCCCGTTCATCAAGACGGGCGCGGCCGGCGGCGAGCGAACCGCCAAACTCAACGAACTCATCCGCATCGCGGAGGACGCACTATGAGCAACGAACCAGACCAAGACGGGCTCGACGCCGCCGAGGAGGAGATCGACGAGGAACCCGAACCCGAAGCGGGCGGGGACCCCGAAATCGATCCCGACGAGGACGTCAGGGCCGAGACCGACGAACCGAGCGCCGAGGCCGAGGAGGCCGAGGCCGAACCAGAAGACGAGGGGCCGGCCCTCGACGAGGACGTCATGTCCGACGAGGAGGCCGACCTCCTCATTCCCGTCGAGGAGTACCTCGGCGCGGGGGCCCACATCGGGACCCAGCAGAAGACCAAGGACATGGAGCGGTTCATCCACCGCGTTCGGACGGATGGCCTGTACGTGCTCGACGTCTCCAAGACCGACGAGCGCATCCGCACCGCCGCGGACTTCCTCTCGAACTACGACCCCGAGCAGGTGCTGGTGACCTCCTCCCGACAGTACGGTCGGTTCCCCGCCGAGAAGTTCGCGGAGACCATCGGCGCGCGCGCCCGGACGGGCCGGTTCATCCCGGGGACGCTGACCAACCCCAAGTACGACGGCTACATCGAACCCGACGTGCTCGTGGTGACGGACCCGATCGGCGACGCCCAAGCCGTCACGGAGGCGATCACCGTGGGCATCCCCGTCATCGCGATGTGTGACTCGAACAACTCGACGAGCAACGTCGACCTCGTGATCCCGACGAACAACAAGGGTCGCAAGGCGCTGTCGGTGGTCTACTGGCTGCTGGCCAACGAGACGCTCGACCGGCGCGGTGCCGACACCGTCTACGCGCTCGAGGACTTCGAGAGCGGGATTTAACGACTCGTTCGGCCCACTTATGCGGGGAATTTTTTAATAGCTGACAGTATAGGGTCGGGTATGCGCAACCAGCGCGTTCTCGTGACGGGTGGAGCCGGGTTCATCGGATCGAATCTCGCCAACTATCTCGCCGAAGACAACGACGTGATCGCCGTCGACGACTGCTATCTCGGCACGCCCGAGAACCTCGACCGAACCGTCGAGTTCCACGAGACGAGCGTCCTTGAGGATGACCTCCCCACCGACGTCGACGTGGTGTTTCACCTCGCGGCGCTGTCCTCGTACGGGATGCACGAGGACGACCCCACGAAGGGCGCGCGCGTCAACGTCGAGGGGTTCGTCAACGTCGTCGAACAGGCGCGCGATGACGGCTGCGAGACGGTCGTCTACGCCTCGACCTCCTCGATCTACGGCAGTCGGACCGAGCCCTCGCCCGAGGAGATGGTCGTCTCCGTCAACACGGGCTACGAGGCGTCGAAACTCGCCCGGGAGCGCTACGCCGAGTACTTCGCGAACCACTACGACATGTCGATGGCCGGGATGCGCTTCTTCTCGGTCTATCAGGGCTACGGCGGCGCCGAGGCCCACAAGGGCCAGTACGCGAACGTGATCGCCCAGTTCGCGAACGACCTCGCGAACGGCGAGGCGCCCGTGATCTACGGCGACGGCACCCAAACCCGCGACTTCACGCACGTCTCGGACATCGTCCGGGGACTCGAACTCGCGGCCGATCACGAACTCACTGGCGTGTACAACCTCGGGACGGGCGAGGCGTACGACTTCAATACGGTCGTCGACCTGCTCAACGAGGAACTCGGAACCGACATCGACCCCGAGTACGTCGAGAACCCGATTCCCGACAGCGTCTACGTTCACGACACGTGCGCCGACCCCACGAAGATCAACGAGAAAACCGGCTGGGAGCCCCGGATCGCCTTCCGGGAGGGGATCCGCCGCGTCTGTGCCCCGTACGTCTCCGAACCCGCACCCGTGGATCGGACGACCGACGACCGATGAGGAGTATCGTAGGAGTGCAGGGGCGCTCGCGTTGAGCGTCGAACACCGTCCCCGGTCGAGACGCGCCGTCTTCGGCTGGCTACGATACTCCCTACGAGCCGACCATCCGGCTGGCGTAACTGTCAGTCCGATCGGACTGATTAACGTTCCGACGGCTTGGCTAAGGTAGCGGTTACAGAAATGTATTGACCAATTAACTAATAGCCCGTCGTTCGTTTCATCCATCCGTCTGACAGCGAGTCAGCACTCACAGGGGTGGGATATATGAAGCAGGGAGATCTATCACAGGGGGAAGAATCGACCATTTTACGCACCTCGGGGTCCGTACCGCTCGTATTCGATAAACGGGCCGCCCTCCGACGGAGTATATATACCGAACATATCGGTGGCTGAGTATGTCGGAATACACCGCCGAGGAGGGCGTCTACGGGCAAGAACATGCGAAGCCGGCGATCGGTTTGATCGCGACCCGGGAGAACGACGCCGAGCTGACCCTGACGATCCTACAGGCGATCCGACAGGGATACGACGTGCTGGTGACGCACGGGGAGGCCGCCGAACCGGAGGCGGTCGATCTGGCTCGAATGCTCGACGCGCGGATCGTCCAGCCCGATCACGCGAACGACGACCGGGAATCGCTCGTGTCGACGCTGACCATCGCCGCCCGCACGGGAGGCTATCCGGGTTTGATCTATCAGGCTGCGGACTCGTCCGCGATCGACTACGCGCGAAGCGAGGCGGAACTCGCGGAGGGGACCGGTTTCGCGGTCGAGGCGGTTCCCGCAGGGGTCGTTCGCCAACGGCCCTCGATCGTCGTCGGGATACCCGCCTACAACGAGGCGGGATCGATCGCAGAGGTCGTGAGGGCGGCCAGCGAGTACGGCGATCGCGTCCTCGTCGTCGACGACGGTAGCCGGGACGACACCGCGCTCGTCGCGAGCGAGGCGGGTGCGAACGTCATCGAACACGAGTACAACCGCGGCTACGGCGGGGCGCTCAAGACACTGTTTCAGGCCGCCGAGCGACAGGACGCGGAACACCTCGTCATCCTCGACGCCGACAACCAACACGATCCGGCGGACATCCCGCGTCTCGTCGCCGCACAGCGCGAGGCCAACGCGGAGATCGTCATCGGCAGTCGGTTCGTCGACGGCGCGATGAGCGACGTCCCCCGGTACCGGCGGCTGGGGCTGTTCGTGGTCAACACGCTCACGAACATGAGCATCGGGGCGTTTCACCCGAAGAAACGGATCTCCGACACCCAGAGCGGTTTCCGGGCGTACAACCGCCGTGCGATCGCGGGGCTGGCCGAGGACGACGCCATCGGGAGCAAGATGAACGCCAGTACGGACATCCTCTATCACGCACACCAGCGGGGATACGCGATCGAGGAGGTCGGCATCCGGGTACGGTACGACGTCGAGAACGCGAGCAGTCAGGACCCGTTCTCGCACGGGTACAACCTCGTGAACAACATCGCCGCGACCGTCCAGAACACGCACCCGCTGATCAGCCTCGGCATACCGGGCCTCCTCTGTCTCCTCTTGGGCGTCAGCGGTACCTACTGGCTCGTCTCGAACTTCCTCGCGACGGGGTCGCCGTCGTTCGCCCTCACGGCGTTCTCCGCGCTGTTCTGGTTCGGCGGCTTCTTCGCCTGTGCCGCCGCGGTCATCCTCCACTCGCTCAAGATAGCCAACCGTCGGTGACACCCGTCCTCCCGACGGTGCTTGCGTTCGAATAGTCAGATAGAGAATAAATCACTCGATATGGATACTAATACGCTATTAACAACCGCTTGCGCCGGCCACGATCGCTACGGGTGGTGGAGGCGCGGCGGACGTCCCCGTCGGTTCGGTGGGACAGCGACGTACCTGTCGTCGAGACGCCAGTAGTATTATGACGCTGATAATAAAGGCCGGTACGGACGCCATTCGAACCGTATGGATCGGGACACGCGGGACGCGATAGCGGGTGGGTTCGCGAACGTCGTTTCGTTCGACCTCGAACACTGGTACACCGCGACCCTCCTGCGCGACGAGGTGACGGACCCGGTCGATCGGATCGAGACGTCGGTCGGGATCGTCCTCGACGTGCTCGACGAGCACGACACCACCGCGACGTTCTTCGTCGTCGGCGAGGTCGCCCACGAGTACCCGGAGTTGATCGGACGGGTCGCCGACGCCGGTCACGAGATCGCCTCTCACGGCCACACGCATACCCCGCTGTTCGAACTCACGCCGGGGGCGTTCGCCGGGGAACTCGACGCGAGCGCCGACGCGATCGAGGCGGCTATCGGCGAGCGCCCCGCCGGGTTTCGCGCGCCCAACTTCTCGGTGACGACTCGGACGCAGTGGGCGTTCGACGCGCTCATCGACGCCGGATACCGGTACGACTCCAGCGTCTTTCCGGTCGAGACACCGATGTACGGCGTCAGTGGCGCGCCGGTAGGGCCGTACTGGGTCGACCGCGACCGACCGTTCACCGACACCCCTCCCGGCGACGCCGACGGCCTGCTCGAACTCCCGCTCGCGATGTTCCACCCCCGGATACGGATTCCGACCGCCGGGGGGTTCTACGGCCGACTCCTCCCGACGTGGCTGCTCTCCCGCGGGATCCGCAACCTCAACCGACGGGGAATTCCCGCGACGATCTACTTCCACCCCTGGGAGTTCAACCCCGAGGTCCGGGTCGACGGCGTGCCCGCCCACAAGCGGTTCGTCAGCTTTTACGGCCTCGATCGCGCGCGCGAAAAGCTCTCGACGTTGCTTTCGACCCACGAGTTTACCACGTGTGAACGGGTGGTCGAGACCTATGATCGCTGAATACACGCTTCGGCCGGCCAACGAAACCGAGTGGGAGCGGTTCGTCGGGCGACGGGCGAACGCCACGGTGTTTCACACCCTCGGCTGGAAGCGCGCGGTCGAATCGGCGTTCGGTTACACGCCACGGTATCGGCTGGTCGCAGAGGGCGATCGGACCGTCGCTGCCGTCCCCGGGTTCGAGGTCCCCTCGCTGTTCGGGACGACCGTCACGACCCCGTTCGGGGAGTACGGATTCCCCCTCATCGAGGGGGAGAGCGAACCGGTGCTCGCCGCGCTGGCCGAGGCGACCTCGCCGTTCGAGACGCTGGTCCTCAAGGAGTCCAACTGGAGCGGGACGACCGGCTACAGCGCGGCCGGTTTCGGCGGCATCGAGACGGGGATCGCCCTGCAACTCGACGTCGACCGCCCGTTCGAGGCGGTCCGGGAGACCTCGTTCACGAGCGGCGCTCGCCGGAACGTCCGCAAGGCGCGCGAAGAAGGGGTGGTCGTCACGGAGGCGGAGACCGTCGAGCCGTACTACCGTCTCTACCTCGCGACGATGCGTCGGCTCGGTAGTCCGCCGTTCCCCGCCGACTTTTTCGAGGCGCTTCGACGGGAACTCGCCGGGAACGTGACGCTCCTACTCGCGAAACACGAGGGGACGGCTATCGCCGGCCTGCTCGCGTTCGAGTACGGCGACCGCTGTCTGATCTGGGGCAACGCCTCGAACCCCGACGCGTGGGACCTCAAGCCGAACGACCTGCTCTACGCCGAAATCGTCGAACGGGCCTGTGAGAGCGCCGCGTCGGTCGTCGACTTCGGGCGCAACGAGCGAGGTTCGAACGTCCACGAGTTCAAGACGGAGTTCGGCGGCGAGGAGGCGCAACTGACGAGCCTCGTCTATCCTCCCGATCGGACGGGGAGGGCGTCGATCGAGGCGTACAAGCGGGCCGCGCCGCTGGCACGCAGGGTCGGGCCGATCGTCGCCAATCGAACGGTCGGCCCGTGTCTCAAATGGTGGATACACGAATGAGGGCGAACACGCTACTCGCGGTCGTAGTCGGGACTGCGGCTACGGCCGTCTCGAACCTCTACTGGTGGAACAGGACACGAACGATCCGCGAGTCCCTCGCGGTCAGCGCCGCCCGCGACGAGGCGGTCGTCGGCGAGCGGACACGGGCGAACCGGACGCTCGAAGCGGCGGCGAAACGGGCCGATGTCGACCCGGAGGACCTCCCGGCGGCGATCGACGCCCTCCACGAGGAACTCGCCGACATGGAGCACGAACGCGACGCCGTCAAAAGCGAGGCCGGATCGCTTCGCAGCCGGTGGGCGGAGCGCTGGTGGCAGGCGCGCATGGCCGAGGCCGACGGCCCGCGGGCGATCGCGATCACGATCGAGGGGGACGACGCCGACGCGCGCGCGCTCGCGAAACACGCACCCGGCTACAACGGGGGCGTGACGATCGTCACGACCGAACCCAATCACACGTTCGTCGTGACCGTCGGCGACGCGATGGCCGACCTCGACGCGACCGACCTCGCGGCCGAACTGACCGACCTCGCGGGCGGCGGGGCCGGCGGATCGGCGAGGCGGGCGACCGGGGGCGGCGCGTCGGCCGGGCTAGCGGAGGCCGCCTCGGATCTCGCCGACCGGCTGTCCGGCGAACTCGACTAGTCGTCGAGGATCGATCGGTACACGTCGAGGTGGCGCTTCCCGACGTTCTCCCACGAGAGGCGCTCGGCCTGCTTCTCGCTGTTCTTCCCGAATTCGGCCCGAAGCCCGTCGTTCTCGAGGATGGAGACGATGGCGTTCGCGAGCCGATCGGCGTCCTCCGGCGGGACGACCAGCCCGCTCCCCGAGCGTTCGACCAGCCGGGGAAAGTCGCCGATCGAGGTGGTGACGACCGGCGTGCCGAAGGAGAAGGCGGTCGCGAGCGCGCCGCTGTGGCCCTTCACTCCGCCTTCGGACCGATAGGGCATCACCGCGAGGGCGGCCCGCGAGAAGAGTTCGCCGACGAGGTCGTTCGGGACGAACTCGTTGTGGACCTCGAAGTGCTCGCCGTGGGTGGCGATGACCCTCGCCGTCCGCGCCGAGAGCCTACCCGACCCGGCCACGACGAGCGTGATGTCGGGTATCTCCTCGCTCGCGAGGACGACCGCCTCCACGAGGGTGTCGAGCCCCTTCGAGGGGATGACGTTGCCGAAAAACAGCAGCGTGGTGCGTTCCTCCGACCGCTCGTCGTAGTCGTATCCGGTGAAGAAGTCGTAGGTCCCGTGGGGGATGACCGCCAGGTCCGACTCCTCGAAGGGTCCTTCGAGGAGGGCGTCGCGCTGGCCGTGCGTGTGGACGATCGTCTTCGCCAGGTTCACGTCCGGGACGAGCGCCCCCGCGAGTCGCTCGGCGAGAACCGGCGGACGGGTGATCGGGAACCGGGTCGCGGAGACCTCGTGGCGCGTGGCGACCAGCGGGTGGCGATCGAGGCCGTAGCGTCCGGCGAAGAACTTTACGTACGGGAAGAAACCGGTCGGGTCGTGGACGATATCGGGATCGAGGTCGTGGACGCGTCGGAGCGACCGATACGACCACATCGCTCGGAGGTTCTCGCGCACGTTGAACTCGCGGTCGTACAGCGCCGGAAGGGAGAGCGACAGCGGTTCGAACGCGTCGATCACCCGTACGTCCTGGGAGAAGACGTCGTCGGCGGTGGTCTCGGTGGGTTTGAGGACGGTCACGTCGGCGTGGTTCCCCACGGCGTTCGCGAGTTCGGCCGCGTAATGCGGGAACCCCCCCGTGTTCTGTGTGACGAGATACACCACGTCCATTGGTCGGGTGAACCACACGAAAAGATATAAAAGTTGTTACATATGTCGTGCGGGAGGCCGAGGATGTAATCCGATCGACATAGTTACGTCGGCGTTGGCCGTGGAGGACGTATGCTCGCGGGAGAGACCGGTCGGCGGTTGGTAGATCGGGTGTTTCGTGCCACGCTGAAACCGTACTATCGACCCGACGGGGTCCGCTGTCCGATCGTTCTCTATCACGGCGTGGAGGAATCCGGCGGGCCGTGGAGCGTCACGCCGACGCGCTTTCGCCGACAGATCGACTGGCTCTCGCGGAGGTTCGACCCCCTCACCCTCGGCGAGGCGCTCGGGCGGTGGCGAGACGGATCCCTCCCGGCGAACCCGGCGGTCGTGACCTTCGACGACGGACTGCAGTCGGTGATCGAGAACGCGCTCCCGGTCCTCGACGAGTACGGGGTCCCGTCGACTCACTACCTCGTCCCGGGCCTGTTCGGGGAGCGCTTCGAGGGGTCGCGCGTCATGGACCGCGAGGACGTCTCGAAACTCCTGGCATCCGGCCACGAGATCGGGGCGCACACGATGACCCATCCGGACCTGACGGACGTCGACCGGGAGACGGCCCGCCGTGAGATCGAGGGCTCCCGGGACGCGCTCGCGGCGATCACCGGCGAGGTGCCGACGAGTTTCGCGTACCCCTACGGCGCGTTCGATCGCGGAACCGCCCGCCTGACACGGGACGCAGGATACGAGAGCGCGACGACGGTGATCGGGACCGATCTCGTCGACTTCACCGCACCGTTCTCGATCCCGCGCATCACGATCATGCGCCAGCACGACCTCCCGATGGTCAAGCGGTTGGTCGGCGGGGATCGACGCTGGCAGCGGCTACTCGGGAGCGTCGCCCCCGATTCGCTCTGAACGGCGAAGCCTCCACTGGTCGCTTCCCCGTCTCGTCGCCGTTGCTTCATTGCCCGGATCGTTCGTATGGTACCTCGATGATGATCGTTTTCCGCCGGTGTTATGTATTCGAACGTACAACTATAGATGACTAATGAGGGCTACCGAGGTGGGACAAGAGACACCAGTCGGTCCCCTGAAGCGGATTTCGGCGTTCTACGACCATCTGGACCTCCCGACCGAACAGCGGACCTATCTGGTCCTCGACACGGGGAACTACATCACGTACGCGTTTCGACCTGATTCCCGAGCGATCGACTGGCTCGTCGGCCGGATCACCGGTACCGACTGGAAGAGCCGCCTCGGAACGATGGCACTCGAAACCGGCTCCGTGGTCCCGTCGCTGCTGTCGTTCGTCCCGATGATCCGCTCGGAGACCGTGACCGTCGCCGCCGAGGACCCGTTCGACGTCGCCGTCATCGGCGACCGGATCACGCTACTAGAGCTGAATGGAGGTCGGGTATCGACGATCGCGATCGACGACCCGGTGAAGCTACGGAGCGAGATCGAACGCCGGAAACGGCTCCCCGACTCGATCAACACGGTACCGATCGTCGAGGCCGACCCGGACTACCCGTACGTCGTAGAGGAGTATCTCGACGGACGGGAACTCGTCGATCCGATAACCGAGTGGGAGTCGCTGCTCGTCGCCCTCGAACAGCTCACCGCCCTCTACGAGACCGATCGTCAGCGGATCGAGACCGCGACAGCAGTCGCGTCCCTCGAGGACCGGTTGACGGCGGAGCAGGGCTCGGACCGGACCGTTCGATCGGCGCTCGACCTCCTCGCGCATCTCGATCTGCCGCCGGCGCTCTATCGGGGATCGGTCCACGGTGACCTCCACGCCGGAAACGTCTTCGTGAACGACGGAGTGTACCTCCTCGACTGGGAGGACGTCCGGGAGGACTACCTCGTCGACGACCTCTTCCGGCCGTTCGTCATCCACCACTACGACACGCCGCTCCACCGGGTGTTCGTCGAGATGATGGAGAATCGGGGCGTCGGGGGGCGGATCGTGACCGACTACGCGCGGACGATCGGACCCATCGCCTACGGCGAGTCGAAACCCTACTCCGGACTGCCCCTGTTCTACCTCCTGTCGTTGCTCGCGGACGTCACTCCACACGGGTCGCTCCGGACGCCCTGTCGGGAACTGCTCTCGGGGGTGGTCTCCGCGTATCGCCGGGTGTCGTCCCGCTCGGGGACGACGAGATAGTCACGACCACCCCGTTTCAGGATGCAGACCGAACGGCGCTGGCTCTCCGATCCTCCGTCGATAAAATCAGTACGTCCGAACCTGTAACGGAACTGGAAGTATATAACCGCGGGCGTAGTAGGGTCGGCAGATGGATCTGTCCCGTTCGGCGCTGAAGATCTTCCTCGCGAAAGGCGGCAACGCGGTCGTTTTCTTCGCCGGCATCACGGTCTTCGCCCGCGAACTCGGCCCGACCCAGATCGGGATCTTCTTCCTGTTTCAGACGGTGCTCGGGTTGACGACCGTCGTCGCGGACTTCGGCGTTCGCGGCGCGCTCGAAAAGCGCCTAAGCGAGGGCCAACAGCCCGCGACGATGCTGGCGACCGCCCTCGCGTTGAAGGTCGTGACGATCGTCGGGGCCGCCGGCCTGATCTTCCTGATCCGTCCGTACCTCAACCAGTACCTCGGCGGCGAGTTCGCGGTGTATCTGGTGATCGCGCTGACGATCCAGGAGTTCGCGGACCTGTTCATCCAGGCGGTCCGGGGCGAACTCCGGGTCGGGGAGACGGCCATCATCGAGTTCGCCCGCGAGGTGGTCTGGGTCGTGAGCGGTCTGGTGCTGGTCGCGGCCGGCTACGGGGTGATGGGTCTGATCTACGGGCTCATCCTCGGATCGACGACGGCGGCGTGCTGGGCGTTCGTCAAACTCGAGACGAAGGTCGGCCGGCCAGCCGAACTCTCGGCGTGGTCGCTGTACGACTACGCGAAGTACTACTTCCTCTCGTCGGTCAGCGGGCAGGTCTACCAGTGGATGGACGTCGCGATCATCGGGCTGTTTCTGACCTACGCGGACGTCGGTGCCTACGAAGTCGCCTGGGAGGTGACGCTGTTGGTGTTGCTGGTCAGCAAGACCCTCTCGATCACGCTGTTCCCCCAGATGAGCCAGTGGAGTTCCGAGGCGGCCGTCTCGCGGATCGAGGCGGTCGTCCCCGAGGCGATCGGGGTCGCGCTGTTCCTCTCGATCCCCGCGTTCGTCGGGGTGTTCGTGCTTAACTACGAGGTCCTGGCGACCATCTTCGGCTCGGAGTACACCATCGCGGCGGGCGTCCTCGTGGTGCTGATGGTCGAAAAAGTGTTCCAGTCGGTCAACGACGTCCTCGGGAGTACGCTTCGCGGTATCGATCGCGTCGACCTCGTGGCGCGGGCGGTCGTGGTGACGATCGCGATCAACCTCGTGCTCAACGTCGCGCTCGTGCTCACCGTCGGACTGCTGGGTGCGGCGATCGCGACCACGACCGCCGCGATCGTCCAGACGCTCCTCAACGGGCGGTACCTCGCGCGGAACATCACGCTACGGGTGCCCTATCGGCTCATCGGGTGGTCGCTCGTCAGCGCGACGGGGATGGGGCTGGTCGTCGCAGGGGTTCGCGCGACACTTCCCTTCGACGGAGCCGTCCTGCTCGCGTCGTGCGTCGGCATCGGTGTAGGGAGCTACGTTCTGCTCTCGGCGACCGTCCCCTCGATAAGACGACAGGTACTCGTTCCCGGCCTGCGCGTAGTCACCTCCATGATCCGGCCCGGCGAATCGCTCACGGACTGACTGCAGCAGTCGATCGAGGGAGGAGTTCGACACGTGTCGGCAGTGTGAGGGGTAAACGAGGTGGCGAACTTCGAGGGCGTCTGTCGTCGTCACCCTTCGTACGATGGTGTTAATTCCGTTATAGTTATATGTGTCTGACTGATCGATGTGGGTATGGCCTCCGGGAGGGGTTCGGTTCGTCGTACGCGCTCGGTGGGTGGGACCGGACGGTCGGTCGAACGGACCGTAATACGGTTCCATCGCTGGACGACGGTCGTTTCGGTGGGGTGTCTGCTCGTCGCGTTCTGGGGTGTCGTCGCAGCGGGGTCACTCGGCATCCGAGTCGGACTGCTGCAGGAGGTGCTCGGAACCGTCTTACTGACGCTCGTGCCGGGGTTCTTAATCCTCCTGCTCGTCGAACACGACATAGATAGCGGCGGCGAGATCCTCCTGTACACCGTGGGGTTCAGCCTGGTGTCGCTCGCGACCACGGGCGTCCTCGTCAGCCTCCTGTACCCGGTGTTCGGCGTCATCGCGCCCCTCTCGTTCCTCCCGCTCGCCCTAACGATCAGCGCGATCAGCGTCGTGCTATCCCTCTCGGCGTTCCAGCGGGACCGGAGTCTTACGCTCCGAGTTCCACCGTTCGACACCCGTGACATCACGGTCGGCGCGTTCCTCCTCTCTCTGCCGCTGCTCGCGGTGCTGGCCGCGAGTCGGATGAACGCCGTCGGTGACAGCGGCTTGATGTACGTGTTCCTCCTCCTCGTGGCGGGCGTCGTGGTCGTCTCGATCAGGGTCGTCCCGCCGAAGCTCTACCCGCTCGCCGTGTTCGCGGTCGCCGCCGCGGTCGTCCTCCACAACAACCTGATCACCAACGCGGTCGTCGGCTCCGACATTCAGATCAACCACTTCTTCGTCGAACTGCTGTTGGAAAACGGCGTCTGGGAGGCGGGGATGGGCGACGTCTATTCCTCGATACCCGTCGTCGGGACCGTCCCGGCCGTCTATGCGGCCGTGACCGGTATCAGCCCGGCGTTCGTCTTCAAGGTGCTCTACTCGCTGCTGTTCGCGCTCGTCCCTGTCGGCATCTACTACGCCTTCAAGGACGTTTTCGGATCCGACGTGGCCTTCGTCGGGGCGTACTTCTTCGTCTTCTACTTCCGGACGTTCAACGGCACGCCGGGCAAAACGCGCATGGCCCAACTGTTCGTGGTCCTGTTGCTTCTGGTGTTGCTCACCGACCGGGAGCGGCTTCCCGGAAAGGAGTGGATCGGGTTCGTCTTCGGCGTCGGACTGATCTTCTCGCACTACACCACGACCTACATCGTCGTCATCTCGCTCGCGGTGGCCTACGTGCTCGGTCGGATCTACGTGGCGTACGCGAACGAGAGCCTCGACTGGAACATCGTGGGCGTCTACGCGGTCGCGTTCGGCGGGACGGCGGTCGGCTGGTACGCCGTCACGACGCCGGGAATGATCGCGAGCGTGGTCGAGGTCCTCGGCGGTATTCCCGTCGAGATCTACGCGGCCCTCTCCGGCGAGGCGGTCCATCGATCGGGCGCGAGCGCGATTCAGGAAGGGTCCGGTACGGTCTATCTGATCACGCTGTTGTTACACATGGGACTCATGGCGCTAGCGGGAATCGGTGTCCTCTCGCAGGTCCTCGTGGCGCTGTTCCCGACCGATCGAAACCAACGACTCGAAGCGGTCAAACTGGCGACGATCGCGATCCCGATGTTCGTGTTCCTGGGCGCGTCGTACTTCGTTACCGGCGATCTCGGCGCCGACAGAATGTACCAGATCGTTCTAGTCGTGCTGGCCCCGTTCATGCCGGTTGGCGCGATCGCGCTCGCGGGGATCGTCAGCGCGATCCGTGACGTAGAGGTACCCGTCTGGCGTCCGATTCTGGCGGCCCTAGCTGTTCTCCTCCTGCTCAATACGGGTGTCGTCTACAACGCCGTCGGAGCGCCGGTGACGTCGGACATCGCACTGGACGACGACACCCACTCGCTCGCGTACACCGACGCTGAGATCGACGGCGGCGAATGGATCGACGATACCAGCATCGCCGCCCCGGTCATCTACACCGACAGCTACACCGGTGAGATGTTCCGGGGGATCGTTCCGGAGTCCTACACCGACGCGAGCGTGGTACAGATCAAGGTCGACTGGCGTCCCGGTATCGAGTTCTCCGAGGGCTACGTCTACGTCCGCGATCGGGCCGTCGTCGACGCCGCGGCGTACGACGGGGACCCTCCGGAGTACTACCTCACGGAACCGGAGCGAGCGGCCATCGAACGCTCGACGAACAAGGTCTACACGAGCGGCGAGGCCGACGTGTTTCGATACGACGGTTCGGACAGCCAGCAGTTCGGGCGCGATGGGGTCTGACTCAGGCGATCCGGTACATTCCTTCGCGCGCTTTCACCCAGACGGTGTTGTCGTCGGTGTTCTCGACGAGTTGGTAGGTGAAGTACCGATCCGCGTTCGGCGTCCCGTCGACGCCCGCCGCCTCTGCGACGCCAGTCAGTCCCTCCGCGTCGAAGTAGCGGGCGGCGTTCGGGCCGACGACGGATCGGTCGAACGCCTCGACGCCCGGTGCGGCGACGGCCGTACCGGCGGGCTCGTCCGAGGAGAACCCCTCGATCTGGTTGTACGCGAGGAAGCTGTTTGCAAGTTCCGAGCCGATGTCGAGACGGATCCCGTCGGCGCCCGACGCGACCTGAACGAGGTTCTGGGAGACGATCGACCGTTCGCTGGCCGTGATCTCGATTCCCGCCCGACTGGACTCCCCCTCGATCCGGTTGTTCACGACGCGAACCGCGGGGGCACCGATCCGGATGCCGACGGTCGAGTCCGACGCCGGATGGGTGTAGGTGTGGTTCAGCGAAACGATCGCGCTCTCCTGGTTGACGACGATCTCGGTGTCGAACCCCGCGACGATGTTGTTTATCACCTTCGCGTCGTTCATGTTCTCGATCCGAACGCCGACGCTCTCGCCGTCCGCGCCGGTCGTCGAGAGGACGCGATTGAAGTTGAGACGGGGTTCGGTCGTCCGTTCGTCCGGACTGCAGTCGATCCCGTAGCGTCCCGCATAGATGTCCGTATGCGATACCCGACCGGTGTATCCGGTCATACGGATCGCGTCGCCGCCGCCAGCGGTGTTGACTAGGGCGAGTCCGACGACCTGGGTGTCGTTGCCCGCCACCTCGACGAGGGGGCCCTCGTCGTCGGCCCGAAGGCCGTCGCCGCCGATGACGTCGAGCGCCTGCCGGTAGACGCCGTCCCCACACAGGATCGTGTTCTGGGGGACTCTGATCGGGGTCTCCCCGCTCACGTCGATCTCGCCGGCGATCCGCACCAACGAGCTCTCGTCGAGTGCCTGCTGGAGATCCGCCGCCGAGGCGCCGTCCCCCTCGCCGTTCTCGTCGTCTCCGCCGACGATCGTCCCACCACCCGACCCGTCCTGCCCGATGAGCGCCGAGAGGCCGTAGCCGGCGACGCCGCCGGCCGCCACTGCCATGGCCTCTCGTCGTGAGACACCCTCGCGGACCGCGTCGGGAACCCGTCCCGAGGCGCACTCGTCCAGCAGTTCGGCCAACCGCTTCTCGACCCGTCGGTCGACGAGGCGCTCCAGTCGTTCGGGCGTCATCCCCTCCCCATTCTCCATGCCGATGCCTTCGGCCCGATCGAGTAAATATATTGTCTTACTGATGTCACTTGCGAACGTCCGACAGCCGACCCTGACGCGACGCGACACCCCCTCGATCGGTTCGGGCCCTCGTGGACGGCTCAGCCCTCGTATCGGAGGCTCTCTCTCGAACGGTCGAACGATGAATTAACGGATCGACGTGCCGTAGGAACTGTCATATTTATATCAGTTGCCTCACTATCTCCGGGAGATGGAAGACACCGTCGACGAGCGCTCGGCCCTCTCGTCGCTCCGACAGGTTCCCGCCGACCTCCTCGTCGTCGGACTGGCAGTCGCCCTCGGAATCTTCGCGACGCTCCCGGGAGTCGAGGGGTCCCCGTTCGGCGCAGTGGTTCGGGCGGCGTTCGTCGGATTCGTTCCGGGGTACGCCCTCGTGGCCGCGCTGTTCCCGGCACGGGGGCCGGATCGCACCTCGACCGACCGCACCCGGAGCCGACACGCCGGACACATCACCCGCTTCGAACGGGCCGTGCTCTCGGTCGGCGTGAGCGGTGGCCTCCTCGCGGTCGTCGCCGGGGGTCTGGTCGTGGCGTCCGTCGCGGGCACCGCCGTGACGGCGGTTCGCGTCCTGGCCGTCGGGACCGCCGCGTTCGCGGCCGTCGCGGCGGTCCGACGGCTGGCGCTTCCCCCGTCGAATCGATTCGGTCGCTCCACGATGGCTTGGGTCGACGCCCTCACCCCGCTGCAGTCGGTGCGAAGGGACCTGTTCTCGACGGTAGCGGTCGGATTCGTCGTGTTGTTCGTTCTCAGCAGCGCCGTGTACGCGATGGTGCCGGTACAGAACGACGGCTACACCGAACTGTACCTGCTCCACGAGGAGAACGGCGAAGCCGTCTCCGAGGACTACCCGTCCGAACTCGCCGTCGGTCAGGACCAACCGCTGATCGTCGGGATCGGGAACAACGAAGGAACCGAGACCACCTACACCGTCGTCGTGCAGCTCCAGGAGGTCGACTCCGGCGAATCCGGCGCGACCGTCCAGTCGGCGACGGAACTCGACCGGTTCGAGGTCACCCTCGACAATGGGGAGACCACGGAGCGCGAACACGTCGTCACCCCCGACCGCACCGGCGAGAACCTGCGGCTCACCTACCTGCTGTACGTCGGGGCGCTCCCCGAGTCGCCGAGCGAGGAGAACGCCTACCGGAGCGCCTACGTCTGGGTCGACGTCGCCGACTCCTCCGGGTGATCGAGTCACGTGACACAATAGTCAAGTGTATCGACTTTGTTATCAGAGTCATGTCATCTACCGACGCGGCGACCGTCTCCGTCGTCATCCCCTACAGCGCCCAACACACGCCCGAACGGATGCTGGAGGAGGCGAAACGGTCGGTCGCCCGCCAATCGGTGCCGACGGAGACCATCGTGGTCGAGGACCCCGAGGGTCGCGGACCGGCGGCGACGCGCAACCGAGGTATCGAACGCGCCACCACCCGTTACGTCGCCTTTCTCGACGCCGACGATCTCTGGAAGCCCGACAAACTCGAACGGCAGCTGGGACGCATGGAACGGACGGGCGCGGGGCTCTGTCTCGACGGCGACCCCTCGATGTCGCGCGACGACTTCCTCTACGAACTGTTCGTCGGCGACCTCAACGAGGTCATGTCCTCGATCCTGCTGGACACCGAGCAGGTCGACGTGCGTTTCGAGGAGCGTCTCGGACGGTGGGAGGACCACCTCTTCGCGCTCGAAGCATCGCACGCGGGCGTCTGTCTCTGCCGGGAGACGTTCACGGTCCGGTATCACGAGACGAGCATGTCCGCCGACCGGATCGACCCGTCGCACTACCTCACCGAGGGCAAGAAGTACGTCGCGTTCGCCAGCGACCGCGTTCCCGAAATCAGGCCCTTCACCTACGTCTTCTACCGGCAGATGTACTTCGCGATGGGCTATTACCTCCACCGCGACGGGGAGTACCGGGACGCGATGACCTACTTCGTCCGGTCGTTGCAGATCGGCGTCTCGCCCCTCCCGGTCGTCGGATTACTCGGGAGTTCGATCTTCTACCTCGTCTTCGACGTGTTGCTCGGATCGGATCGCTCGACCGAAAGCAAGTAGGAACCCGCGGGCGACGCCATGAATCCCATCGAGCAGTCGCTCAATTAACGCGGACGGTCTCCCGAATAGTCAGGAGGATATAATTATCGTCGCGCTGTACTACCGGTGATGGAAATCGCGTACGTCCTCTCGCAGAACAGCGGTGGACTCCCTCATTATGCCGCTCAACTCGCGAACGCCGTGGGGAACCACGCCGACGTGACCGTCCTCAAACCAACCGAAACCACCGCCGACGACGTCTTCTCCCAGGACGTCCGGGTCCTCAACGCGTTCGAATCGATGAACATCTCCCTGCCCGAACTCCAGCGGTTCAACTTCGACGTTCGGCGCAACCTGAAGGCGCTCGCCTCGTACAAGAACCTCCGCCTGATCGAGGCGGTGGATCCCGACATCGTCCACGATCCGACCGACCTGTTCCCGCAGGTCAAGTTCTACGCGAAACGCTATCGACTCGACGAGCGCTACCCGTTCGTGGTCACCTACCACGAGGTGCCGGTCGAACGGTTCCCCATCTCGCGTCCGCCCGATGCCCTCGAGGGACTCGTCGATGCGCTGATTCCCGAACTCGATATTCGGCGATCAATCGTTCACACCGAAAACCAGCGGCGGGTGCTCCGAGAGCGCGTCCCCGACCCGGAGTCGGTGTCGGTCATCCCCCACGGGGTCAACGACATGTTCGGCGAGTACGACTACGAGGAACTGCCCGAGGAGGACCACACGGTGCTCTTTTTCGGCCACATCATCCCAGCGAAGGGCATCGACACGCTGGTGAAGGCGATCCCGCTCGTGCGCGAACGGGTTCCCGACGTGACCCTCGTGATCGCCGGCAACGGCCGACTCGGCAAGCGCTCGCGCAAGATCGTCGGGCGGTATCCCGAGAACTTCGAGGTCCACGACCACTTCATCCCGAACGACGAGGTCGGGGAGTTCTTCTCGCGGGCCGCGCTCGTTGCGGCCCCCTACCGCCGGCAGAAGGGCGGGACGAAGGGACACAGCGGCGCGCTCGCGACCGCCTTCTCCTTCGGCAAACCGGTCGTTTCCTCCTCCGCGGGTGACTTCCCCCGACTGGTCGGCGAGTCCGGCGCCGGGGAGGTCGTTCCGCCGGAGGACCCCGAAGCGCTCGCCGACGCGATCGTCGACCTGCTCGAGGACCGCGAGAAGCGGGATCGAATGGCCGAGAACAGCGCCGCTCAGGGCGACCGACTCTCGTGGGACGCGATCGCCGAGACCCACCTCGACCTGTACGAATCGGTCCTCGACGAGTGGTGATACTGTCGGTCATACCGCCGTGACTCGCGTGGAGCCACGACCGGCGCGACTCCTTTGGTGCTCGTCGAATCAGGCCACCGCAGGTCATACGCCCATGACCGACAGTATGAGTCGACGGTACACCCGTCGTCGAACCCGTTCGGGCGATCGCAGCGATCGTATCAGAGGCTGATCTGTCGACGGATCGGCGGGCCGATCACTCTCGTCACCGATAGCGGGAGGCGCTCCCAGACGTCCTTGACCCGGTCGTACTTCTCGTCGTCGGGGTTCGGAAGCTCCGTCGACCCGTTCGGGAAGTAGTGGTAGTCGTCGAACCACGCCTTCTCACCGCCCCAACTCTTCTTGAAGTTGTAGACGCCGGTCCCCTCCCGGGTCCGTCCCATCGTGTACGTCGAGTAGCCCGCCTCGCAGGCGTGTTCGATGCCGTTCCACAGGAGGAGGCTCCCGCCCTGCAGGTCGCGGTACTCGTAGTCGGTGACCCCACCCCAGTCGAAACACCGGTCGCCGTAGAGGAACCGTATCTGGCCGTTGATCAGGTGATCGTCCTTGAGCGCGAGTTCGACCACCATGTGGTCGCCGAGGCCCTCCCAGAGTCGCGTGAAGAACGAGAACGAGTGGGGCGGACTGCCGAACGCCCGCATGTTCTTCAGGTACAGGTCGTAGTACCGCTTCAGGTCCTCCCTCGAGGTCCCCCGTCGATACTCGACGTTCTCCTTTCGGGCCTTGCGGACGTGCGTTCGGTTCGACCCGTCGAGCGCGCTCCACACCTCCTCGGGATCGTCCGACAAGGGAATGTCGAACGTGACGAAGCGGTTCTCCCTCTCGAAGCCGGACGGGTCGCCGAGGTCACGTCCCCGAAGGCTGACGAAGTCGACGCCGAGTTCGTCGGCGAGGTCGCGGACGGGTTCGAGCAGGAGGTCTGTCGCCGCCTCGGGGGCGTCCTCCCGGCTCACGACCGAGCCGTAGGCGCTGTAGGGCATCGAGACGAGTTGATCGCCGAACAGTCGACTCTCCATGTAGACGAGGGGTACGCAGGCGAGCAGGTCCCCGTCCTCCTCGACGGCGAGGCGATAGGTCCGATGGCCACACGCCTCACAAAGTTCCCCCCACGCCCACCCATCGAACACCGGGCCGTTGTTCCCCTCCACGAACCCCTCCCATCGATCCGAATCTGTCACGCGGATGACTCTCATCGTGTTTGGAATCCAACGCCTTCCTATAAATATACTGTCGTTGCGACTCGGCGGGTCAGGCCAGCGTCCGGAGGCCGTCCTCGAGCGTGACCGTCGGTTCGTAACCCAGGTGTTGTCGGGCCTTTTCGATCGCCGCACGGCTCCGGTCGACGTCCCCGGCACGGCCCTCGGTGTGGACGATCTCCGAGTCGGACCCCGTCACGTCCCGGATCGTCCGCGCGAGGGCGTCGATCGTCGTCGTCTCGCCGGTGCCGACGTTGTACGCCTCGCCCACGCGGTCGGTCTCCATCGCCAGCAGGTTCGCCTGTGCGACGTCGTCCACGTGGACGAAGTCCCTGGTCTGGGAGCCGTCGCCGTGGACCGTGATGGGCTCGTCCTCGAGCGCCTGTCGGAGGAAGACGCTGATGACGCCGCTGTAGTCGCCGGCGGTCTGTCGCGGGCCGTAGACGTTGAAGTAGCGAAGCGCGACCGTCGGCAGGTCGTAGAGGTCGTTGTAGACGCGGGCGTACTGGTCGACGCTCAGCTTCTCGATGCCGTAGGGGGACTCGGGGTCCTTGGGCATGGATTCGGGGATCGGTACCGACTCGGGTCGGCCGTAGATCGCCGCACTGGAGGCCAGCACACACCGGACGTCGTGTCTCCGTGCGGCCTCCAGCAGCGAGAGGGTCGCGTCGACGTTGACCGCGTGACTCCCCGTCGGGTCCTCGACCGACCGGTCGACGCTGACGCTCGCGGCCTGATGGAAGACCACGTCCGCCCCGCCGACGACCTCGTCGAGACGGCGCTCGTCGCGGACGTCCCCCTCGACGACGCGCGCCGAGGGGTGGACGTTCGCGCGGCGGCCGCTCGAGAAGTCGTCGAGGACGGTGACGTCGTGGTCGGAAACGAGCGCGTCGGTCAGGTGACTGCCGATGAAACCGGCCCCGCCGGTGACGAGTACGTTCACGGTGCAACCCCACCGTCAACGAACAAAAATGTGTCGGTGATTGACATTTTTTCGAAACGGGGTCGGCTGAGAGATAGCCGAACCTGTACGTATAAACGGCGTCGTTGACCACGTTTCCACATGATCACCGCAAGCGCGCCGGGGAAGGTCTACCTCTTCGGCGAACACGCCGTCGTCTACGGGGAGCCCGCGGTGCCGTGTGCGATCGCCCGGCGAGCGCGGGTCTCCGTTCAGCGCCGCGGGGACAGCCGACTGCGCGTCCACGCCGAGGACCTCTCGCTTGACGGTTTCACCGTCGAGTACAGCGGCGAGACCGACGCCACGCCCGACGTGGACGTGTCGACCGACCTCGTCGAGGCGGCGATGGGCTACGTCGACGCGTCCATCGAGCAGGCCCGCGAGGCCGCCGACGCGCCGGACGCGGGCTTCGACGTCACGGTCGAGAGCGAGATTCCCCTTGGCGCGGGACTCGGCTCCTCGGCGGCCGTCGTCGTCGCCGGGATCGACGCCGCGACCCGCGAACTGGGCGTCGAGTTGGGTACGAACGAGATCGCCGACCGGGCCTACCGCGCGGAGTACGAGGTTCAGGAGGGCCAGGCCTCGCGGGCCGACACGTTCTGTTCAGCTACTGGAGGAGCGGTCCGCGTCGAGGGCGATGACTGCCGGTCGATCGAGTCCCCGGACCTCCCGTTCGTCATCGGGTTCGACGGCGGCGCGGGCAACACGGGCGAACTCGTCGCGGGCGTTCGGGAACTGCGCGAGCGCTACCCGTTCGCGGCGGACACGGTGAAAACGATCGGCGACATCGTCCGACAGGGTGAGCGGGCGCTTGAGGAGGCGGACGTCGCGGAACTCGGTACCTTGATGGACTTCAACCACGGCCTGCTCTCGGCGCTGGGGGTCTCCTCGCGCTCGCTCGACCGGATGGTCTGGGCCGCCCGCGACGCGGGTGCCCACGGCGCGAAGCTCACGGGCGCGGGCGGCGGGGGCTGTATCGTCGCGCTCGACGAGACGGAGGAGACCGAGACGGCGCTGCGGTTCACGCCCGGTTGCGAGGAGGGCTTTCGCGCCGAACTCGACGACGAGGGGGTGCGCGTCGAGTGATCGTCCTCAAACTCGGCGGGTCGGTGATCACCGACAAGGATCGCGAGGAAACGGTCGACGAGGACCGTCTCGGGAGCCTCGCGGGTGCGATCGCGGGTCGCGGGGACCTCGTCGTCGTCCACGGCGCGGGGAGTTTCGGCCACCGCTACGCGGCGAAACACGGCGTGTCGGTCACCGAGGGAACTCACGACGGGGCGGCGGTCCGGGAGATCCACGCCTCGATGGAACGACTGAACGAGCGCGTGCTGTCGGCGCTCGGAGCTGAATCCGTCCCCGCAGTGCCCGTCGATCCGCTCTCGGTCGCTCACCGGACGCGAGACGGAGAACTGTCGCTCCCGCTCGACGGGATCGAGACGATGCTTGCCGAGGGGTTCGTCCCGGTGTTGTACGGCGACGTGATCTCCCACCGCGGCGAGGGCGCGACGATCGTCAGCGGCGACGAACTCGTCGTGGCGCTGGCCGAGGGACTGGACGCCGATCGCGTGGGACTCTGTTCGGCGGTACCGGGCGTCCTCGACGACGCGGGCGGGGTGATCCCGGAGATCGGGAGCTACGACGAGGTCGCGGCGTATCTCGGCGAGAGCGAGTCGACGGACGTCACTGGAGGGATGGCCGGAAAGGTGCGGGCACTCTTGGAACTCGGCGTTCCGGCGTCGATCTTCGGACCGGATGCGCTGGCGGAGTTCCTCGCCGGCGGGGCTCCGGGTACGCGGATCGACTGAGGGGCGGTTCCGCGACGAACCCACGCTCTTTATACGGCCGGGGGTCATAGCGCCACGCAACGAAACCCGCGGGTAAATGCGGCGTCGCCGCATGCGGGAACTCGAAGCGATCGGGACCTGTCGACTCACGGCTGTAAGACGCCGGGGCCGTCCGCGGCTTTCAGTGAGCACGTTCGCCACTCTGTGGCTTTGAATGCTCGGAGAATCCAACTATGGAAATCGAAATCGCAACGATCGGCGGCTACGAGGAAGTCGGGCGGCAGATGACTGCCGTCCGCGCTGGCGACGACGTCGTCATCTTCGACATGGGGCTGAACCTGTCGAAGGTCCTCATCCACGACAACGTACAGACCGAGACGATGCACAGCCTCGACCTGATCGACATGGGCGCGATCCCGGACGATCGCGTGATGTCCGACATCGAGGGCGACGTTCAGGCGATCGTCCCGACCCACGGCCACCTCGATCACATCGGAGCGCTCTCGAAGCTCGCACACCGGTACAACGCCCCGATCGTCGCGACGCCGTTCACGATCGAACTCGTCAAACAGGAGATCGAGGACGAGAACAAGTTCATGGTCGAGAACGACCTCCAGACGATGGAAGGCGGCGAGACGATGGAGATCGGCAACGGGCTCGAACTCGAGTTCGTCCACGTCACCCACTCGATCATCGACGCGATCAACCCCGTGCTCCACACGCCCGAGGGAGCGATCGTCTACGGGCTCGACAAGCGCATGGACCACACGCCCGTGATCGAGGACCCCATCGACATGGAGCGCTTCCGCGAGATCGGCCGCGAGGGCGAGGGCGTCCTCTGTTACATCGAGGACTGTACCAACGCGAACAAGAAGGGGCGCACGCCCAGCGAGTCGGTCGCCCGACGGCACCTGCAGGACGTCATGACGAGCATCGAGGACTACGACGGCGGGATCGTCGCGACGACGTTCTCGAGCCACATCGCCCGCGTCAAGTCGCTCGTCGAGTTCGCCCGGGAGATCGACCGCACCCCGATCCTGCTCGGCCGGTCGATGGAGAAATACTCGGGCACCGCAGAACGGCTCGGCTTCGTCGACTTCCCCGAGGAAGTGGGGATGTTCGGCCACCGGAAATCCGTCGACCGGACGTTCAAGCGCATCATGAACGAGGGCAAGGAGAACTTCCTGCCCATCGTGACGGGCCATCAAGGCGAGCCACGCGCGATGCTCACCCGGATGGGCCGGGGCGAGACGCCCTACCAGCTCGACGACGGCGACAAGGTGCTGTTCTCGGCGCGCGTCATCCCCGAGCCGACGAACGAGGGCCAGCGCTACCAGTCCGAGAACCTGCTGCAGATGCAGGGCGCGAGAATCTACGACGAGATCCACGTCTCGGGTCACCTCTGTCAGGAGGGCCACTACGCGATGCTCGACGCGCTCCAGCCCCAGAACGTCATCCCGGCCCACCAGAACATGAAGGGCTACTCGGGCTACGTCAACCTCGCCCAGAACCAGGGCTACGAGCTCGGACGTGACCTCCACGTCACGCACAACGGCAACGTCGTGCAGTTGGTCGAGTGATGACCCACCCCGAGGCACGGTCGGTGACGGAAGCGGTGGCGGAACGCCGCGAGCGGGTCAACCGGGCGATCGAGGCCGAACTGCCGATCGCCCGTCCCGAACGGCTCTACGAGGCGTCTCGCTACCTGCTGGACGCGGGGGGAAAGCGGCTCCGACCGGCCGTCCTCCTGTTGACCGCCGAGGCGCTCTGTGACGTCGAACCCCTCTCGACGGACTACCGCGAGTTCCCGACGCTTGACGCGAACGCCGGACGTGGTTCCGCGAACGACGCGGACGGAACGCGCCGAGCGCCCGCGACGATCGACGTGATGCGCGCGGCGGTGGCGATCGAGACCATCCAGTCGTTCACGCTGATCCACGACGACATCATGGACGACGACGACCTCCGCCGTGGCGTCCCGGCGGTCCACCGCGAGTACGACCTCGAAACCGCGATCCTCGCCGGGGACACGCTCTACTCGAAGGCGTTCGAGATCATGCTCGAAAGCGGGGCACGACCCGATCGGGGATTGGAGGCGCTTCGGACGCTCGCGCGCACCTGCACGCGGATCTGCGAGGGGCAGTCGTTCGACGTCGAGTTCGAGCACCGTGACGACGTGGGCGAGGCGGAGTACCTGGAGATGGTCGAACTCAAGACGGCGGTGCTCTACGGGGCCGCGGCGAGCGTCCCCGCGACCCTGTTGGGGGCCGACGACCGAACGATCGAGGCGGTCTACCGCTACGGGATCGACATCGGCAAGGCGTTCCAGATCCAGGACGACGTGCTCGACCTGACGGTGCCGAGCGACGTGCTCGGCAAGCAGCGCGGCAGCGACCTCGTCGAGGGCAAGCGGACGCTGATCACGCTCCACGCCCGCGAGCAGGGGGTCGATCCCGACGCGCTTGTCGACGCGACCGACCCCGAGGCGGTCTCGGAGGCGGAGATAGACGCGGCGGTCTCGCGGCTCGAATCCGTGGGCAGCATCGCGTACGCCCGCGAGGCGGCGGAGTCGCTCGTCCGCGAGGGGAAAGACGAACTCGGGGTGCTGCCCGAGAACGAGGCCCGGGACCAACTCGAAGCGGTCGCGGACTACCTGATCGAGCGCGGCTACTAGGGCGGCGATCAGTTTCCTTTTCACCCGGTCGCGCGAACCGGCCGGTAATGGATCAGGAGCTCCGAGAACGGATCGAACGGGAGGCCGAGAAGCACGCGCTGATGAACGCCGTCAAGCACGGGGGCGAGGCCGACGTGGGCGCGATCATGGGCCCGCTGATGGGCGAGAACCCCGACTTCCGACCGCACGGCGACGAGGTCCCCGGGATCGCCGCCCCGGTCGCCGCGCGGGTCAACGACCTCACGCCCGAGGAGCGCCGCGAGCGACTGGCCGACCTCGCGCCCGAACTGCTCGATGAGTTGGAGGCCGACGAGGAGGACGACGAGCACGTCCTGCCGGATCTACCGAACGCCGAGGCCTACGACGAGATCCGGATGCGGTGTGCCCCGAACCCGAACGGGCCGTGGCACCTGGGCCACGCCCGGATGCCCGCCGTGATCGCCACCTACAAGGAGCGCTACGGCGGGTCGATGCTGTGTCGGTTCGACGACACCGACCCCGAGACGAAGCGGCCCGACCTCGAGGCCTACGACGCGATCCTCGACGCCATCGAATATCTCGGGTTCGAGGCCGACGAGGTCATCCGCGCCTCCGATCGCGTCGAGACCTACTACGAGCACGCGAGAGATCTGATCGACCGCGGCGGCGCCTACACCTGTACGTGTCCCGGAGAGACGTTCTCCCAGTTGAAGAACTCGGGGAAGGCCTGCCCGCACCGCGAGAGGAGTGTAGAGGAGACCCGAGAGGAGTTCGAGGCGATGGTCGACGGCGAGTACGACGCCGGCGAGATCGTCCTCAGAGTTCGCACCGACATCACCCACAAGAACCCCGCCCTGCGCGACTGGGTCGCCTTCCGGATGGTCGACCGCCCGCACCCCCGCGAGGAGGCCGCCGAGTACCGATGCTGGCCGATGCTCGACTTCCAATCGGGGATCGACGACCACCTCACGGGGATCACCCACATCGTTCGGGGGATCGACCTGCAGGACTCCGCGAAGCGCCAGCGCTTCCTCTACGACTACTTCGGCTGGGAGTACCCCGAGGTGATCCACTGGGGCCACGTCCAGATCGACGCCTACGACGTGAAGATGAGCACCTCGCGGATCAAGGAACTGATCGAGACGGGCGAGCTAGAGGGCTGGGACGACCCGCGCGCCCCGACGATCGCGAGCGTCCGTCGCCGTGGGATCCGCGGCGAGGCGCTCACGGAGGCGATGATCGAACTCGGTACGTCGACCACCGATGTGGATCTGGCGATGAGTACCGTCTACGCCAAAAACAGGGAACGGATCGACGACGCCTCCGATAGGTACTTCCTCGTCCGGGAGGGCGAGCGGGTCGCACTCTCGGGCGAAGGGCCCGACGTGGCCGAACCGCCCCGACATCCCGACCACGAGGAGCGTGGCACCCGCGAGATTCCAGTCGGGGACGCCGCCCTCGTCGAACCCGCCGATCTTCCGAACGAGGGCGAGCGCGTCTGGCTCAAGGGGCTCGGTTGCGTGCGCTATTCGGGCGAGGAGTTCGAATTTACCGGCGACGACATCGACGCCGTGCGGGAGGAGGGCGTCGACGTGATCCACTGGGTGCCCGAGGAGGGGAGCGTCCCCGTGCGCCTGCGGACGATGGACGGGGACGTCGAGGGACGGGCCGAACCCGAGTTCGCCGACACGGAAGTGGATGAGATGGTGCAGTTCGAACGGATCGGCTTCGCGCGGGTTGACCGCCACAGCGATGTCGAGTCGGTGGCCTACTTCGCCCACCCGTAGCCTACTCCCAGTCGGCGTCGTCGAGTGGTTCGGCGACGACGCCCGCTTGCTGGGCGAGCGTGCGAGCGTGGGCAGTGCAGACGTTCCTGTTTTCCTTCCACGGGATGTGCAGGCGGACGGCCGCGGCGCGGTCACAGTCGTCCTCGGCGCAGGTCTCAGTGTCACTCATCGGCGTAGCGGCGCCTCTCTTCGAGCGCCGCCTCTGACCCGTACTCGTCGACCAGCGGCTTGAAGCTCTCGCCAAGAGCCCGCATACACATCCGCGTCGAGACGAACCCCAACTCCTCGGCGACCCCGTCCCACGGACGGCCCTGCAGGACCTTCCGGACGAGCAGGCGCTCCCCTCGGTCGGTGAGCGGCGCCTCGCCGTCGATCAGGTGCGAGACGGCGAGCGGACGAAAGCTCCCCGGCGAGACGTCGAAGGTTCCGGGGCCGTAGGCCGCGCCAGCGACGTGGATCCAGTCGCGCTCGGAGAGGCCGGGGTCGACGGCGGCCTCGACCGACCCCAGGGCAGCACGGACCACGTCCGGATCGGCGTCGTCGAGGGGATCCGAGAGCACCCCCTCGATCCGGTCGGCGAACCACGCGGCGTGTCGGTCGTGCAGTTCGCGCCCCACATCGCTCGTCGGCGAGAGCATGACCGCCGAGTACTCGCCGCTGGCGTCGTTCCTGGTTGTCGAGAGGTGGACGGTCGAAAAGCCGTTTTCCGACCAGAAGGAGAGGAGTTCGGGCGTCGCGCCGTAGCCGACGCCGAGCCAGTCCGCGCTCCGGGAGAACTCCTCGCGCACCTCCGAGAGCAGGCGCGATCCGAGGCCGCGCGAGCGAACGGCGTGGTGAGTGGCGATCCGCAACACCCGCCAGCCCACCGGCCCGCCCGCGCGCTCGTCGCGCAACTGGCTCATCAACAGGTCGGGTATCATGTTCCCGCGGATCCGACCACCGTCGTAGAGGCCCTCCCGAACGTCGGCGGGAAGGTCGCCCTCGCGGGCGAGGAGCGCGACGCTCGCGACGTGGCCGTCGTGGGTCAGCGCGCGCACCGAAAGGTTGGGCGCGTCGAGGAGCCTCGCCAAGTCGTTCGGCTCGGTCCGGTAGTGGGCCGCGACGAGCAGGCCGAACGTCTCCCGGAGGAGTCCCTCGTCGGAAGCGAGAGCCGACCGCGAGAGACGGCGATAGGCGACCGTCCCGGGGGTCGCCTCGGCGACCAGTTGGGCGACGGGCGGACGCGCATCGAGCAACAGGGCGCGAAACGCCCACACCTCGACCGGGTCGCCCGCGGCGTAGCGAATGGGGTCGGCCATCGTTACCGAGCGGCCCTCGTGTCCGCTTTCGTCGAGGCGGTCGCGAAACCTGATCGAAAAGCCGCGGCCCGCGCCCTCGTAGCCGTGGATCGTGGTGACGAAGGCCACCCGACCGGTTTCGAGACAGCGTTCGAGCACCCGCACCGGAAGCGCGGCCGCCTCGTCGACGATCAGCACGTCCGGGTCGGCGTCGGCCGCCTCCACGGGGCGGGCGAAACGCACCCGCCCCCCCGCGGCGGTTTCGAGGCGATACTCGCCCGTTTCGGGCTCCGCTCCGAGCAGCTCGCGCGCGCGCGAGAACACCTCGGCGGCGTTGCGGGCGTCGGGGGCGGTCACGAGTACGTCCGCGCCGTCGGCCGCGAGAGCGCCCGCGGCCAACCCGGCCGCGCTCGACTTTCCCCGGCCGCGATCGGCCTCGATCACGACCGCCCGCCCGTCCTCGCGGAGGGATTCGAGCGCGGCGAGCGCCTCGACCTGATCTCTCGTCAGGCAGGCCTCGTAGGCCGCCCGCGGGAACGCCCGGGTGTCGGGGATCGCTACCCGATCGCGTTCGATACGCGGGGCCGGACGGGTCAACCCGTCGCGCTCGACGTCCCCGCTGTCGACGTTCACGATGGCGATTCCGGGGTGGGCTCCGAGGAGCGTGACGAGGCGCTCGCGGAACCGTCCGGTCACGTCGGCCTCCCCAAACGGCGGGACCGCGAGGCTCGCGTCGAACTCGTCGCGCCGGTCGGGCCAGCCAGCGAGATCGGGCACGAGCAGGACCAGCAGGCCGCCGCCGTCGACGACGCCCGTGAGCCGTCCCAGTGCGTTCGGCTCGAACCGGTCGTGAGCGTCGTAGACGACGACCTCTCGGGTGGTCCCGAGCAGTTCGGCGGTTCGCTTCGGATCGACCCGCTCGCAGGGGAGGACCTCGCGGTCGCTCACGAGGACGGTGTCGGTGACGGCGACCGGCAGGCTATCGAGGGCCTCGCCGAGCGCGTCGATCCCCCGATCGGGGTCCCCCGAGAGGACGAGCAGGCGGCGCTCGTTCGTGGCTCGTGCCTCCGCGAGGAGGGCGGTGGCGACCGCCGGGATGTCCATCACGGGTCCTTCTCCGGGTTCGCCTAAGAGGGTTACTGATGCTGTCGGTCATGGGACGATCGCCGTCGGTGGCACGATTCGACCGACAATAGCCCGGTTCCTCCTCGTCCTGACTGTCTCGGATCCACGCGTATGACCGACAGTATGACCACGTTCCCCGGACGGGCACACCGACTCTGTTCCGGTTCTCTCAGTTCGTGATCCGCGAGAGGACGAAAAACAGCCCCGCGAGGGAGAGGCTCACGACGGCGATGGCGGGGTAGGCGGCGACGACCCCCCACTCGGTCGCGAGCACGCCGAAGACGGCCGGCCCGGAGGCGCTACCGATCGCGCTCGCGGTCTGGATCACCCCGAAGAGGCTGCCGCTGAACTCGCGTTCGGCCTGCTCGGAGATGAGGGCGTTCTTCACGGGAACGCAGGCGTACATCACCGCGCCGATGACGAAAAACCAGACCGCGAGGAAGGCGAAGAGGAGTTCCGCCGGGACATCGCCCGGGAGGCGTGTGACGAACAGCGTCGCGCCGACGAGCAGCGTGGTCGAGAGCGCGGCGACGACGCCGAGCGAGCCCCGGTCGAACCGGTCCGAGAGGCTGCCGGCCCACAGCGACGAGAGGCTCCCGCCCGCGAGCAGGGCGAAGAAGCCGAGGTTTCCGACGGAGGTCGAACCACCGGTCCCGGCAGCGATGTAGGTGGTCGTGAACGTCTGGATCGCCCGGCTCTGCAGCGAGATCAGGACGGTCACGCAGAACAGGACGGCGATCCCTCGCGTAACGGGGACGTCCACGGCCTCCACCGCCGATCGAAGCGGAGCGCGCGGCGAGAACGAGCGACCACCGTCCGAACGCGGACGGGTAGCGTCGTCGGATTCGGGTTTCGACTCCGTTTCGGACTCGTCGAACAGCGGGACGAACGCGAGGGTGACGACGAGTCCGAGGGCCGCGGCCGCTCCGAGCGCGACCCGCCAGCCGAACAGCGCCGCGAGGCCGCCGATCAGGACCGGCGAGGCCATCGTGCCGACCATCCCGCCGAAGCCGAAGACGCCCATCGCCTTTCCCTCCGTGCTCGACGTCTCGACGTCGCTGATGAGCGACATCCCCGTCGGGTGGAACGTACTGCCGCTGATCCCGGCGACGGCCTGTGCGACGAGCAGGGTCTCGTAACCGCCCGCGGTGGCCGCGAGCGCGACCGCGCCGGCCATCCCCCCGAGGCCGGCGACGAGCAGGCGTTTCTTCCCGAGGCGGTCCGCGAGTACGCCCGCGGGAAGCTGGAAGATCGAGTACATGACGAAGAAGACCGTGAGCAGGAAGCCCGCCTGCGCGTAGCTGATGCCGAGATCGCTCACCAACAGGGGGATGATCGGCGGGAGCGCGACCGAGAAGAACTCGTTCGCGCCGTGGGCGAGGCTGATCGAGCCGACCACGCGGGGTCGGGTGACGGCGGTGACGGCGCGGATCGAATCGAGGACGATGCGCCTGGTTCGCTACTGGACCACTAAAACGGTCGGTTCGCGGCGAGTTCGGCGGTTCACGCGGGCGGTCGCGCGGCGGGTCCGATCCCGTCAGGATCCCCGGATCGGCCGGGATAATTGATTTCACCAACGTATTGGATACACGTAACCCCGTGCGTCCGGCTCACACGCCCTCTATCGTTTGAACACGCTTTTATGGGGTGGTGCGCTACTCCAGTCTACAGCCTGCGCGGGGTCATGACGCTCCTAGCCGTTTAGGATCTATGCAGGCAGGGGAGCGAGAGCCCGCGTGCAGGAGGAGATCACAATGCCAGTATACGTCAACTTCGACGTCCCGGCCGACCTCCAGGAGGACGCCCTAGAGGCCCTCGAGGTCGCCCGAGACACCGGTTCGGTGAAGAAGGGAACGAACGAAACGACCAAAGCCATCGAGCGGGGCAACGCCTCGCTCGTCGTCATCGCCGAGGATGTCCAGCCCGAGGAGATCGTGCTGCACCTGCCCGAACTCGCCGACGAGAAGGGCATCCCCTTCGTCTTCGTCGAGACGCAGGACGACGTCGGCCATGCCGCAGGTCTGGAGGTCGGATCGGCGGCCGCCGCAATCGTCGACGCCGGCGAGGCCGAGAGCGACGTCGAGGACATCGGGAAGAAGGTCGAGGACCTCCGCTGAGGTGACAGAGGATGAGTACAGAAGAAGCGACCGACGGATCCACGTCCGCCGAGGTCATCGAGATCGTCGGCAAAACGGGGATGCACGGCGAGGCCATGCAGGTCAAGTGCCGCATCCGCGAGGGCGAGAACCAGGGACGCATCATCACGCGAAACGTCCTGGGCCCGGTCCGCGAGGGTGACATCCTTCAGCTCCGCGAGACCGCCCGGGAGGCCGACTCCATCGGGGGTCAATGATGGTCGAGACACGCACCTGCGACTACAGCGGCGAGGAGATCGAACCCGGGACGGGCATCATGTTCGTCCGGACCGACGGCACCGTGCTCCACTTCGTCGACTCGAAGGCGGAGAAGAACTACTTCCTCGGGCGCGAGGCCCGCGATTTGGAGTGGACCGCTGCGGGACGCGCCGAGAAGGAAGGACGCGCCCGCGCCGCCGAGAAGGCCGGCGCACGGGCCGAATCGACGGCCGCCGCCGCCGGCGAACCGGGCACCGAGGTCGCCGCCACCGAGGAGGAGGCGACGGTCGAAGCCGACGCGGAGACCGCCGAAGAGGTCACCGCCGAGGAGGGCGACGTCGAGAGCGACGACGGCGCGGAACAGGCCGAGACCGTCGAGGACGAGGCCGAAGCGGAAGCGGAGAGCGACACGGACGAGAGCGAGGACCGCGAAGAATGAGCGAAACCGAGCGCACCTTCGTGATGGTCAAGCCCGACGGCGTTCAACGGGGTTTAATCGGCGAGATCGTTTCGCGCTTCGAAGAGCGCGGGCTGAAGCTCGTCGCCGGGAAGTTCATGCGGATTGACGAGGAACTCGCCCACGAACACTACGGAGAGCACGAGGACAAGCCCTTCTTCGAGGGGCTCGTCGAGTTCATCACCTCCGAGCCCGTCTTCGCGATGGTCTGGGAGGGCCAGGACGCCACGCGGCAGGTTCGGCGGATGATGGGCGAGACCGACCCTGCCGATTCGGTGCCCGGCACCATCCGCGGCGACTTCGGGTTGGATCTGGGTCGCAACGTCATCCACGGCTCGGACCACGCCGACGAGGGCGCGAACGAGCGCGAGATAGAGCTGTTCTTCGACGAGGAGGAACTGCTCGACTACGAGCGGGTCGACGAGACCTGGCTCTACGAGTAACGCTGTTTTCTCCGCTGCTGTCGTCGACCACGAGCGAGTGAGCGGCTTTTTGGAGGGGATTTTTCGAGTAGCGCGGGAGTGAAGCTCCCGCGGACCATGCGAACGGCAGCGAAGCCGCCGTGAGCAGAGAGCGGTTCCCGCAGCGCGGCCTACGGCCGCGCGAGGAAACCAGACGAGAAAAAGGTCTCTCAGAACCTTGCGCCAGCGCTCCGTCCGGAGGACCTCGTCCTTCATCGTCGAGCAGTGCTGCTTCGCGCGGTCCTCGCCGAACTCGTCGATCATGTCCTCGACGCACTCCTCCCAGGAGCCGCCGACCCCCTCCCAGTACTCGAGGACGCTCTCGCGGTCCCAGCCCTCCGGCAGGGAGTCGAGTCCGTTCACGTCCTCGTCGATCACCTCGGCGAGGCGCTCGCCGTCGGTGCGCTCGGGATCCTCGTCGAAGCCCGACGCCTCGAGCGCCGACGCCCGGTAGACCGCCGAGCCGACCGACTCGAGGCCGACGACGTAGGCCGGTTGGTCTGCCGTGGCCGTCACCTGTTCGTACTCGTCCTCGCCGCCCTCCTGCGGGAAGTCGAACGTTTCGGTCAGGACGGCGGCGACGACCCCACGCCCGTCCGGCGTCGCGACCACGTCTCCCTCCTCGTAGCGCGTGCCCATGTTCCGGAGTTTTCCGTCGCAATGGGTATGCGTTTCGCCTGAAAACGCAAATCAGAGCCACTCGCGGAGCGCCTCTCGGTCGGCGGTTCGGGCCGTCTCGACGTAGTACGACGCACACGCGTTCCCGAGCGCGAGAGCCGTCTCCCAGCCCCACTCACGGGCGAGCGCGTGGGCGAGTCCGGCGGAGAACCGATCTCCCGCCCCCGTCTTTCGGATCGGATCTTCGACCGAGCGGTTGTCCACCGCGACGATTCCGTCCCCCGTTGTGGCGACCGCTTCCGGGGCGGCGTGGAGCACCGCGGCACTGATCCCCGTCTCGACCCGGATGGCCGACAACCGCTCGCGTTCGTCGCCGTCGGCGTCGAGTGCCGTCGCCGCCGCCGCGAGTTCCGTCCCGTTGACGCTCAGAACCACGTCGTAGGTGGATTCGAGGTCGGAGAGGGCGTCGAACAGCTCCCGGATCTCGTGGGTCGAGCGGACCGTCACCGGGCCGGGGTCGAAGACGAGCGTACCGCCATCGAGCGGGGCGTCCGCGAGGTCGCGAAACGCCGCCGTCAATCCGGGAACGGACGCCCAGTTGCCACAGCAGACGGCATCGGCTTCGAGGCGTTCTCCCGGGTCGTCCGCGACGGCCCGAAACACGTCGATCGTCCAGTCGGCCAGTTCGGCCGAGCGCTCGGCGAAGAGCACGTCCTCGTCCATCGGGTAGACCTCGACCCGCGAGGGCTGGCCCATCGAGACCGTCTCGACCCCGAGGGCATCGAAGACGGGATGATCGAGGTGGCCGAAGAGGCGCACCGAGTCGCCGAGCGCGTCGGCCTGGACGGCCATGTTGACCGCCTGCCCGCCGGGTTCGGTCGAGCGGCGGTCGACCGGAAACGCCGGCGGGTCCTCGGTAAGCCGGTCGGCGAACGTCTTGCGGTCCTCGATCCGCTCGCCGTGGACGTCGTACGCGGTGTAGTAGACGTCGACGCTCCCGTCTGGAAGCGCGGTGACGGTTTGGCTCTCCCCGTCGGCTGCGAGCATCTCCGACAGTTCGGCGTAGCCCATACCGAGCGGGACGAGCGCGCGAGTGAAAAGGGTAGCCGGCGTGCGAACGGCGAGTCGAGTTCAGTCCGCGCTCGCGGGCGTGCGCGCGACGTCGATCTCGCCGCGGTCGATCTCGGCTTCGACCTCGCGGGCGGCCCGCACCATGTTCGCCATCTTCTCGTAGGCGACCTCCCTCGGGAGGAGCTTCAGCCCGCAGTCCGGCGAGATCGTCAGGTGGTCGGCGGGCACGACTTCGAGCCCCTTCTTGATGTTCTCCTTGATCTCGGCGACCGACTCGACCTCGGCGACGTGGACGTCCGTGACGCCGAGCGCGAGGTTGCCGGTGAACTCGTGCTCTTTGAAGACCTCGAGCTGTTCGTAGTCGCCGTTGGCGAGTTCGAGGTCGTACTCATCCACTGGATAGTCGAGGATCTCGGGGTAGATCCTGGAGTAGTCGCCGTAACAGACGTGCAGGCCGAGGTAGACGTCCTCGTGGATGTCCTCGGCGATGCGTTCGAGACACTCACCGACGATGGCGTGGTCGTCGGGCGTCGTCGCCAGCGCGGGTTCGTCGATCTGGATGTACCGCGCGCCCGCGTCGACGAGCTTTCCGATCTCCTCGTTGACGAGGTCCGCGAGGTCGTAGGCGAGTTCCTCCTCGGTGTCGTAGGCCTCGTTGAACGACCAGTTCGCCAGCGTGTAGGGGCCCGTGATCGGGATCTTGATCGGTCGGTCGGTGAGGCCGGCGGCGAACTCGTACTCCTCGACCAGCCAGTTCTCGTCGTACTCGACCTCACTGACCACCGAGGGCTTGTCGAAGTAGTTGTGGCCCCAGACCTTCACGGGGCCGTTGAACTCGTAGCCCTCGATCCGGTGGGCGAAGAACTCAACCATCTCGTTTCGCCGGACTTCGCCGTCGACCAGCACGTCCAGCCCCGCCCGCTCGTGTTCGTCGGTGATGACGCGGGCGGCATCGTCGGTCGCCTCCTGCCAGTCCTCGTCGTCGAAGTTCGCTTCCTCATCCTCCCACAGATCCCGGACCCGGTGGAGCCACTTGGGTTTGGGGTAGCTCCCCACCACCGTCGTCATGATGAACGTCTCGTTGTCGTGGTCGGGCCGGCGGAACTGATCGCGTTTCATGCGAGACACCTCCGGTGGCGAGTGTGAGCAGGGAGCAACTCCGTTGCGACTGAGTTCATGCCGTCACCTCCTCTCGGGCGGCGACCTCGCCCAGCGCCGCGAGCTTTTCTTTATATTTGTTCTCGGGAAGGTAAAATAATTCGGTATTGGTCGTCACGTACGTGGTCTCGAACTCCTCGGCGGGCAGGCGCTCGCCGATCCAGTCGATCCGCTCTGCGATCGTCTCGGGGCTTTCTACCAGTGTGTTCTGCCCGTCGAGCAGGCCGAGCGCGATCGAGTCCTTGGTGCCGTACTCCTGGATGTTGTAGAGGTTGTCGTCGACGTCGCTGACGAAGTCGTAGCCCACGGCGTCGATATCGGCGTCGAGCAGGTGGGCGTGGACCTTCTCCTCGAGCGCCCCCCAGTAGGTGTGGACGATCACGTCGGCGTCGGTCGCCGCGGCCACGCGATCGATCGCCTCGCTCGCGCGCTCGTCCTCGCCGTCTTCGGGCGGGTTCTCGACGAGCGACGGTTCGAGGAGAAAGAGCGTCTCGTGGGACGGGAACGCCGCGAGTTCGCCGGCGAGGAAGTCCGCGATCGCGTCGAGGAACTCGCCCTCGCCGTAGTGTTCGTCGGTCGCGAGGTCCGCGAGCGAGTACGGCCCCGGCAGGACGGCCTGCAGCGAGTCGGTCAGTTCGCTCGCCGACCGGAGTTCGCGGGCGACGTCGCCGCTCTCGGTCAGTTCGCCCGTCACCACGGGGTCGCGGTAGAAGTTGTTGTTGTCGTAGTACCGGACGATCCCGCGGGTCTCGACGTTCTCGTGGACCGCGAGCGGATGGGCGAGCATGTCGTCCCAGCGGGCCTGTCCTTCGACCACGAGGTCGAGTCCGGCCTCGCGCTGGTCCGCGATCAACTCCTCGCGGATCTCGTCGTAGACCGCGGTGATCTCCTCGTCCTCGTCGCCCCCGATCAGGTCGCCCTTCTGGTGGCCCTTCAGCCCCGAGAGGGCGTCCTTCCCCCAGTCGGGAAGGGGGTACAGCCCCGGTGTGGTCGTGACGATACTCATGTACTCGCCGTAGGTAATGCGACTGTTTAATATTTCTTATTCTGGTTGATGCCCAGAAGTAATATTCGCTCCTATCGAGCCAGTTCCAGTACCGACAGCGTCTCGAAGGGGAACGACTCCTCGGCGACGACGCCCGCCTCGAAGCCCCTGTTTTCGGCGTACTCGACGACCGTTTCGAACCCCGTGAGGCTGCTGACGAGCAACAGGGCGATGCCCTCGGGCGCGAGTACCCGCCCCACCGAGTCGAGGAAGGGTTCGATCACCGCGCGGCCGGACTCGCCGCCCGAGAGCGCGACCTCCATCCAGTCGTCCCACTCGGCCTCGGGATCGGTCGGCAGATAGGGTGGATTGAACGCCACGGCGTCGAAGACGCCCCGACGGAAGGGGGCGAGGAGGTCCCCACGGACGGCTTCGAGCCCCCGATCGCGGGCCCGCTCGCAGGCGTGGGGGTTGAGGTCGGAGGCGATCACGCGCGCGCCGCGTTCGGCGACCCGCCCGCCGACGTGGCCCGAACCGGTGCCGCAGTCGAGGACGGTCCATCCGGGTTCGACCGTTTCGACCGCCGCGTCGGCGAGGAGCGCGGAGTCCTCGGCGGCCCCGTAGACCTCGGTTTCGAGCCCGCGGCGCTCGGCGAGGTCTCGGGTCACTCCTCACCCTCCTCGGAGCCTCGTTCCGAGGCGGATCGGTGATCTCCAGGTCCCTCCGCGGTGGCTCGCGTATGGAGGTCGCGTTGCTCGCCCGTCCCGCGGGCCGTCTCGAACCGGCCGTTCCGATCCGAGAGGGAGCGTTGTGGGAACGGGATCGAGATCCCCTCGCGCTCGAACGCGTCGGCGATCGCCTTAATCACGGCCTGTTTCGCCCGCCAGCGCCGGCGCGCGCTCGGCTTGTCGATCCAGAAGCGGACCTCGAAGTCGATCGAGGAGTCGCCGAACCCGGTGACGGCGATCTGCGGGGTCGGCACCCGCATGAGCGAGTCGAGATCCGAGATCGCCTCGCGGATGACCGCTTCGGCCCGGTCGAGGTCGGTGTCGTAGTCGACGCCGACCGGGACCCGAAGGCGCAGGCGCCCCTTCTTCGAGCGGTTGTTGATCGTCTGGGAACTCACCTCGTCGTTCGGGACGATCATGTACTCGCCGTCGAACGTCTGGATCCGGGTGCTGACGATCGTGATGTCGCTGACGATCCCCTCCTGTTCGCCGATCTCGACCCAGTCACCGATCTCGAAGGGCCGCGAGAACATCAGGACGAACCCCGCGAAGATCGACGCGAGCGTCTGCTGGGCCGCGAGCCCGAGGATCGCACCGAGGACGCCGGCCCCGATCAACAAGCCGCTCAGGTTTACGTTCCAGAGCCCGAGAGCGACGAGACCGGCGAGCAGGTAGGTCCCGACCTGCGTGAGCCGGTAGGTCACCTCCAGTTGGTGTTCGCTGACCGTCTCGTGGCCGCCGAGCAGTTCGGTGAGTAGCCCCTTGAGGAAGCGCACGAAGACGAACGTCCCGACGAGCAGGCCGATCGTCAATACCACGCGACTGAACGTCCCGGCGTCGAGGTTCGCCTGATCGAACGCGAACGCGACGGTGCCGGCCTGCCCCCAGACCCCGATCACGACGGCGATCGCCCCGAGCAGCGAACCGGCGATGACGATCGAACCGGCCAGATCGACGACGGTGGACTGCACCTCGTCGTCGGGTAGCCGACGAAGGCGGGCGACGCTCCAACTCACCAGCGAGACGACCGCGACCGCCAGAAGCGTGATCGCGATTCGCGTCGGAACCGTCGGGTAGCGCTCGGCCAGAACGTCCAACCCGGCGAGGACCCCGCTCACTCGGGATCGCCCCGTTCGAGCGCCAACTCACACAGCGCGGCGAACTCGGCGGGCGCGAGGGTTCCGGCACGCCGTCCCATCAACCCCTCGTCCGCGGCCTCGACGACCGCCTCCGGTTCCTCGAGCCCGGAGATATGGCCCGTGTTGCGGATCGCGTTCCGGAGGGTTTTGCGCCGCTGGGTGAACAGCGCCTTGACGAACCGCAGGAAGAACGCCTCGTCCGAGACGGTGTACTCGGGGTCTCTGGGGCGAGCCCGGACGACCGCGCTCTCGACCGCCGGCGGGGGTGAGAACGCCTCCTTCGGGACGGTCTCGACGATCTCGGGGTCGGCGTAGTGCTGGGCCGAGACCGACAGCCGGCCGTACTCGGGCGTGTCCGGTTCTGCCACCATCCGTTCCGCGAACTCCCGCTGGAACATCAACACGAGCGGTCGCTTTTCGGGGAACAGGCGAAACGCGATCCGGCTGGAAACGCCGTACGGGAGGTTCGAGACGCAGGCCGTGAACTCCGGGAGCGACACGTCGAGGGCGTCGCCCTCGATCACGGTGAGACGCCCCTCCTCGATCTCGGTTACGAACTCGCGGCGGAGAAACGAGACGAGGTCCCGGTCGCGCTCGATCGCGGTGACGTGATCGGCGACGCGACAGAGCCTGTCGGTCAGCGCGCCGGTACCGGCACCGATCTCGAGGACGTGGGTGAGATCCGCGCCGATCCCGGTGGCGTACTCCGGGAGCCGATCGAGCACGCGGTCGTCGACGAGGAAGTGCTGGTCGGCGTTCGGGTCGCCGCGAACCCCGGCGCGAGCGAGCAGTCCGTCCGGGTCTCTCATTTCACGGGCATAGACGACCGCTCGCCCTAAACCTCTCGTTTCTCGTCCTCGTTATTCCTCGCGGGCGAACAGCCGGTATTTGAGTTCGTCCTCACGCAACTCCTCGAGGATCCGATCGGCGAGGACGCCCTTCGGGTCGTGAAGCCCCGTCACCCGGTCGTCGAGGTCTTCGAAGCTCTCGAAGGGCTTTCGCTTGCGTTCGTCGAGGATCGAGTTCCTGAGTTTCTTGCCGATCCCCGGCAGCAGGTTGAGCTGGTGGAGCCGGAGGGTGATCGGCTGGGCGTCGTTGTAGAAGGCGACGAACCGGTCTTCTTCCTCCTCGACGAGGTCCTCGATGACGTACTCCAGTTCCGAGCGCGCACCGCTCGAGATGTCCGCGTAGTCGACGGAGCGGACGCTCTCGACGCCCTCGGGCGGGGCAGAGAGATCGAGGCGGTCCCCGATCTTGACCCCGGCGTCGTCGGTGAGCGTCAGTTCGGAGAGGGAGAACCGCTCGCTGTCGAGGGCGAACGCGATCGGGGGTTTCTGGTAGCCCGGCCGGTCGTCGTCGGCGCGACCGTGGGGGAGGTAATCGAGGACGATCGCGTCCTCTGCAGGGGTAGCGTCGCTCTCGCTCATGGCGGACGTACGCGAAGCGTTCACTTAAAGAGTCGGCCGACTACGCGTACTGCGAGACGACGTTGAGGATCTCGTCGAGTTCGTCGCCCGAGAGCGAGTAGCGCTCCTGGGCGTACACCGAGCGCAGCTCGTCGCGGTCCCGCGGCAGGAGGTCCGCGATCTTGTAGGCGGTCGACTCGTTCACCTTCTCGAACTCCCGCAGGTCCGAGACGAGCGCGTTCGCGTCCTCGGGCGAGAGGAACGCAAACCGGTTGACGTGCTCGATCGCACGCGCGAGTTCGTAGCGCATCTCCCGGTCGGGATCGGCGGCGCGCTCGGCCTCCACGTCCGAGAGTAGCGCCTTGGTCTCCGAGACGGTGAGATACTCCTCGTCGAGCACCTCCTTGAAGATCGTCATTCCTGAGCGCGCAGGTGGGCGGGTTTGGCGATCAGCGTCTTTCGCTTGCCGCCGTCGGTGATCTCGACCTTGTACGCGGTGCCCTGTTTGCCGGCGACGACGCCGGTGTGACCGTTGAACCGGGGGTGGAACCGTCCCTCGGGGACGCTCGGGTCGATCTTGAGGTGGACGCGCTGGCCCTCCTCGTAGCGTGCGACCGCGCGCTGTGGCGGCGAGGTCCCGCGCTCGCGCGGGTGGTTCGAGAGTTTCTTGCGTGTGCCGTTGAGGGGTCCGTTCGAACTCGGCATAGTCGTACCGACGAGTTACCCCGTGACGGTTATAAATCGTATGATCCGTCGAGGACAAGAGTAATCGACCCGGCCACGCGACAGCGTGTATGGACGACTCCGAGGAATCCACCACGAAGCGAATCGAGACCCGCGCGATCCACGCCGGGCAGGTCCCCGACGAGGAGACGGGCGCGCTCATGACGCCGATCCACGCCAACTCGACGTACGTGCAGGACGCCCCCGGCGAGCATCGCGGCTACGAGTATTCCCGTACCGGGAACCCCACCCGGACGGATCTGGAGGCGAACCTCGCCTCGCTCGAGGGCGGCGAGTTCGGGCGGGCCTTCTCCTCGGGGATGGGTGCGATCAACACCGTCTGTAACCTGCTCGAATCCGGCGATCACGTCGTCACCGGCGAGGACGTCTACGGCGGGACCCACCGCATCTTCACGCAGGTCTACGAGGACTACGACATCGAGTTTACGTTCGTGGACATGACCGACCTCGACGAGATCGAGGCGGCGTTCCGAGAGAACACGGAGCTACTGTGGCTCGAAACGCCCACGAATCCACTCATGTCGATCGTCGACATCGAGGGCGCGAGCGCGATTGCACACGAACACGACGCGCTCTGCGCGATCGACAACACCTTCGCCACGCCGTACCTCCAGCGCCCGCTCGAACTCGGCGCGGACGTGGTCTGTCACTCGCTGACGAAGTACCTCGGCGGGCATTCGGACGTGGTCGCCGGCGCGCTAGTGACCGACGACGCGGACCTCGACGAGCGCTTCGGCTTCTACCAGAACTCCGTGGGCGCGACGCCCGGTCCCTTCGACTGTTTTCTGGTCCTCCGGGGGACGAAGACCTTGCCTGTGAGAATGGATCGTCACTGCGAGAACGCCCGGAAGATCGCGGGGTGGCTCGACGATCACGCCGACGTGGATAGGGTGTTCTATCCCGGCCTCGAATCGCATCCGGGCCACGAGATCGCCGCCGAGCAGATGGACGACTTCGGCGGGATGTTGAGCTTCGAACTCAACGGCACCCTCGAAGAGGCGAGCACCCTCGTCTCCGAGACGGAGGTGTTCACGCTGGCCGAGAGCCTCGGCGGTGTCGAGAGCCTGATCGAGCAGCCCGCGCCGATGACCCACGCGGCGATTCCCCGCGAGGAGCGGGTCGCGGCGGGGCTCACCGACGGCCTGATCCGGGTGAGCGTCGGCATCGAGAACGGCGAGGACCTGATCGCGGATCTGGAGCAGGCGATCGACACCGCCGTGAACTGAGTGCCGGAGGGCCGCTCACAGTGGAGTGGTGGCCTCGCTCAGCGGACGCCGAATCGGCGTCCGCTGAGCGAACGGGGAAAGGCTGGTATACCGGAAGCGGCGCGGAATCCCGCGCCGCGACCTGACGGACCTGGAGAACATAAAAAGGGCGAGCGGCAGACGCCAGTCTGCCGTGAAGGCTTTTGTGGAAATGAAAAGGGCGAACAGCCGCTGTCAAGCGGCTGTGAGGGCTTTCGTTAGATGCGGCCGACGTTCTCGACTTCGACGCTCTCGACGCCCTCGACCTCCGAGAAGCGCTCCTCGACGGCCTCCGTCCCTCCTGCGTCGTCGGGGACGATCACGGTCGGGAGCAGCGCCACGAGGCCGAAGGCGACGTCGTCACGCTCGAACCCGTTGATCTTCGCGCCCTCGGGGAGCGACCCCTCGAGGCGGTCCTGAAGCTCGTCGAGGTCGATCTCGGGGCTCTGGGGCATCACCTTGAGTTTCGCGGCGACCTTGCCCATGATCAGGGCCCCGTGAAACCGCAATCGGGACACTCGTAGAGGTTGCTCTGCTTGCGACATTTCGCACAGCGGTAGATCCGGGTTCCACACTCGGGACACGCGAACCGGGCGGCGTTGGTCCCCGAGATGTTGATCCCACACGAGACGCACTTTCGCGCCTGCTTCTGTTGGGACTGACTCATACCCCGTCCTTACCTCGCGGCGCTTTTAACCGTTGTCGTTCCCGATCGGGCCGTGCTATTCGCCCCAACGGAATCGGGGGATCGACCGATCCATATCGAGATCAGAGCCCGTAGTAGAACAGCGCGATCGGCCCGATCAAAACGCCCATCAGATGGACGCGGTTCGCCCCGAAGCGCACGGGGACGAACCCGACGAGCGCGCTCACGAGGAAGACGACGATACCGATCGCGCCCGCGAAAGCGTACGACAGCACCACGAGCAGTGTGAGAACCACGAGACAGAGTTTTGTGTAATCGACCCGCCCGATGACCCGAAGATACCAGTCGCCGACGACCAGAACGAGGACGAACCCGATTGCGGCGGCGATGGCGACGCTCGAAAGCAGAACGGGGAGGTTCAGCGGTACCTCGGTGCGTTCGAGCGCGACGAGCACGCCCGTCCGGGGTGCGCCGAGCGCCACCAGCGCGAACAGCGCGAAGATCGTGTTGGCGGTGTTGACCCCGCTGGTCGCGATCACGAACCCCCGGTCGCCGCTCGAACCCGGAAGCGCCAACAGCGCGATCACGGCCGCGATGGCGCTCGATACCCCCGGAAGGTAGCCGACGACCGCACCCGCGAGCGCGCCGGCCGCCGCGGGCAGCAACACCGCCCGCCGGGGCGACCAGGATCGGTGCGCCAAAGAGCCCCGCGAACAGCGGCGCGAGGACGTCGCCGTACAGCGGTGCGTCCGGGGCGAGGTCGAGCGTCGTTATTCCCAAGAGAGCGCTGATCGAGAAGGCGAGCACCCCGCCGACGAGTCCTGAAACCGAGTTCTCCGTGAGGAGCATGATCGCGACCACGGTTCCGAGAACGAGCGGCATGTTCGCCGCGAGCGTCGGCCACGCCTCGACCATCACCAGCGTCACCGGGACCGCGAGCGGCACGGCGAACACGACGGCGAGGGCGCTGCCCATCGCCGAGAGGCGCAGCGCCTCGTAGCCACGCCCTTCGAGCACGAGGCGATGCCCCGGCAACGCGATCACCGCCATGTCCGCGTCGGGGACGCCGAGCGCGAGCGCCGGCACCACGTCGAGAAAGGTATGGGCGACGCCCGCCGAGAGCATCGCCGCGCCGACCAGAAGCGGCGGACCCGGGATCAACGGCGCGAGTCCGGCGAGGATCAGCGCGAAGTTGTTCGCGTGCAGTCCCGGCGTCAGGCCGCTCGCGGTCCCCAGAAGGACGCCACCGAGGACGAACGCGAGCGCCTGGAGCGCGAACGAGGGGTCGCTGGTGACGGTGACGCCGAGATCCACGACCCCTCTGGACCCGGTTCCGTATTTGAACCTCCGGGCTTGCGAGCGGAGCGTCCCCTCTTCACGCGGAAAATAAACGGAAGAACTCGTATCGAGGCGTCTAGCCGAACAGCTGGCCGAGGCCCTCGCCGCCCGCGTCGTCGTCCTCGTCGTCCTCTTCTTCCTCGGCTTCGGCCTCTTCCTCGGCCTCGCCGCCTTCGTCGGCCTCGTCGCCCTCGCCGCCCGCGGCGCCACCGGCCGCCCCGCCCGCGGCGGGAACGGCGGCGGCCTGCTCGACGGCCTCGTCGATGTCGACGTCCTCGAGGGCGGCGACGAGCGCCTTCACTCGGGACTCCTCGACGTCGGTACCAGCGGCCTCGAGGACGCTGGTCAGGTTGTCTTCGTTGATCTCTTCGCCGGTCTCGTTCAGGATGAGTGCTGCGTAAACGTATTCCATTTTGGTATCTCCTCGTTATCCGAACATCGCTCCGAGACCTTCGCCGCCCGCGTCGTCGTCATCGTCGTCGTCCTCGGGTTCGGCGTCGGCCTCGTCTTCGTCAGCCTGTTCTTCCTCGTCCGCTTCCGCGTCGGTCTCTTCCTCCGCGGGCTCGGGCGCTTCGACGCCGCGAAGCTCCTCGGGAAGGGCCTCCTCGTCGTCGATCCGTGCGGCAAGTGCGCGCACCTGCGCGTCGGCCTTGCTCACGAGGTCGTCGGCGAGGTCGGGGCTCTCGATGGCGGCGAACAGGCCGAGGCTCTTCGCCTCGCCCGTCGCCTTCGAGAGCAGCGCGGGTGCCGTCTGGGTCGTCGGGTAGACGGCGTTGATCGAGAGGTTCCGCGCGCCGGCGGCGGCGGCCTCGATGTCCGCGCGGTACTCGTCGACGTCGATCGCGAGGTCCTCGGGATCGAAGAGGATGCCCTCGCTGTAGACGGATCGAAGGTCGAGTCCGACCTCCTTGGGCTCGATGCCGAGCTCCGAGAGGACGTTCGCGAGGTCCTGCGAGACCTCCTCGCCCTCCGAGAGGACCTGCGAGTCCTCGGTGACGTGGATCGAGCCGTCCTGAATCCGGGCGGCGGCGCCGACCTGCTGGAGTTCGCCGACGAACGGGCCGGGGTCCACGCCGGTATCGCCCTCGGGGATGACGATGTCGTTCGGCGCGACCTCGCCGGCACCGATCGGTGCGGGCGTCTTCGACTCCTCGAGCTGTTTGTACAGCCCGAACGGGTTGTCGTTCGTCCCGATGACGCCGACCTGTCCCGTGACGTGTCCCGTCAGCTCCTCGAGGCCGTCGTTGACGTCCTCGAGCGCGCGGACCAGCAGCGTGTTTCGACTGACGCGCAGCTCCGCGCTGCCGTGGAGGTCACGGCGCATGTTCTGGAGCTGTCTGCTCGGGATGCCGGCGATGTTGACGACGCCGACGCTCGCGTACGAGTCGAGCATCTCGACGAGTTCGTCGACCTCTTCGCGCTTCCACTCGGGGAGGTTCTCCGTTTTGCGTTCGGTCTGTGTGGTGCTCATCTAGGCCACCTCCACGGCCGGCCCCATCGTGGTCTTGACGTAGACCGAATCGATGTTGAGCGGTCCCTTCTCCAGGTCGCCGTACAGCCGGCGCAGGATCGTGTCGATGTTGTCCGCGATGTCCTCGGCAGACATTTCCTCGGTGCCGACGAGCGCGTGGAACGTTCGTCGGTCGCGGCTGCGGACCTGCACCGTGTTCTTCATCCGGTTTACGTTCTCGACGACGTCCTCGTCGGGCTGGAGCGGCGTCGGCATCTTCCCGCGGGGGCCGAGCACCTGCCCGAGGCTCGCACCGATTCGCGGCATCATCGAGGCCTCGGCGATGAAGAAGTCTGTGTTGTCGGCGAGGTCCTTCGCGGCGTCCTGGTCGTCGCCGAGGTCTTCGAGGTCGTCGTTCGAGAGGACCTCGTCGGCGACTGTTTCGGCCCGGACGGCGGTTTCGCCCTCGGCGAAGACGACGATACGCGTGTCCTGTCCCGTTCCCGAGGGGAGGACGACGCTCTCGTCGACGCGGTTCGACGGATCGTTGAGATCGAGATCGCGCAGGTTGATCGCGAGGTCGATCGTCTCACGGAAGTTCCGTGGGGGGGCGTCCTCGAGTGCGCGAGCGACTGCTTGTTCTATGTCCTGATCTGCCATCGTTCACCTCCGTAGTACGACGCGTGTCTGCTACGGTGTGAAACAGGCATACTGTCGGTCGTAGCTGGGTCGATGGGATCACCACGCCGCAGTGGAGATCCCGTCGACCGGCGGACGATCGTCAGTATCTCGGCCTGTCTCTACCTGAAAAAGTGGAATGGGCGACTTAAACCCGTCGAACCGGTAGCCGGGGGAAAGCGCATACGTCCGACCGGTCTATCGGGCGTATGCCGGCGCTCTCCCTCCTCGCGGCGTGTTGTCTCGCGGCCGTCCACCTGCTGGCCGGTCGGCTCCGTGGTCTCGACCGGATTCCCCGTAGCCGGTGGCTGTCGGCCGGCGGCGGCGTCTCGGTCGCGTACGTGTTCGTCCACATGCTGCCCGAACTGCACGACCACCAGCGTGCGTTCGAGGCCGTCGCCCCCCTCGCGGGGTTTCTCGACCGGCACGTCTACCTCGTCGCACTCGCCGGGTTCGTCTCCTTCTACGGGCTCGAGCGACTCGCCTACCGCTCGCGCTCGAACGGCGATCCGAACGACGACCCCGTCTTCTGGATCCACGTCGGCTCCTTCGGCGGGTACAACTGCATCGTCGGCTACCTCCTCGTCCACCGGATCGCCCCCGGCGTCGAGTCGCTCTTGCTTTTCACCGTGGCGATGGCGCTTCACTTCCTCGTCAACGACTACGGGCTTCGCCATCACCACTCGGTGAGCTACCACCGACTCGGTCGATGGGTGCTCGCGGGCGGCGTCCTCGCCGGGTGGGCCCTCGGAACGACGACGACCCTCGCCGGGATCGCGCTCGCGGTCCCGGTCGCTTTCCTCGGCGGCGCGGTCGTACTCAACGCCATCAAAGAAGAGCTTCCCGAGGAACGCGAGAGCCGCTTTTTCGCGTTCGCACTCGGTGCTGGGGGTTACGCGGCGCTGTTGCTCGCGGTCTGATCACTCCTCGGCGTCGATCTCGATCTCGTCCTCGGTGCGCTCCCACTCGATCTCGAGTTCGAACTCGCGTTCCTCGTCCTCGTCCTCGAGTTCGACCCCGAACTCGACGGTCTCCGCGGGATCGATGTCGACCGAGATGTCGCCGACTGCGACGGTGAAGGCCTCGCCCGATCGCAGTCCCTCGGCGACCTCCTCGAAGTAGGTCGCGGCGTCCTCCCGACTCAGTTCCTCCTCGTGTTCGATCTCTCCAGCCATAGCGACTGCTACGTCACGCGGATATCGGGTAAAACTGTCGCCTGATTACGCCGCGACTTCCTCGGCGAACTCGTCGTCGTACTCGCCCGAATCGAGCCGTTCCTTGAACTCGCGTGGGTTCTCGCCCTCGATGGTCACGCCGAGCGAGGTGCAGGTGCCGACGACCTCCTTCGCCGCGCCCTTCAGGTCGTACGCGAGCAGGTCGGGAAGCTTCTGTTCGGCGATCTGCTTGACCTGGTCGATCGAGAGGTCCGCGACGAACTCCTTCTGGGGCTCGCCGCTGCCGGTCTCGAAGCCGGCCTCGTCCTTGATCAGCGCCGCCGTCGGCGGGACGCCGACGTCGATCTCGAAGGAGCCGTCGTCCTCGTAGGTGACCGTCACGGGGACTTCGGTGCCGTCGAACGCCGCCGTCTGGTCGTTGATCTCCTGGACGACGGCCTGTACGTCTACGGGGGTGGGTCCGAGCTCCGGACCGAGCGGCGGGCCGGGGGTGGCCTCGCCGCCCGGAACGAGCGCTTCGATCGTTCCAGCCATACCCGGAGGAACCGCCGCATCGGGTTTAAGACTTGCCTTCCGCCCAGCGGGCGTGTGACGGGCACACACCTAGCGCATCGAAGCGCGCGACCGACGAGAATCCGCCACGCGTTCTCGATTCGATCCCCGGTGGCCGTCCGGACGGGTTCGATGGCTCGCGGTCCCCCGTCGAAGAAACATAGGATTCACGAGGCAAATTCAGGCCGGGTTCGTCGGTCGGTTCCGCTCAGGGGACCGAGACCCCGTGACGGGCGAGATACGTGTTCACGTCCTTGATCTCGACGGGGCTACCGATGATCCGGACAGTCTCGCACTCGTCGAACACCGTCACGGCGAATTCCGACTCGAGGTCGTCCCTGAGGTCGTCGATCGCGGTCGGTGGGACCACGATCTGGGTGCTGTCTCGCAACCGCGACGGGTCTGGCATCGTACATTTTTAACGAGACAGGCGAGTGGTATGAAGGTATCGAAGTCGGCTCCGCTTACACGATCGGTCCCGCTTCCGTCGACGGGATTCACGCGAACGTCTCGCAGACGGTACACCCGGGGGTGCGAACGGAAAGGGTTTTTCGCTCGAAGCGGCGAGTATGGAGCGATGGGACTGGAAGAGGAGATCGAGGCGATCGAGGAGGAGATCGCCTCGACGCCCTACAACAAGTCGACCGAGGCCCACATCGGCCGGCTGAAGGCGAAACTCGCCGACAAGAAGGAGAAACTCGAGAACCAGTCCTCCGCGGGCGGCGGCAGCGGCTACGCCGTCGAGAAGACCGGCGACGCCACCGTCGCGCTCGTGGGCTTTCCCAGCGTCGGCAAATCCACCCTGCTGAACGCGCTTACCAACGCCGAGAGCGAGGTCGGCTCCTACGAGTTCACTACTCTCAACGTGAACCCCGGTATGCTCCAGTATCGCGGCGCGAACATCCAGATCATGGACGTGCCGGGGCTGATCGAAGGGGCGGCGAGCGGCCGCGGTGGCGGCCGGGAGGTCCTCTCGGTGGTGCGCGCGGCGGATCTGGTCGTCTTCGTCCTCTCGGTGTTCGAGATCGACCAGTACGCCCGACTGAGCGAGGAACTCTACGCGAACAAGGTCCGACTCGACACGGAGCCGCCGAGCCTCTCGGTGATCAAGAAGGGGCGGGGCGGGATCCGCGTCACCGCCAGCGACGACCCCGGACTGCCCGAGGAGGTGATAAAGGAGGTGCTCCGCGAACACGGCTACGTCAACGCGAACGTCACGGTACGGGAGGAACTCGACGTGGACCGGCTGATCGACTCGATCATGGAGAACCGGGTGTACCTCCCCTCGATCGTCACGGTCAACAAGGCCGACCTGATCGATCGGGAGTACCTCGAAACCGTCTACGACGACCTGCGCGAGCACGACCTCGATCCCGAGGAGGTGACGTTCATCTCCGCCGAGGAGGAGAAGGGACTGGAGGGGCTCAAGGAGCGGATCTGGAACACGCTCGGGTTGATGCGGATCTACATGGACAAGCCCGGCCGCGGCGTCGACTACGAGGAGCCGCTGATCCTCCGCGAAGGCAGCGATATCGAGGACGCGATGGAGAAACTCGGCGGGGAGTTCGAGGAACGCTTCCGGTTCGCGCGCGTCTCGGGCCCGAGCGCGAAACACGACGAACAGCAGGTCGGCACCGACCACGAACTCGCCGACGAGGACGTGGTGAAGTTCATCCTCCGGCGATAGTTCGGCGAGGCTTCATGAGCAGGCTTTTGTGGGCTTTTCCCGAACGTCCGCGACATGCCTGATGGATTCGGTGTGATATCGGTCGTGCCGCCGCTTCTGGCGATCGTGCTCGCGATCGCGAGTCGGCGGCCGGTTCCGGCGCTCTTCGTCGGGGTCTGGTCCGGCGGGGTGATCTACACGTTCGCGGACAGCGTCGATCGGGTAGCGGCCGTGACCGGCGGCGTGGTCGGTCTCGACGCCGTCCTCGGTGCGGTCGTCGCCGCCGTCTGGGGCTTCACGCAGGCGGTCCAGTGGATCGTCGAGTCCATCGGCGCGGACACGTTCCACGCCCAGATCCTGCTGTTTACCATCCTGCTGGGGTCGGGCGTCGCGCTGATCTGGCAGCTCGGCGGGTCGATCGCGGTCAGACGGGCCGTTTCCGACCGCCTCGACACCCAGCGGAAGGTCGGGCTCACCGCGTGGGCGCTCGGCATCCTCATGTTCTTCGACGACTACGCCAACACCGCCATCGTCGGGAGCGTGATGAAGGACCTCTCGGATCAACTGCGGATCTCGCGGGAGAAGCTCTCGTACATCGTGGATTCGACGGCCGCGCCCGTTGCGACGCTGGGCCTCTCGAACTGGGTCGCCTTCCAGATCGGGATGGTACAGGAGGGCTACGAGATCGCCGGGATCGCCGCCGACGCGCCCTCGGCGTTCGTGACCTACGTCGGGTCGATCCCCTACAACGTCTACTCGATCTTCGCGATCCTCATGGTCGCGCTGATCGTCCTCACCGGGCGGGACTTCGGCGAGATGCTCGACGCCGAGCATCGCTCGTTCCGGACGGGACGGGTCAGCCGCGAGGGCGCGACCCCGATGCAGGCCATCGAGAGCGAACTCGGCGAGCCGAGTAGTGACGATCCGATGCTGCGCAGTTTCGCGATCCCCGTCGTGGCGCTCGTCGCCGTCGCGATCACGGGGGCGCTCCTCACCGGCTACGCGCCCGGCGCGTCGACGCTCGACGTGCTCGGCGAGGCCGACTGGGGCGCGGCGCTGCTGTGGGGGGCGTTCGCGATGGTGTTCGCGGCGCTCGCCGTCGGCTTCTACTACCGGATCTTCTCGCTCCGGAGCGGGATCGAGGGCGTCATCGACGGCTTCTCGATCATGCTCACCGCGGTGACGATCCTCGTCCTCGCGTGGGCGATCAGCACGGCCGCCGAGGTGCTCGGAACCGGCGAGTACGTCGCCGGGATCGCCCAGGGCGTCGTCTCGCCCGCGCTGCTGCCCGTGGTCGTGCTCTTCACCGCCGCGTTCATCTCCTTCTCGATGGGGTCGTCGTGGGCGACCATGGGCGTGCTGACTCCCATCGCCATCTCGGTCGCGTGGCAGCTCACGGGTAGCTACGAGGCGATGCCCGTGATCGTCGGCGCGGTCTTCTCGGGGGCGATCTTCGGCGATCACACCTCGCCCATCTCGGATACGACGGTCCTCTCGGCCACCTTCACGGGCGCGGACCTGATCGACCACGTCCGCACCCAGATCTACTACGCGGGGACCGTCGGCCTCGTCGCGGCGGTCTGTTTCCTCCTTTACGGCTACCTCGGCCTCTCACCCGTGATCTTCCTCCCGATCGGCCTCCTCCTGCTCGTCGGTCTCGTCTACGGGCTCTCCGAACTCGACGCCCGTCGGAAGGGCGTCTCCCCGACGGCGTCCGCGGGCGAGCGCGCCCCCCCGAGCGACGACTGACGGTTCCGTCCGACCCGATCCACCTATACCGCTCGGGCCGAACGTCCGTGTATGTTCCGTGGCGTCGGCGAGTTCGAACCCGTTCAGGGGGCGATCCCCGACTCGCTCGCGATCCTCGTCGCGTTGCTCACCCAGTTGGGCGACGTCTGGTTCGTCACGCTCCTGTTTCTGGTCCTTGCCGTCCGGTACGACGGGTTCGACCGCGACCGGATCGTCGCCGCCGGCGGCCTGGTGATCGGCGCGATCGCGCTGGTGTTGCTCCTCAAGGACGTCTTCGCGCTGCCGCGGCCCGACCAGCCGCTGGTCGCGCTCGAAGCGCTCTGGGTCCCGTTCCAACTCGTCTACTCGCTGACCGCCTACGCCAGCGGCTACGGGTTCCCGAGCGGTCACGCCGTCGTCTCGACGGCGACGTACCTCTCGCTTGCGGCGGTGCTGCCGGTAAGCACCCGACGACGCCGGTACGCCGTCGCGACGGCCCTCATCGCCGTCGTGGGGTTCTGTCGGATCGCCCTCGGGGTCCACTACCTCGTCGACGTGCTCGCGGGGATCGCCCTGAGCGCCGTCTTCCTCCTGCTCGCGTTCCGCCTATTGGCTCGCTACCGCTCCTCGGGGGCTCGTCGAACCGTCGCGTTGGGGCTGGGAGCCGCCCTCGCGCTCGCGGCCGTCGTCGTCACCGGCGCACACGTCGAGGCGCTCGCGCTGTTCGCGGTCGCGATCGGGCTCTTCGGCCTCTCGTGGCGGGCCGACCGGCCGCGGGTCGCCGCGTAGACCCAACGGGTGGCAACCCCGTTGGCTCTCGGTACTGTTTTGCCCCTCGACGGTGTCCTCCCGACCATGGGAGCGACGCTCGACCACGTCATGATGCGCGTCTCGGACCTGGAGGAATCGCTCGAGTGGTACGGCGAGCATCTGGGTTACGAGGAGAAGGACCGCTGGGAGGCCGACACGTTCACGAACGTATATCTCGGCCCCGAGGAGATGGGCGAGGAGGGTGCGATGCTCGAACTCACGCACAACCACGACGGCGGGCCCGAGGAGATGGGCGACGCGTGGGGCCACATCGCAGTGCGGGTTCCCGAGGGCGAACTCGAGGACTACTACCAGCAGATGATGGACGAGGGCGTCGAGGACTATCGCGACCCCGAGTCCTGCGGGGGGCGCTACGCGTTCGTCAAGGACCCCGACGGCCACGAGATCGAGATCGTCAAACGCGACCCCGAGCAGGGCGCGCTCTGGTCGATCGACCACACGATGATCCGCGTCGAGGACGCCGACGAGGCACTCGGCTGGTACACCCGGAAGTTCGAGTACGAGCACACGGGTCGCTGGGAGGCCGACTCCTTCGCGAACTACTTCATGAAGCCCGAGGGGGCCAGTGATGAAGCGATGGCGCTCGAACTCACCTACAACTACGGCGACAACACCTACGACCTCGGCGACGCGTGGGGCCACCTCTGTGTTCGCGCGGACGATCTGAACGACTTTTGGGACGACCTGATGACGCGGGACGCCCCCGACTACCGCGATCCCGAGTCCTGCGACAACGAGTACGCCTTCACGAAGGACATGGACGACCACGAGATCGAGATTATCGAGCGCGACCCGAACGCCGAATCGCTGTTCCCGAGCTAGGCGCGCTCGGACGGCCGATCGAGGACCCCGAGTCGAAACCCCAAACCGCCACCCCTATTATCGCGACGTGACCTCTCGTGAGTAGTGACGCTTCGCGAGATCCTCGTCGCAATCGCCGCCGGGGTCGTTCAGGGATTCGTCGAATGGCTGCCGATCTCGAGTTCGGGCAACCTCTCGCTGTTTCTCACCGCCCTGGGTACCTCGCCCGATATCGCCGTCCAACTCGCGCTGTTCCTCCAGATGGGGACGACCCTCTCGGCGGCGATCTACTACCGCGAGACCATCGTCGACGCCGTCCACGACGCCCCCGGCTGGCGGCCCCGAACCGCGTTCGCGGGGGCCAACGCCGAGACCTCGTTCGTGCTCGTCGCGACCGCGATGACCGGGCTGGTCGGCATTCCACTCTACCTCCTGTTGATCGACTTCGCGAGCGAACTCACGGGCGGGGCGTTCGTCGCGCTGATCGGGTTCCTGCTCGTGCTGACCGGCCTGCTCCAGCGGGCGACCGACGTCGTCTCGCTGGGGGATCGCGGGACGCCCTCGCTCGTGGACGCGATCCTCGTCGGCGCGTTCCAGGGCGTGACGATCCTGCCGGGCGTCTCGCGGTCGGGAACCACCGCGAGCGTACTGCTCTTTCGGGGATACGAGGGGCCCGCGGCGTTTCGCCTCTCCTTTTTGCTCTCCATTCCGGCCGGAATCGGTGCCGGCCTGCTCGTCCTCGCCGACGAGGGACTGCCGACCACCGGAGTAGAGGCGGTCGTCGCGCTGGTCGTGAGCGCGGTCGTCGGCTACGCGATGATCGACGCGATCATGCGGGTCGTCCACGAGGTCGAGTTCTGGCTCGTCTGCGTCGTCCTCGGCGGGTTGGCCGTCCTCGGTGGCGGGCTAACGATGCTCATCTGAAGCCGAGAGCACGAGCGCACAAAACAGGGCGACCGCCCCGAGCATCGCGCCCGCGGCGTTGACGAGCATGTCGAAGTAGCTGAACGACCGGTACGGAATCGGGTACTGGAGACACTCCATCAGCGCGCCGTAGGCGCTCGAACCGGAGGGGGCGGTGACGGCCGCCTGCACCCGGTCCGATCGATCGAGTACCGTGAGTCCGAGAGTCGCCGTGAGCGTCCCGTAGCCGAGGAAGTGAAACAGGACGCTCGTCGGGATCCCGCCGCCCTCCTCGGGAACGGCCCCCGGGACCGGGATCACCGAGACGACGAGGAGCGCGCCCGCGACCACCGCGACGGCCGTCCACCGGTTTCTTCCCCTCATTCGAGCGGCGTCAACTCCGCCGGCGCGTCCGCGAACGCGCGGAGCGCCTCCGCCTCGATGTGGTGGAGGTCGCCGGGCACGACCAGCAGGTGCAGCGGCCCGCCGAACTCACGGGTCGCGAGCGAGGCGATCGAATCGGCCGCGACGACCGGGTCGGGGCTTCCCGCACGACAGACCGCGACCGCGAGGATGTCGGGGTACTCCTCGCTCAGCAGGTCGGCGGCGACGTCCGCGGTCATGTAGTCCCCGCGTTCGTGTTTAATGTCGAGGTAGACGAGCGTGTGAAGCCCCCGTTCGCGGTTGTCCTTGACGGTGCTCGTGACGCTCGCGGGCAGGCCCTCGGCTCCGTGGGCGTACGGAAACGGCAGCGTCGTCGCCGGGCCGAAGCGGTAGTTCTGCAGGCCGGTCAACGAACTCGCGGCGGCCTCGGCGGTGGTGCCGTGGACGATCCGAGTGTCGGTTTCCCGATCCCTCGCCCTGAGTCGGAGGTCGACGTGGGTGGTCGAGATCATCGGATCGCCCGCGGTGAGGAAGGCGACGTCCTCGCGTTCGGCGGCCGCGAGCATCTCCTCGGGGTCTCCTTCGACGCCCGCCCGATCCCGGAGTTCGATCTCGGTTCCGTGTTCGACTTCGAGGGCATCGACGTCGGTCCCGACCAACCGGCTGGTGTACTGTTCCATGAAGACGCGATCCGCGCCTCGGAGGGCGTCGCGGCCCTCGACGGTGATCGAGCGCTCGTCGTAGAGGCCGAGGCCGATGAACGTGAGCATACACGATCTGGGAAAGCCGGCGGGTTAAACGGCGCGTTCGATCGAAACGCCAACGGTAAACCGATCGGTCGGCTGGATCCGGTATGGAGGTTCCGTGCGTCCGCGTCCCGCGAGAGGACGGCGAGGAGGCGCGCCGCGAGCTGGCGGACGCCGACCTGATCGCCGACGGCTACGAGATCACCGTCGAGGACGGCTGGCTCTACATCCCCGTGGTCGATCCCGAGGCGGTGCCCGAGGGGTTCGACGTGGTCGAGCGCGAAGCACCCGACCGCGAGACCCAGACAGCGCCCGCCGACCTGCTCGGGTTCGATCCCTCCTACGAACGCCTCGGCGACATCGTCATCCTCGACGAGGACGACCCCGAGCGCGCCGCGCGGATCGCCCGCGCCGTCGTCGAGTCGGACCTCCCCGTCGAAACGGTGTTGAACAAGGCCTCGAAGGTGAAAGGCGAGACGCGCGTGCGCGAGTGGGATCTCCTCGAAGGCGAGGGTACCGAAACCGTCCACCGCGAGTACGGCTTCGAGTACGCGCTGGACCTCGCGGCGGTCTACTTCTCGCCGCGCCTCGCCACCGAGCGCCACCGCGTGACCGAACAAGTAGGTGAACACGAGCACGTCTTCGACATGTTCGCCGGGGTCGGCCCGTTCGCCATCCCCGCGGCGGCCCGCGGTGCGCGGGTGGTGGGCGTCGACGTGAACGAGCGAGCCGTCGAGTACCTCCGCGAGAACGCCCGACGAAACGGCGTCGCCGACCGGGTGACGGCGATCCACGGCGACGTCCGCGACGTGGTCGCGGGTACGTCGGACGAGCGCTGGTCGTCGGACGGTGTTCGGGACGTCGCCCCCGAGTACGAGGGCTGGGCCGGTCGGATCGTGATGAACCTCCCCCACAGCGCCGACACGTTCCTCGACACCGCCGTCTCGCTGGCCGGCGAGGAGTGCGTGCTCCACTACTACGACATCGCCCACGACGAGGACCCCTTCGGGCCGGGCGAACGGGCGATCCGTGAGGTAGCTACGACTGACGGGTACGACGTCGACGTCGAGACGCGCCGCGTCGTTCGCTCGTATGCGCCCCACGAACTGAACGTCTGTCTCGACGTCCGCCTCTCGCGGTCGGCGTGATTCACAACGCTTAAACCGATGTTGGAGGTAGTTACGAACGCGCACGAAGTGCGGCAGGCCGGTGTAGCTCAGCTGGCAGAGCGATTCCTTCGTAAGGAATAGGCCGAGGGTTCAAATCCCTCCACCGGCTTCAGAACGGCGGTACCCGCCGCAGGATACTATTAGTGTAGTGGGTTTCGACTCCGTTGCCGCCCCTCGCCGACGAAGAAGACCGATCAAGCACCCCGTATCCATCAGATACACCCCACTACCGACCTCCTGCGGGGGTCTCCGTGCTCGAAATAGAGACGGGAGTATCGGGATACGTCGGCAACACTTCCGACTCGTTCGACGGGATCCCGGTTGCTGCCACCGCCCGCTACGTGCTAGCCTAACCACCCCGTTGGCCGACGGACGACGCCGTTTCCCTCTCGAACTGTATTCAGCAAACCTCTCTTTCATACAATAGTATTAACAAATCTAGAAATACACAACGCTAAAGTAACACTTTCGCGTACAGTGACCGGGCACAGTCCCCTTGCCAGAGGCAGTCCATGGGTCGTGTCACCACCAGCGTACCCCCGCCCGGGTCCACCATGCTAGCCCCCCACCGTGAATTCGATCGACGCCGAAAGACGCGACCAAACGAGCGATGGTCGGAGTACGCTACATAAACAACCATGATTCACCATCCTACCTCGGCTCTCGATGGGGGTCGTGTCGGGTTTCCTCCCATGGCCATCCCTTCCTCACGGAGGTGACTACTGTAATCGATGAGCGTGTTGGTGACGTTGGAGATCGGGACAGGGGATTTCGAACTCGGACGGGTGTTCTCCACGCTGGACGACGCGACCACCATCGAACTCGAACCGCGGGTTCCGCTTCCCGGGGCGACGATACCGGTCGTCTGGCTCGAAAACGGTGACCACGACGCGCTCGAAGACCACATCGGAGCCCACCCGACGGTCGCGACCGTCGAGAAACTCGAACGCCTCGAAGAGCGCTCGCTGTACGCGCTGGAGTGGGCCCTCGAGTACGATCACCTCTTTCGGTATTTCCGAGACGAGGGCGTTCACGTGCTGGCTGCCTCCGGTTCGGTCGAACGCTGGCGATTTACGCTACGATTCGGGACCCACAAAGCGCTCTCGGCGTTCCAGGACTACTGTACGAGCGTTCCGATCGACATCGAGGTCCTGAGCGTCTACAACACCCCCGAACAGGAGTCCGATAGCGCGTTCGGTATCACGCAACCGCAGCGAGAGGCGCTCACGTTGGCGGTTCGTGAGGGATACTACGACCTGCCGCGCGGGTGTAGCACCGACGATTTGGCCGAGCAGTTGGGGATCTCGGATCAGGCGGTGACCGAGCGGTTGCGCCGGGCGATCGCGACGTTGACGCGGAACACGGTGATGAGTACCACGCGGTAACGGCCATCTATACGTTAATTAGAGTGAAGGAATTACGCGTTCGGTGGCTAAATCATGATGTGCCAAGTCAATAACTATGCATATAGCGTTGATAGATAGAGTCGTCTGCTTCTGGCAGACACGACCCGGGGGATGTGCCCACGTCTCCGGGTGCCTCTGACACATTCGGGACTCGGACGAATCCGAGTCTCTCACTCATTGAAACCGATGGATACGGATTCAGAGGGTAAAGCGTGGAATCGGCGGACGCCGACGAGACCGCAAGCGGAGAGGATCTAGCCGAACTGTGGCTACGCGCCCTGTCGGTGGAGCCAGACCGCACACCCGATCGAGACGACGCCGGCAGCAGCACCGATCCCGAAGGCGACTCGATACCCCGTCGTGGTGTACACGCGGACCCCGTCGATGTAGTCGCCGGTCCAGTAGACGTCGAGCGCCCACCCCATGAGGGTCGGGAACGACGCCGCGCCGAAAAACGACGCCCCGTTTATCGTTCCGAGAGCGATCCCGCTGGCCCGGTCGTCGTATCTGCGTTGGATCAGCGGATACGTCAGCACGAACGCACCCAGCAGGCTTCCGAGGAGGAAGAACGCCACCCCGACCAGCACGAGCGGCGGATCGCCGACCACCGCGATGAGCCCCAGTGCCGACGTGTGGGCGATCGCGCCGACGACGACGAACGCGGTCGGGCGCTCTACCTCCTCCGAGAGCCGACCGAACGCGGGGGGACCCACGACGGAACCGACGCCGCCGAGCAGCGTGATCGTCGACGCGGCCGTCACCGAGATGCCGTACACTTGAACCACGTACGGGATCCCCCACAGGCCGACGAGCGTCAGGTTCACGCCCCCCGTACAGTACAACAGGACGGCGATAACCCACGTCCACCGGTCGGAGACGATCCGGGCGGTGAACGAACGGATCTCCCCGATCGACAGCCGCGGTTGCTCCGGAACGTTCTCGATCGGTTCCAGCCCCGCTTGCTCGGCCGAATCGCGAACGAACGCGGCCGTCGCGCCCGCGACGGCCAACCCGAACAGCCCGAGTACGAGCACCGTCGTCCGCCAGCCGACGAGGTCGATAGCGACGGCAAACGGCGTCGTCGCGAGGATGCCGCCGACGCCACCGACGGCGAAGCTCAACCCGTTCATCGTCCCGAACTCGTCGACCCGATACCAGTTCGCACAGAACCGAAGCATCGAGACGAAGATCACGCTCCCGCCGAGTCCGATCAGAAACCGCCCACCGAGCGCGGAGCCGTACGTGGTCGCGAGCGCGAACCAAACCGCGCCGAGGTTCATCACCACCGCACCACCTGCGGCGGTGAGTCTCGGACCGACACGGTCGACGAGGATCCCGGTCGGGATCTGCATCACCGCGTAGACGAGGAAGAATATCGCGTGTAACGTGCCTAGCTGGGCGCCCGTGGTTCCGAGTGCGTCCATCAACTCGCCCGAGATGACCGCCGTCGAGAGTCGGTAGACGTTCACCAGGAGAAACGCGAGGGCCAGGATCCCCCACAGCACCCACCGTCGATGGATCGGATTCGACCGGACGGACCGTATCGCTTGCACCTTCACACCGGTGGTGGTTTCGGTCGAGAGCTAATGAATCCGTGATATCGATCCGAACGGGATGGCTTTCACCCCGCGCCCGACCGGGATTAGCACCCCCGTAGCTATGGGCGATGAAGTCCACTCTCGAATCGCGTAGGCCGGTGTAGTGTCCGGCGTACCGCGCGTGGGGCTGTCCGATTCGGACGACAGCCCGCACGGCCGACCGTACGGCTCGGGTCGTGCGTTCGTGTTTCGTTTCCCCGCTTCTCGGACGGGTATCGCCCCGTCTCCGGTCGAATCCACGTCGATTCCGAGCGGTGCTGTCCCCTCCTCCCCGAAACCCGTTCGACCGGCCGGGATCGGCGGGGAATCTCGTTGATTCCCGAGGGGATTTTGGGGAAACTACTATGGGGCTGGACGTTGCGGGTTGTAATGCCAGAGGTCACACACATCGATTGACGGTCGACGTTCAGGGGCGCTCTGGCACTGCGGTTTCTCTCTGCGCGGGTGCGACACTCTCGTCGCCCGCTTTCGGGCACGGATACACCCGTTATCACCTGCATAGGTATATCGGACCCGACTGTACCACCGAATGCTGGCACGCGCCAGCGCACGGACGGATAGTGATACTCGATGCCCCCCGCCCGACCGGGCGGGGTTTCGGTCAAACGGGTTATCCGCGGTCGTCGACCCGCCGTACTTCTCACGTCCGTTCGTGCTCGCCCTCCTCGACGCGTATCACGTATCCGGCGAGGGTACCCTCTATCGTCACAACCGCCGGTCGGGGACCGATCCCGAGGACGGACGCTCCGTCACCGACCCTCATAGGGGTCGCATCACTCCTCGATCGTCACGCCCTCCGAGAGCGCGACGATCCTCCCCTCCTCGCCGGAGAGGAGTCGGGGGTAGATCCCGACGACGACGACGAACTCGTCGTCGCCCTCCGCGAGCGCGGTGTGGACGAACACGTCGATCCCGGTACCCATGAACGTCGCCTCGCCCTCGAACTTCGAGAGGTCGACGCGCTCACCGAGCACTTGGACCGTTCGGCGGTCGATCTCGGATCCGATCGAGAGTCGCTCGTACTGGGACTGGACCTCCGCTGCGATCTCGCGGTTGTCCATGTCCTCGACGGGATTGAAGGTTCGACCGAGCACCGAGACGGCGGGCGTGCAGAGCGTCGCGAAGACGGCGCCCCGCACCTCGCCGAGCGGTCCCACGTCGATCGACCTCTGGTACTCGGAGATCCGATTGACGACCTCGACCTCGCGGCTCAGTCCCGCCACCTCGAACGTGCGGGTCTCCTCGGTCTCCGTCGTGTCGGCGAGTTCGTATCCGGTCTCGTCGAGAACGTCGTCCGCCACCGGCGCGGGCGGGGCGACGAACCGGGCAGGCCCGCCGCCGATGACGTCGAGACAGCCGGTGCTGCCGGCGAGACCGAGCGCGACGAGCGAGCAGAAACCGCGCCGTGTGGTCGCCATCGCTGTCGTCGGGTTGTACTCCGCGAGATATAAACGCCGTGGCCGTGGGGTCACTCGATCGGGACGAGCGATTCGGCGAGGGTTGCGATGCTCTCGCGTTCGCCTTCGAGTTGACGCGGGTGTGCCCCGACGAAGATGACGAGGTCGTCGTCGTTGGTGGCGATCCCGAGGTGGACGTGGACGTCGAGGTCAATCCCGTTCATCGCCGCCCGCCCCTCGAACGTCGAGACGTCGACCTCCTCGCCGAAGACCGTGAGTTCCCACTCCTCGACCTCCTCGCCGATCGAGAACTCGTCGTAGTTCGAACCGAGTTCGGTCGCGATCCGCCGCGGACCCACGCGCTCTCCGGGGTGGAACGACCGGCCGAGCACCTCGAACTTCGGCGTCGAGAAGGCGACGAACGTCGCCGCCCGGAGCGTCCCGAGCACCCCCAGATCGACGCCCCTATCACACTCGACCACGACGTTCTCCAGTTCGACCTCGCGGGTCTCGCCGGCGATCTCGATCGTCTCGGAGAGCGGCTCGACTTCGGTACGCGCGTGTCGATACCCCGTCCGTGCGAGCGCCTCGTCGCTCGGGCGCGCGCCGACCGCCTCGAACGCCAGCGAGTCGTCGCCGCGAACGAACCCGAGACAGCCGCTCGCCGCGCTCAGCCCCGCGATCAGTCCCGCTCCGAACGCCCGCCGCGTGAAATTCATACCCTTCCTAATACTTCAGATAAAATAAATGTCTAGTGTCGTATCTTCCTACAACCGGTAGGTCGTCTCGTCCCCCTCGTCCTCGATATCGATGCCGAGGGCGGCGAGGTCGTCCCGGAGTCGGTCGGCCCGCTCGTAGTTGCCCGCCTCGCGTTCCTCCTCGCGTACGCGCAGGACGAGGTCGACGAGGTCCTCCGCGAGGCCGACCTCCCCCTCTCGTTCGGGGCCGAACGAGAAACCGAAGACGCCGCCGCCGAGTTCCTCGAACGCCTCGATGGCCCGGCGAAGCCCCCGGTAGTCGTACTCCCCGTGGCTGTCGACGTGTCGGTTGACCGCGCCCGCGAGCGAGAGGAGGGCGGTCATCGCCTCGCGCACCCCGAAGTCGTCGTTCATCGCCCGCGCGAACCCCTCGCGGGCCTCCTCGACGGCCACCCGGAGGTCGTCGTCCTCGACTTTCGTCCGCGCGTCGGGGCCGTCTACCGCCTCGGTCGCGCGTTCGTAGGCGCGTTCGAGGCGCTCGAACCGCTCTCTCGCCTCGACCATCGCCCCCTCGGAGAACGTCTGGTTCGAGCCGTACTCCGTCGAGAGGTAAAACGAGCGCAGCACGTCGGGACCGAACTCCTCGAGCGCCGCCGAGACGGTGAAGAAGTTGCCGAGGCTCGAACTCATCTTCTCGCCCTCGGTCTCGAGGAGGCCCGTGTGGAGCCAGTACTCGGCGAAGCGCTGGCCGGTGGCGGCCTCGCTCTGGGCGATCTCGTTTTCGTGGTGGGGGAACACGAGGTCGTGGCCGCCGACGTGGACGTCGATGGTCTCGTCGAGGTGGGTCATCGCCATCGCCGAACACTCGATGTGCCAGCCGGGACGTCCCTCGCCCCACGGCGAGTCCCACGTCTCGCCCCCGGGCGGGTGGTCGTGTTCGGTTTTCTCGTGTTCGCGGATCGCCTCGGGGGAGACCCCGCCCGCCTTCCAGAGCGCGAAGTCCGCGGGGTGGCGCTTCTCACTTCGCTCCTCGGGGTCGCCCTGGGCTTCGAGGTCCTCGACGCGCTGGTTCGAGAGTTTCCCGTACTTCTCGAACGTGGTGACGTCGAAGTAGACCGAGCCGTCGGCCTCGTAGGCGTGGCCCGACTCGATCAGGCGCTCGACCAGTTCGATGATCTCCGGGATGTGTTCCGAGACTCGGGGGTAGACCGTCGCGCGCTGCAGGTTCAGCCCGCGCATGTCGGCGATCGTCCGCTCGATGAAGCGACGCGCCACCTCGCGTTCGCTCTCGCCGAGGTCGTCCTCGCCGATCCGGGCGGCGATCTTCTCGTTGACGTCTGTGAAGTTCTCGACGTGGCGAACCGGGTGGCCCTCGTGTTCGAGCCAGCGACACATTACGTCGGCGTGGACCCACACCCGGGCGTGGCCGAGGTGTGCGTCGTCCGAGACGGTCAGCCCACAGACGTACACCAACACCTCGTCGCCGGTCGGTCGAAACTCCTCGCGCTCGCCCGAGAGCGTGTTCGTCACGGACAGCATTACCCGATCCATCGCCGGGCGCGCCTTTCAACCCGTCGGTCACGCCCCCTGATCCGGACGGTATCGTCATCTAATCGACCGATTGACAGTCGAATGGGAGCCTCGGAGTCGGCGAGCGGACCGGTTGCCGGCCCCCGACGTGGACGAGACGGTGGCGTTCACGGGCGGGGACCTCGATCGGGGACGGCGGCTTCCGGGAGGGACGCCGACGGGTCGTCGTCACCGTCGTGTTCGAACCGATCCGGGCTGATTCAACCTCGTATATATAAACATCTATTGCGTAGAAGCGTGCATCGTATGGAGATGAAGTCGGTGCGTCCGGAGGAGGGGCCGATCCGCGTGGTACACGTCGACGACGACGAGGCGTTCTTGCGCCTGACGGAGACGTCGCTCTCGGAGATCGATCCCGGCCTCCGGATCGAACAGACGACGGATCCGACGTCGGTGCTCGACCTGATCGCCGACGAGGACGTCGAGTGCGTCGTCAGCGATCACCAGATGCCCCGGCTCACGGGCATCGAACTGCTCAAACGCGTCCGTTCGAGCCATCCCGACCTGCCGTTCGTCCTCTTCACCGGACAGGGCAGCGAGGAGGTCGCGAGCGAGGCCATCTCGGCGGGGGTGACGGACTACGTCTCGAAGGGGGGCGGGCTCGAAGGGTTCGAACTGCTCGCGAACCGCGTCCGCGGGGCGGTCGAGCAACGGCGCGTCGAGCAGTCGCTGGCCGCGACCCGCGAGGGGTACGAGAAGCTCCTCGAAACGGCGCCCGACGCGATCCTCGTCGTCGACGCCGAGACAGGCACCCTCCTAGAGGTGAATCACGCCGCCGAGGAACTGTTCGGCCGCCCGCGCGAGGAGCTTCGAGGGCTCCACCAGACCGACCTCCACCCGTCCGACGACCGCGAGTACTACGAACGGGTCTTCGCGGAACACGCCGGATCGAGCGGGGTGATACACGACAAGCGCGAACTCAGCGTCGTCCACGCCGACGGCCACGAGATCCCCGTCGAGATCAGCGCCGCCTCCCTCGAACTGGGCGACCGACGGCTGGTACAGGGGATCTTTCGCGACCTGCGCGAGCGGTAGCGGGTCGGGATTCCGGCCGACAGTAAGCCCTATGGCCGCGCCGTCGCTAGCGGGGGTATGCAGGCGCTCGTCATCGTCGGCCACGGGTCGCATCTGAATCCCGGCTCCTCGGCCCCGACGTTCTCGCACGCCGATACGATCCGCGAGACGGGGGTCTTCGACGAGGTCCGCGAGGCCTTCTGGAAGGAGGAGCCCTCGTTCCGTGAGGTGCTCCGGACCCTCGAGAGCGACGAGGTCTACGTCGTCCCGCTGTTCATCAGCGAGGGCTACTTCACCGAGCGGGTGATCCCCCGCGAACTCAGACTGGAGGGATGGGACGCCTCGGCGTGGGACTCGCCCGACGGCGTCAGCGCGACCCACGCCACCCTCCGGGCGAGCGACGTCGAGAAGGCGGTCCACTACTGCGGGCCGGTCGGCACCCACGACGCGATGAGCGACGTGATCGTCCGTCGCGCCGAGACCGTCACCGGCGACCCCGAGGTCGGGGAGGGGTTCGGCCTCGCCGTCGTCGGCCACGGCACCGAGCGAAACGCGAACTCGGCGAAGGCGATCGAGTATCACGCCGAACGGCTCCGCGAGGCGGGACGATTCGACGAGGTGCGGGCGCTGTTCATGGACGAGGAACCCGAGGTCGACGACGTGACCGAGCACTTCGAAAGTACGAATATCGTCGTGGTTCCCCTCTTTATCGCCGACGGCTTTCACACACGGGAGGACATCCCCGAGGACATGGGGCTGACCGACGACTACCGCGAGGGGTACGAGGTTCCCACGGAAGTCGACGGCCACCGGATCTGGTACTCGGGGGCGGTCGGCACCGAGGCGCTGATGGCCGACGTCGTCCTCGAACGCGCCGCGGAGGCCGGCGCCGACGTCGGCGAATCGATCGAGCGGATTCGCGCCGGGGACGCGGGGGTGGCGGGCGACTGATGAACGCGCCACAACTCGACGCGCTGGTCGCGAGCGCCCCCGAAGGCGTCGAGTTCGACGACCTCTCCGTCTCGGGGGAGGGGCCGTACACCGTCTCGATCGCCGGTGATTCCCACGAGGTCGACGAGCCGGGGCTCCGGGAGGTCGCGGGCGAGAACCCGTGGTTCGTCTCGAACTGGTACTACTGGACCCGCGTCGTCGGTGCCGGGGGCGCGCGCTACGACTTCCTGCGGTGGGTCGAACGCGCCGACGAGCGCGACGTGAGCGAGCGCTACGAGGCGCTCTCGACGGGCGTCTCTCGCACCTGGGGCCAGTTGCTGATCACCGCCGAACTGGGCGAAGACGGCAAACGCCGATACGCGCTCCGGCACGTCGAGAACGCCGAGGAGTCGGGACTGGAGCCCTACGACGACCCGCTAGACGCCCGCGAACTCGTCAAACACGACGACCGGGGGCGGTACCGACCGCTCTCGACCGCCCCGACCCTTCCGACGGGGTGGGAGTTCCCCGATCTCAGTGGCGAGGACCTCGTTCGAGCGGTCGACTTCGTCTACCCCGCGACGGTCGCGAACTGGCACCGCGAGCGTCAGGGCGAACTGGACGTGACCCACTTTCGCGAGACGGCCGAACGCCAGTCGGGCATCTACGAGATCGTGTCCCAACTCTCCGTCGAGGAACTCGAAGCCGCCGCCGAGGCGTGCTGTGTCGACTCGCAGTGTCTCAAGCGACGCATGTGGGACGAGGACGAGGAGACCGAACTCGACGTGGATCGAGGATCGGGTGAGTTCCCCTGTCGGGAGCCGTGTTCGCTGTTCATCACCGCTGCCCGGAAGTTCGTCACGCTCGGCCGCGAGGAGACCCGGGCCTACGAGTTCGAGTTGACGCCCACTGAGAAGGAGCAGGTCGAGGGGATCGTCGACGCGGTCGCCGAGGGTCGGGTCGAAGAGGTCCGCGAGGCCGACTTAAACGAGGGGGCCAACCGGTATCGGGCGCGGTACCTCCGGGCTCGGCGGATGACCGAGGAAGGGCTGTCGGGAACGCCGACGTATCCCGAGGATCAGGAGCGATAGAGGAGCGCGGCCGCGCCGGCGATCGCCACGAGGACGATCCCGACGCCGAGGATGACCGCTGGATTGCCCGCGATCAGCGCGCCGACGACGACGAACAGGAGGGCCAGAACGACCAGCGCGCCCGCGGCGATCGCCCGCACGGGAACGGCGGGTTCGGACTCGCGGGAGGGCTGGTCCCGCGGGCGCGGCTGTGGCTTCGCGAGGCGCTCGTCGACCTCGATGGGAACCTTCTCCGGGGGCTCTTCGGGCGGGATCAACGAGACGTCGATCACCGCCGTCTCGGCACCGTAGCCGGTGACGATCTTCAGGCGACCGCTGACCGGGCGGCTCCGCTGGTCGACCGTGGCCTCGATCCGGCGGGTTCGCCCGGCCTCGACGAAGTGGTTGCCGCCGTCGAGCGAGATCGCCTCGGCGAGGCCGTCGTCGACGTTGAGGTGGACGTGGGTCGCCGAGCCGTGGTTCGTGAGTTCGATCGCGAAGCTCTCGCTGGTCTCGAACTCCCGGAGTTGGGGCTCGATCGAGTGGACCGACCGGCGGTTGATGTCGACGGGCAGCGTCCGGACCACGGTTCTCTACGCCGTCGCGTCCTCGCGCATGTCCGGCGGCAGGAGGTTCGGGATGCCGTCCTCGATCGGGTAGACCTCGCCACACTCCGTACAAGTCAGCGTTCCCGAGACGATCTCCTCGCCGTCGCGCTCCTCGACGTCGAGTTCGAGATCCGCCTTGTCGATCGGACAGCAGACGATCTCCATCAACGACTCCTTCATCGACCCTCACCTGCGGCGTACATGGCTCGACCGACGGTTGCGGGTGGGAAAAGTATGACGGGTTCGCGCCGAGCGAACTATGTCGCTGCGCGAGAACTCCCGTGTATGCCGGATGGCGTCGTCCTCGCGGGCGGTCGATCGACCCGGTTCGGCGACGAGGACAAGGCGACCGCCGACCTCGCCGGCACGCCGATGATCCGCCGGGTCGGCGACCGCCTCGAAGGCGTGACCGATCGATTGGTCGTGAACTGCCGGGCCGATCAGACCAGGGCCATCGAGTCGGCCTTCGATGGCTACCCGAACCCCGTGACGATCGCCGAGGACCCCGCCCCCGACGAGGGCCCGATGGCGGGGATCATGACCGGCCTCCGGGCCACGGCAAGCGAGTACGCCTTCGTCGCGGCCTGCGACATGCCCTTCGTCGAGCCCGCGCTCGTCTCCTACCTCCTCTCGCGCGCCGAGGGATACGAGGCCGCCGTGCCCCGGGTGGGCGACGGATGGTTCCAGACGACGCACGCAGTCTACCGGGCCGAGTCGATGGCCGCCGCCTGCGAGCGGGCGCTCGCGGCGGGCGAGCGAAAGGTGATCGCGCCGCTGGAGTACTTGGAGTACGTCGTGATCGAGGAGGAAGAGGTGCGGGAACACGCCTCGCTCGACACCTTCGAGAACCTGAACACCCGCGAGGAGTTCGAGCGGGCGGTGGCGCGGTTCAGATGACGTCCACGACCTCGCTCTCGGCCATCCGCGCGAGCACCACCCGCTCGACGTCGGCCCGCTCGTGAATCGAGCGGGCGATCTCGCGGGCGACCGCCTCGTCCTCGCGGTCGTCCACCTTGTTCAACAGCGGGATCGCGGTCGCGTCGGCGGGAACGTCCTTCAGCCCGCCCTCGGGGCTGGCGAGTACCGCCGCCACGGTATCAGTGGTGATCTCCTCGCCGAGGTCGATCCCCGCGATGGCGGCGACGCGTTCGGGCCGGTGGACGACACCCTCCGTGAGGTGCTTGCCGACGGCGTGGACGCTCGCGATCGGGAGCACCGCGTCGGCTCTCTCCGGTACCTGTGGCTCCCGGTCACCGGGTGCCTTGAACTCGCGCATGCGCGCGCCGTCGGCCTTGACGAACAGCGGGACGTCGGTCCGCTCCGCGAGGCCGTCGAGCACCTCGGGGTCGTAGCCCCGATAGCGGTCGTCGCCCTCGCGCTCGGGAACGACGCCGAGGGGCCACTCGGCATTTCGCTCGATCGCGCCCGCGGGGTCGCCGGTGACGACGACGCGAGCCACATGGGGATCGAAGATCGGGATTCTCACCGTCGCGGTGACGACCGCCCGATCGAGCGCGTTCGCGAGCGCGTACAGCGTCGTCTTCTTCCCGCCGGCCCCGACGACGCAGGTGACACCCTCCGTCGGGAGCGCCTCCGTGAGGTCCATACCCGGGGTACTCGGTTCGGTCCGATACCGGTTGTGGTCGCTCACTCCCGGGAACAGAACGCGCTCGGATCGCGGTCGAGGGCCTCGAGCGCCAGCCAGCAGTTCGTCAGCGGGTGGTAGCCCGGTTCGACTTCGGGCCCGTGGTCCGGTTCCGGACGCTCGCCCTCGCGCGTGACCCGCTCGTACCAGTTGCCGTACCGGGGGTTGATCAGATGGGTTGTGGAATACTCCCAGAGCCGGTCGTACCACCGGAGGTACGACGGGTCATGCCGGCTCAACAGCGCGCTCGCGCCGATCGCCTCGGCGTGCGCCCAGCCGTACTTCCCGTCGACGATCGGCTCTCCCGACTCTTCGACCGTGTAGTAGAGCCCCTCGTGCTCCTCGTCCCAGCCGAGGTGGATCGCGGCGTCGAACAGTTCCATCGCGCGCGTGAGGAGCCACTCCTCATCGCGGTACTCGGCGAGCAGGCAGAGCAGTTTCGCCCACTCGGCGTGATGACTCGGCTGGTAGCCCGGCGGGCGGAACTGGTGGTCCGGTTCGTCGGCGTTGTGCGAGAGGTCGTGCTCCCACGACTCGGAGTAGTGCTCCCACAGCAGGCCGCCGGTCTCACTCGCGAGCGCGCGGGCGAACCGCTCGGCGACGTCGTACGCCCGCTCGAAGAAGCGCTCCTCCCCCGTGGCCTCGCCCGCCGCGAGCAGCGCCTCGAGGGCGTGCATGTTCGCGTTCGCGCCCCGGTAGGGCGAGAGTTCCGACCAGTCCGCCGAGGCGCGATCCGCGTACAGCCGGTGTTCGGGTTCGAAGAAGCGCTCCTCGAGGACGGAAAACGCCCTGTCGAGTTCCTCTCGTCCGCCGGAAATCCCCGCCTGGTGTGCCCGCGCGCCCGCGAGCAACGCGAAGGCGTGGCCGTAGCAGTAGCGCGTTCGATCCACGGGGTCGCGCCCGTCGAGCAGCCAGTCGTAGCCTTCCTGTTCGCCGTCCCAGTGAACGGTGGAAAGGAATCGCAGGCCGTGTTCGGCGGACGGGCGACACCACTCGGGACCGTCCGCGAGCACGCCCAAGGAAAAGTTGTTGATCGCGCGGGCGGTCGCGACGAGGTGTTTCGAGCGAGGGTCGTAGACGCTCCCGTCGCGTTCGTCGATCTGGGCGGCGTAGCCACCAGTCCGAACGTCGATGCAGTCGGGATAATAGAAGTTCAGGACGTCTCGAAACGCGTGGCGGAGCCCCTCGCGCGCACGGTAGACGTTCATACCGATAGCCGACCCCCGAGGGACATAGCTGTCGGGGGTCGGAAACCGGAGATGGGAAGCCGAGCCTTCAGTCGTCCGCCGGAGCGCCATCGGCGGGTTCGATGCCGACCTCGATCTCCGCCGCGGCCGCCTTGTACTCGGGGATCTTCGCCCGTTCGTCGAGCACGTCGTTCGTGAGCCGGTTCGCCGAAGCGGCAGCGAAGTGCGGCGTCGTCCAGATCACGCCCTCCTTGGTGTCCTCGGTGACCTGCGCCTCGACGGTGATCTCGCCGCGTCGCGAACGGATCGTCACCTGCTCGCCGTCCTCGATGCCGTAGCGCTCGGCGTCGTTCGGGTGGACGTCGACGAAGTTCTCGGGGTGCTGGCGGTTCAGCGTCGGCGACCGCCGGCTCATCGTCCCCGTGTTGTAGTGCTCCTCGAGCCGGGCGGTGGTGAGCACGAGCGGGTACTCCTCGTCGGGGACCTCCGCCGGCGGGGTGTGCCGGACCCCCTCGATGTGGCCGAGTCCGCTCTCGGTGTCGAAGCGCTCCTCGTAGAGGTACTGGTCGCCCTCGTCGCCCTCCTCGTAGCAGGGCCACTGGATCCCCTCCTCGCCGAGCGCGTCGTAGGTCATGCCGTGGTAGCTCGGACACACCTGCCGAAGCTCCTCGAAGACCTCCTCCGGGTCCGAGAAGTCGAAGCCGTCGTCGAAGAGCCGGGTTCCGATCTCGGAGACGATCTCGAGGTCGTGTTTCGTGTTCTCGTGGACTTTCGCCACTGGCCGCATCCGCTGGACTCTCCTATCGGTGTTGGTGACCGTGCCGCCGCGTTCGGCCCACGTCGTCGCCGGCAGGATCACGTCGGCGTATTTGGCGGTTTCGGTCATGAAGATGTCCTGGGCGACCATGAACTCCAGTTCCTGGATCCGTTCGGCGACCCGGTTCGCGTCGGGCTCGCTCATCACGGGGTTCTCGCCCATGACGTACAGCCCCTTGACCGACTCGCCGAACTCGTGGGAGATCTCGACGTTCGTCAGCCCCGGTTCCGCTGGGATCTCGAAGCCCCAGACCTCCTCGACGCTCTCCCTGGCTTCGTCGTCGTCGACCAGCTGGTAGCCGGGCAGGACGTTCGGCATCGCGCCGACGTCGCAGGTCCCCTGGACGTTGTTCTGGCCGCGAAGGGGGTTGACGCCGGTGCCGGGCCGACCGAGGTTGCCGGTGATCAACGCGAGGTTGATCTCGTTCTGGACGTTGTCGACGCCGCAGGCGTGCTGGCTCATCCCCATCCCCGTGAAGATGGCGGCGCTGTCGGCGCTGGCGTACTTCTCGGCGGCGAGTTCGATGTCCTCGAGTGGAACGCCACACTCCTCGGCGGCGGCCTCCTTATCGAAGCCTTCGAGGGTCTCTTTCAGGTGCTCGAAGCCCTCGGTGCGCTCCTCGATGAACTCCTCGTCGATCCACCCCTCCTCGGGGTTCTCCTCGTGCTTTTCGAGGATCGTCTTGATGACGACGTTGAGGAGCGGGATGTCCGTGCCCGGCTTGACCTGGAGGTGCATGTGGCGGTCGGTCTCGTCGATCTTGAACGACCGCGTCGTCTTGTTGGCGTGCGGGTCGACCTGGATGACCGTCGCGCCCTCGAGCACCGCCTGCCGGAAGTAAACGCTGTTGGCGATCGGGTGCTGTTCGCCGGGGTTGGCCCCGTGGATCCAGAAGACGTCGGCCTCCTCGCGGAGGTCCTGCATGCTGTTGGTCATTGCGCCCGCGCCGAGGCTCGTCCGCAGCGCCCAGACGGTCGAGGCGTGACACATCCGCGTGCAGTTGTCGACGTTGTTCGTGCCGTACCGTCGGGCGAGCTTCTGGAGGAGGTAGTTCTCCTCGTTCATCGTCTTCGACGATCCGTAGAAGCCCATCGCGTCGGGGCCGTACTCCTCACGGATGCGTTCGAGCTCCTCGACGATCCGGCCGTAGGCCTCCTCCCACGTCGCCTCTCGGAACTCGCCGTCCTCCTTGATCAGCGGGTCGGTGAGCCGGTCCTCGTGGTCCACGACCTGTGTCGCCGCGCCGCCCTTGATACAGATCTTTCCCTCGTTGACCGGTGCTTCGCCCCACGGCATGAACTGTACGTCGCCGGGCTCCTCGCCCGGCTTTACCTGGATCCCACAGCCCACGCCGCAGTACGGACAGATCGTCTTGACCGGTTCTGACTCCTCAGTCGCCATCGTCCTTCCTCCCTCGGTGTTCGACCATCTGGCCGTGTAAACGCGTACCATCCACTTAACGCCTGCGCGTGTCCCGTCGGCTGATATGTACCGTGGTCCGGTTACTTCGGTGGAGACCGCGTGTCGACAACCGTCGATGGACGGTCACTGCCGACAGCGCGGGCCTCGGTCAGAGGCGAACGTTGAGGGTGTCTCCCATCGAAACCGAGGGCATGACGCTCACACGCTCGACGATCGAGGAGAAGGCGGAGGAGTACGCAGAGGAGGAACCGCTCTACCCGGTCGAACAGGAGGCGATCGAGACGTATCCGGCGGCGTTCGTCGACGGCGAGTTCGGGTTTCGCGACGCCGAGTGGGTCGTCCAGTGGCACTACAGGCGCTTTCTCGGTGCGTACCCCGACCGTGAACACCGCGAGGGCGAGGCCCGGTTCGGGGAGAACGACCGCGCGGCGGTCCGGGAGGCCGTCGTCGACGCCGCGAACGCCGACGCGCTCGACGTGCGGATCGAGCACCTGACCGAACTGCGAGGCGTCGACCTGTCCGTCGCGAGCGCGTTCCTCCAGTTCATCGATCCCGAACGGTACGTGGCCGTCGACCGCCGGACGTGGGACGCCCTCTGGGAGGCCGGCGAACTCGATGACCCGTACCCCGACTCGCTCTCGGTTGAGGAGTACCGCAGGTTTCTCGATACGTGTCGAGCGGTCGCCGACGAGCACGATGCGGACTGCTGGACGCTCTACCGCGCGCTCTGGCGGCTGGGCAGCGAGGACCGATAGCCGAACCGATCACCGATCAGAACGGGCTCTCGACAACGACCGTCTGTTCGCGGCCGGGACCGACGCCGACGGCGTAGATGGGCGTGTCGAGTTCGTCGCTGATGTACTCGAGATAGGTCCGGGCGTTCTCGGGGATGGCGTCGTAGCCCTCGCTGGCGACGTCGGCCCAGTCGGGTTCGGACCAGCCGTCGAACCCCCGGAGGACCGGTTCGCACTCGCCCCACCGTTCGGTGGTGGTCGGCATCGTCTCGATCTCCTCGCCGTCGAGTTCGTAGGCGTGGCCCACCTGCAGGTCGCCCAGGCCGGCGAGCACGTCGATGTGGTTGATCGCCAACCCGGTGAAGCCGTTCACCTGGGCGGCGTGACGCAGCATTGGCATGTCGAGCCAGCCGATCCGCCGTGGCCGGCCCGTGACGGTGCCGAACTCCCCGCCCTTCTCCCTGATCTCGTCGGCGAGTTCCTCCTCGTCGTCGTCGACCAGTTCGGTCGGAAGCGGCCCGGTGCCGACCCGCGAGAGGTACGCCTTGACGATCCCCACCACCTCGCCCCGCCCGACCGTGGTCGGGCCGACGCCGGTTCCGGTCGCGGCGTAGCCCGCGGTGGGGTTCGAGGAGGTGACGTACGGGAAGATCCCGTGGTCGATGTCGATGGAGGTGCCCTGCGCGCCCTCGAACATCACGTTTTCGTCGGCCTCGATCCGCTCGGTGAGGTACGCCCCGGCGTTGACGGTCATCTCCTCCTCGGCGAGTCGTTCGCCGTATCGGCGGTACTGCTCGTAGAGGCTGGAGATGTCGAACGCCTCGTCGGTGCTGACGCCGTCGGAACTCCCTCCCGACGAGCCTCCGCTCGCGGAGACCCCGAAGACGTCCTCGGCGAGCGCGCGCTTCTGGGGGACGACGTACTCGAGTTTCGACCTGAGCGAATCCGGATCGAGCAGGTCGCCGATCCGGATCCCCCGGCGACCGATCTTGTCCTCGTAGGTCGGGCCGATGCCCCTACCGGTGGTACCGGCGTCGAGTTCCGAGTCCTCCTTCGCCTTCTCCTCGATCCCGTCGAGGACGCGGTGGTACGGCAGGATGACGTGGGCGCGTTCGGCGACTTTCACCCGTGGATCGAGTCCGCGCTCGCGGAGCGCGTCGATCTCCGAGAAGAGCGTCTCGGGATTGACGACACAGCCGTTGCCGAGCACGCCGACCTTCCCGCGGATCGCCCCGCTGGGGACCAGCGAGAGCTTGTACTCGTCCTCGCCGAACACGACGGTGTGGCCGGCGTTGTCGCCGCCCTGATACCGCGCGACGACGTCGACGTCCTCGCCGTAGATGTCGACGACGCCGCCCTTCCCCTCGTCGCCCAACTGGGCACCCACGATCGTTACGGTCATAGCGGGGGGTTTCCGACCGATCGCCATACCGATTACGGTCCGTCCGAACCGATCGCAACTGTTAATCCATCCCACGACAACCGTTCGAACGCTCTCGGCAGTCCCGTTGTGGACAGCAACTTTTAAAAGCACGAACGACAAGTTAACAAATGCCATGATAGACCGGCTTGAGAAAGAAGTCGATATGCTGGAACGACACCTTCAGGTCCTGAAGATGGTCATCGAGAACGAACCGATCGGGATCGTGAAGATGTCGAACGAGACCGGCTACCCGCACCACAAGGTTCGCTACTCGCTTCGCGTCCTCGAGGAGGAGAACCTCATCGAGCCCTCCAGCCAGGGTGCGATCACGACCGAGCGAACCGAGGAGTTCGTCTCCGAACTCGACGGCAAACTCGACGAGACGATCGAGACGCTCGAAGGAATGAAGATCGACGGCGTCGCCGAAGTCGAAAGCTAGAGTTCTGGAACGGTGACGTGAAACGTCCCGTCGTGCATCTCGACCAGGCAGAGGTGATAGCCCGTCCGCCGCGAGATCGTCACGTAGCTCTCGCGCGAGCCGCCACCGAGGAGGCCCGAGCGCGTCGCCTCCGCGGCCGTCGAGAGCGCCCCGGGATCGAAGTAGCTCGTCGTCACGAGCATCGCGCCCGCGAGGTCGGGCGCGACCGCCTTCGTGTCGGTCGCGCCCTCGACGAGCGCGGCCACCCGATCCTCGGTCGTCGCCGTGCGCGTCTCGACACAGTCGACGACGAACAGCGCCTCGCCCATGCGGTCTCGACAGATCACGTCGAACCGTCTCGATCCCTCCTCGGCCTCGATCGTCCCGTGGAACTCGATCCGGTCGATCGCGGGTAGCGCGTCGTAGAGCGCGCCGAGCGAGCTGGCGTGACCCGTCTCGGCGAGTTCGAACGGCAACTCGCCGACGATCCACTCGGCGAACCGGTGTTCGAGGCGGTCGTCCAGAAACGCCTCGAACGGCTCCCCGTCGACCGCCGCGTTCTCGGACTCGAACTCGGTGCGCCGTTCGAGCCGGAGGTTCCCCGCGAGGCTCTCGCGATCGGCCTCGCCCGCGTGGGCGGTTTCGAGGGTTGCGGCCCCCTTCGAGACGTAGCGGACGAAGAGGTTGGTTCCCGAGAGGGCCGTCTCCGGGTCCAGCGACCGCCCCGGCGTCGGTTCCGGTTCGGTCTCGGCCGTCGACGCGCGCTCTTCGGCGGCGAGGCGCTCTTCGAGCCGTTCGACGTCCTCGCGGAGCTCCGTAACTGTGCGTTCCGCGGCCTCGCGGGCCTCCCGCTCCGATTCGAGCGCGTCGAGCGCCCGCGAGAGGACCTCCTCGCTCGGTTCGGGCGTCGTCTCGGTCGCCGCGTCCGCGGCGGCGGCTCCGCCGGTCGAGAGCGCGCTTCGTTCGGGGTCGAGCGACGGGATCCGGGTGGTCTCGCGCCACTGCCGTTCGGCGGCGATCCGGTCCTCGACCGGATCGTCGATCACCGACCCCCAGCGATCCCGGGGGTCGGTCGGCCCGGCCGCTCGGTCAGCCGTCGACGAAGCGCTCGACGCCGATGGCCGGTCGTCGGACGTCACGATTTCGGAACCCCCCTCCGAATCGGTCGGCCTGCGGTCGGCATCGGCGGACGCAGCGGATTCGAGCGGGTCAGCGGATACGGCCGAATCGGGCGGCCCGGCGTCCGGCGAGTCGTCCGCGAACTCGTCCGGTACGGTGCCGTCCTCGGCCGATGCTGATTCGGGGATTGAGGTGGGTTCCGGTTCGCCTGGCGCGCTCTCGCCGGTCTCGGCCGCGTCGATTTCGGTGGCGTCTGCGTCCGTCGTTTCGGTCGTCTCGTTCGTCTCGCTCGTCGGAGCCGTTTCGACGGGACCGGTCGCCCCTCCCGTGTCGGCCGTCGGCTCGGGGATTTCGATCTCGGTGACGTCGACGGCCTCGACCGTGTAGATCCCCACCTCGTCGGCGAGGCGCGACTCGGCCTCCTCGTCCGTGATGAGTCGGTCGGCCGAGCCGACGAATCCGACGCTCATCGAGCGACCCCGGTGGTAGACGACGAAGTAATCGCCGCTGAGGACGTTCTCCGAGAGTTCGACGTAGCCGGTGAAACCACCGGATTCGAGGGTCTCGCGCGTCTCGCTTATCGGCGTGTCGTTCGTGTAGTAGGTCGCGCGCGTCTCGCTTCCCCGTTCCCGCATCGAGAAGAGCAGGGAGAGGGCGGGATGTGGCGCGCTGCGGGCGGTCAGCGGGGCGGCCTCGAAAGAGTCGATGGATCCGTCGGCGAGGCCGATCGCGCGCCCGTTGAGCATGAACAGGGCGGCCCCCGACGCGGTGATCGCGCCCGAGAACCCCGATTCGGCGAGCGCCCGAAGGCCGGCGTAGCCGTCGGCCGCCGACCGGGGCTCCCAGCCGGCGACGTGGGTCTCCGTACGCGGTTGCATGCCCGCCGAGAGACGGCACTAACACATAATTCTTCCGACAGTCAAGATACTAGATTAAATTTTCCGCTCGGCGTCGTCGGCGAGTTCGGCCATGCGCTTGCCGATCCGGCCGGCGCTGGAGAACTCGTCGTTGCTCATGGCGTTCGCGAGCGCGTTGCCGAGGACGAACACGGCGTGTTTGTGCTCGCTCTTGGACTTGTGGACGTGCGAGGGGTCGACGTCGAGCTGGTCGTAGGGCGTAAAGAGGTCCTCGTCGACACCCTCCTGGCGCTTGAAGTACTCCATGATGGTGACCATCTGATCGTGCAGTTCCAGGAGTTCGTCTTTGTGCATTCTAGGTACCGGTATGGCGGTCGGCGTGTTAAGGATTTCCCGCGTCAGTCGGTCCCATGGGCGGTTTTCCGCGCATCCCGTCGCGGTTCCGGCCGAGTTCAGAAGACGTACTCGTCGTCGTGCCCCATCATCCCGTCGTCCTCGAGTGCGGGCTCCTCGTCCATCTGTGGTCCGCTCGTCTTGTAGGCTTTCAGTCCCGCTGAGAGCAGGTCCTCGATCGCCTCCTCGCGGGTCGCGAACTCGCCCTGGTCGACCATCTGTGCGATCTGCATTTCGAGGTGCTCCGGGACGGTGATTTCTACTTTCGGCATCGGAACAGTCGGGGCTTCGATAGAGGCGTATTTAACTCTGGCGGGACAAATCATCTCGAAACCCGAAAGGAAATCCCCGGATCGGAAAACATCGGTTTGCGATCCGAGAGGACGCCGGTAGGCATACGTGTCCCCGCCGACTCTCCCCTCGTATGACGACCGACGTCACCGACCTCTATCGGGAGTTCGGGGAGGATCGACTGCCGCCCGGCCAACGCGAGACCTCGGCGTTCCCCGTCCTCTCGAAGGGATCGGTTCCGGAGTTCGATCCCGATTCCTGGGAGTTCACCGTCACGGGTGCCGTCGAGGACGACCTCGCTCTCTCGTGGGAGGAGTTCAGGGACCTCCCGCGGACGACCCAGAAACAGGACTTTCACTGCGTGACCGGGTGGAGCAAGTTCGACTGTACGTTCACCGGCGTTTCCTTCCCCACGCTCGCAAAACGGGCGGGCGTGAGCGACGAGGTGGTCCACGTCATGTTCTCCGCTCTCGACGGCTACACGACGAACCTCCCGCTCGCGGACTGCATGCGCGAGGAGGTGTTGTTCGCGTGGGAGTTCGGCGGTGAGGCGCTCCCCGAGGAGCACGGCGGGCCGCTCCGCGTGGTGACGCCGCACAAGTACGCCTACAAGGGCGCGAAGTGGGTCGACGGGGTCGAGTTTCTGGTCGAACCCGAGCGGGGGTTCTGGGAGAAACGCGGCTACTCGAACACCGCCGATCCGTGGAACGAGGAACGATACAGTTAGACGAACGATACAATTATATAGACGACGACTCTCGGGTGGATGCCATCGCTTCGTGTCGCCGCTACGTTCCTCGGCGCGTGACGGCGAGACACACACCGGGTTTCCGGTGAAATCCGCCCGAGGGAGGGGGCGAAGCTCCGTAGGTGTGCTTCGATGGTGGCCGCTGCTCGGAAACGGACCACGGAGGATTCCGTATGTTTATATAGCATATGTACGTCACAGTCCATTGGCTGATTCGTCGAACGGAATCAAGGACGATCAGTGATCGTCTTGGCGTCCAGTCGATCCGGTAGAGCCGTCGGCATTTCCGTTGGGGCCGACCGACGTCCCTTTTCCATCGTCCTGGCCGTCAGCTTCCGACCACGCGCCGGCCGATCTCGGCGTCAGAGGCCGGTTGCTCCCGTCCCGCCGTTCGTCACCGTCGACCGCGCGAACCCCCGTTTCGCCTGAACCTCACTCCTCTCCCGACCCGTTTCACCGGAAACCCGGTGTGTGTGTCCCGGCCGAAACGCAAGCGCTATTTCACCGGAAACGTGGTGTGGGTGTATGGTCGAGACGGACGAGTTGTTCATTCGCGACGACCCCATCTTCGTCAACAAGGAGCTTCTGGAGATCAACCACCTCCCCGACGAGGGGCGGATCGTCGGGCGAGACGAGGAGATCAAGCTGCTCGCGAACGCCGTGAACCCGGCGATCTTCGGACAGAGTCCGAGCAACATCCTCATCTACGGCAAGACCGGCACCGGGAAGTCCCTGTGTGCGAAACACGTCTCCGGACGGCTCGTCGACGCCGCCAGGAGCGAGGGCGTGACCGCCGCCTTCGCCTACGTCGACTGCGCACAGGACACCACCGAGACGCAGGCGGTCCAGACGATCGCCAGTAGCTTCAACCGAGCCGACGAGACCGGGATCAACGTCCCCGACAAGGGGATCAGCACCGCGACCTACTACAAGCGCCTCTGGCGCATCCTCGACGCGAGCTACGACGTCGTCCTCATCATCCTCGACGAGATCGACAAACTCGCGGACGACGCGATCCTCATGCAACTATCCCGGGCGGGCGAGGCGGGAAAGCTCACCGACTGCAAGATCGGCGTGGTGGGGATCAGCAACAAGATCCGGTACAAGGACCGCATGGACGAGCGCGTCAAATCGAGCCTCTGCGAGCGCGAGTTCGTCTTTCCCCCCTACGACGCCTCCCAACTCGGCGAGATCATGGAGGCCCGGCGCGACGCCTTCCGCGAGGGCGTCCTCGACGGGGGCGTGATCCCGCGGGCGGCGGCGCTGGCCGCGCGCGAACACGGCGACGCCCGAAAGGCGATCGACATCCTCAGATACGCCGGCGAGATCGCCCAGTCAACCGGGGCGGAACGGGTTCGAGAGGGGTTCGTCACCGACGCCAGAAAGCGAGCCGAGACCGACCGGTTTCGCGAACTCATCCGGGGGTCGACCCCCCACTCGCGGTACGTGCTCCACGCGCTGACGATCCTCTCGCTGAACGACGCCGGTAGCGAGGGCTTTCGCACCACCGCGATCTACGACGTCTACGAGGAGATCTGCAGGCAGGAAGGGGCGGAGACCCTCTCGTTGCGCCGGGTCCGAGACCTCCTGAAGGAACACGCCTTTCTCGACATCATCGAACAGTCCCGCCACAGCGGCGGGAGCGCCGAGGGCAGTTACACGAGACACCGACTTCTGGAGGACCCGACCGTGGTTCGGGACGTCCTCGTCGACGGGGAGTGACGGTCCCGTTTTCCGATCCGCCGTTCACCGGAAATCCGGTGTATTTCACCGGAAACGAGGTGTCCCTCGGGGATAGATACGCTGAAGGGGCCGGGACCCCGAGGACGGGTAATGACCGTCCCGCACCGTGACGGCTCGGTGGTCGCGCCCCTCGAAGGCGAGGGCGCCACCCTCGTCAGCCGGGCCCGTGAGCTAGCGGACCTCTCCTATCGCTCGTTTCTCGCCGGTCGTTCGCCCCCGCGGGTATACTGGGCCGCTCCCGACGGGCTCGAGATCGTCGGCGGCGGCGCGGCCGTCCGGCTCCGTGCGGGGGGACCGGACCGGTTCGAGACCCTCCGCGAGGACGCCGGTCGGCTCTTCTCGACGCTCGATACCGCGCTCGCGTCCGGCGGCGACCTCCCCGCGCCCGCCCGTCCGCGGGCCTTCGGCGGCTTTTCCTTTCACGCCGGTCACGGCCCCACCCCGCCCTGGGCGGGCTTTCCCGCCGCCGAGTTCGTCGTCCCCCGTGTTCAGCTCACGCGAACCGACGAGACGACGTGGCTCACGGTCTCCGAGTACGGCCCCGACGCCGAAGCGGACGGGGTCGAGACCGAACTCGACCGCGTCCGATCCGAACTCGCCGCCCACCCCGCGATGCAGCCCAGCGGCCGGTCGCCGGGCATCGCCGCGACCCGGCTCACCACCCCCCGCGATGAGTGGTGCCGCCAGGTGAGCGAGGCGACCGACCGGATCGCCGCAACCGACCTGCGAAAGGTCGTCCTCGCCCAGTCGCTCGAGGTCGATCTCGAGACCGATATCGAGATCCCCGACGTGCTCGAACGCCTTCGACGGACCTATCCCGAGTGCTACCGGTTCCTGATCGAACCCACGGAGACGGCGGGCTTTTTCGGCGCGCCGCCCGAACGGCTGGTCTCGCTCTCGGGGCGGCGCGTCGAGACCGAGGCGCTCGCGGGGTCGGCCGCGCGCGGCGGGACGCCCGAGGAGGACCACGCGCTGATGACCTCGCTGCTCGAAAGCGAGAAGATCCAGCACGAACAGGGCGTGGTCGTCGACACCATCCGCGAGCAACTCGAACCGCTCGGCGAGGTGCGCGTCGCGGACCAGACCGTCAAGCGCCTCGCGACGATCCAACACCTCCGAACCCCCATCAGAGCGGATCTCGCGGCCGACGACCACGTCCTCTCGATCGTCGAGGCGCTCCATCCCACGCCGGCGGTCGGCGGCCTCCCGCCCGAGGCGGCGTGGGCGACGATCCGCGAGACCGAGACGTTCGAGCGGGGCTGGTACGCCGCCCCCGTCGGGTGGTTCGACGCCGCCGGCGACGGCGAGTTCGCCGTGGCGATCCGCTCGGGCGTCGCGAGCGACGAGACGGTCACGCTGTTCGCGGGCAACGGGATCGTCGCCGACAGCGACCCCGACGAGGAGTGGGAGGAGGTACAGCTGAAATACCGCCCCATCCTGGACGCGCTCGGCGAATGACCGCGCCCAACCGCGCGACCCTCTGGGGGCGGGTCGTCGCCGACGAACTCGTCGAATCTGGCGTCGAGGACGTCTGTATCGCGCCCGGCAGCCGCTCGACTCCCCTCACAGTCGCCTTCGCTACCCACGAATCCATTACGGTTCACTCGCACCTCGACGAGCGCTCGGCGGCCTTCTACGCGCTCGGGCGCGCGAAGCGTACCGGCGAGCCGACGCCGCTGGTCTGTACCTCCGGAACCGCCGCCGCGAACTTCCACCCCGCGGTGATCGAGGCCTCCCAGTCGCGGGTCCCCATGCTCGTCCTCACCGCCGACCGCCCGACCGAACTGCGCGAGTCGGGCGCGAACCAGACGATCGACCAGACGAAGCTCTACGGCGATTCGGTCCGGTGGTACCGCGAACTCCCCGAACCCGCGCCCGAGGCCCGACGGCTCCGCTCACTTCGAACCACCGTCTGCCGGGCGCTCGCCGAGACCACGGGGATCCCTGCGGGACCGGTCCACCTGAACGCCCCCTTTGCAAAGCCCCTCGAACCCATCGAGGTCGAGGACGACGTGCCCGCGGACCTCGCGGAGCGCCACCCGCTGGCCGTCGAGGGGCGCGACGGACCGTTCGTCTCGGTCACGCCGTGCCGCCCGACGCTCTCCGAGAGCGACCGCCGGACGCTCTCGGCGGCCATCGAGAACGCCCACAGAGGCCTGATCGTCGCCGGTCCCTCCGACCGTCTCGACGGCGAGGCGATCCGAGCGCTCGCCGGCGCGACCGGGTTTCCGGTCCTCGCCGATCCCCTCTCGGGAACGCGCTTCGGGTCCGGCGACGACGAAGCGACCGTGATCGGCGGCTACGACTCGTGGCTCGCGAGCGTCGACTGGCCCGTCCCCGACCTCGTCCTCCGGTTCGGGGCCTCGCCCACCTCCAAAACGCTCCGCGAGTACCTTCGAGACGCCGACGTCCGCCAGTTCGTCGTCGACCCTGCAGGGGAGTGGCGCGAGGCGACGTTCACGGCGACGGACCTCGTCGTCGCCGACGGAACCGAACTCGCCGAAGCGCTCGCCGCGGATCTCGACCCCTCCCCGAACCAGGGATGGCGCGAGCGGTTCGCGGAGGCCGAAGCGCGCTACTGGAACCTGATCGACGAGGAGACCGAGCGCCTGTTTGAGGGCGCGGTCCTCGAACGCGTTTTCTCTGGGGCACCCGACCCCGCGACCGTCTTCGTCTCGAACTCGATGCCGGTCCGGGACGCAGACAGGTTCGCCCGACCCCGGGGGGCCGACCTCACCGTCCTCGGCAATCGGGGTGCCAGCGGGATCGACGGGATCACCTCGACGGCGCTGGGCGCCGGGAGCGCCACCGACGACCCGCTCGTGCTCGTCACCGGGGATCTGGCGTACTACCACGACATGAACGGCCTGCTCGCGCTCTCGCGGTGCGGCGTCGACGCCACGGTCGTCCTGCTCAACAACGACGGCGGCGGCATCTTCCACATGCTCCCCATCGAGGGCTTCGACCCGCCGTTTACCGGCCAGTTCAAGACGCCCCACGGGCTGGACTTCGCGCCGACGGCCGACCTCTACGGCTTCGAGTTCGTCCGCACGGACTCGCTTTCGGGCTTCGAGGACGCGTATTCGGCCTCGTGTTCGAGTCCCGGTACGCAGGTGATCGAGATTCGTGTCGACGGCGAGGCGAGCCACCGAACTCGAGAGGAAATCCACGAGCGAGTGTGTGAGCGCCTCGGATGAACCAACGTTTTTGCGCTCTCCCGCGTAGCGCCGCGCATGGTTTCGGACCTCTTCGATCCCGACCGCTGGGAACCCGTCGACAACGACTTCGACGATATCACGTATCATCGCGCGCGCGAGGTCGGCGCGGTCCGCATCGCCTTCGACCGGCCGAATCTGCGTAACGCCTTCCGGCCCGGGACGGTCGACGAACTGTACCGCGCGCTGGATCACGCGCGCAAGCAGACCGATGTCGGCTGCGTCCTCCTGACCGGGAACGGCCCCTCGCCGAAGGACGGCGGGTGGGCGTTCTGTTCGGGAGGGGATCAGTCCGTTCGTGGCGGCTCGGGCTACGAGTACCGTGGCGACGACGAGGCCGGCGATGAGGATTCGGCGGCCGTCCGCGAGGCGAAAGCCGGTCGGCTCCACATCCTCGAAGTCCAGCGCCTGATCCGCTTCATGCCCAAGCCCGTCGTCGCCGTCGTGCCGGGCTGGGCGGTCGGCGGCGGCCACTCGCTGCACGTGATCTGTGACATGACGCTGGCCTCGGAAGAACACGCCAAATTCCTCCAGACCGATCCCGACGTGGCGAGCTTCGACGCGGGCTTCGGCTCGGCCTATCTCGCCCGGCAGGTCGGCCAGAAGAAGGCCAGAGAGATTTTCTTCCTCGGGAAGACCTACTCGGCCCAGGAAGCGGTGGAGATGGGGATGGCAAACGAGGCGGTCGCCCACGCGGACCTAGAAGAGGTCGCCCTCGAATGGGCCGAGGCGATCGACGGAAAGAGCCCGACCGCCATTCGAATGCTGAAGTTCGGGTTCAACGCCGTCGACGACGGGATGGTCGGCCAGCAGGTGTTCGCGGGCGAGGCCACCAGGCTGGGCTACATGACCGACGAGGCTCGAGAGGGCCGGGACGCCTTCCTCGAGAAACGCGACCCCGACTTCAACGAGTACCCCTGGCACTACTGACCGGCGATATCCGCTTCCCGCTGCCCGCCGTTCCCGCGACCGATCGGTGGTTCCGCTCCTCTCGGTGTGGGAATACGGACCACACTTTTCATCTCTCCCGCCGTTACGGACGGTATGAGTGACAGCACGCCCGTCGAGATGGACGACGACGAGCGGGACGCCTTCCTCGGGACCGGCGGCATCGGCGTCATGGCGTTCCCGACGGCGGACGGCGATCCGCCACACGCGATCCCGGTCTCGTACGGGTACGACGCGACGGAGACGACCTTCTACTTCCGCCTCGCGGTGGGCGACGATCGGGAGAAGGGGGACGTCGCGGGCGAGACCGTCGCGTTCGTGACCTACGGACGGGAGGGGAGCGCGTGGGAGAGCGTCATCGCCACCGGCCGCCTCGAGGAGACGACCGCGGAGCCGATCGCCACGGAGACCCTGCAGGGTCTCGAACGGGTCCACATCCCGCTGGTCGACGTCTTCGGCGAGCCGCCGCGAACGGTCTCGTTCGGCTACTTTCGGCTCGTACCCGAGCGATTGACCAGCCGGAAGGAATCGAGAACCGAGGTCTGAGCCGCGGACCGCCGTATCGACGCCCCTCGGAGCCGACCTGCGGTGGGAGACGCCGACTACTCGTCCGGCTCCCAGCCGACGAACTCCTCCTCCAACTCGACGCCGAGCGCGTCGATGATCCCGCCGAGGGCGGCGTACCCCTCCGCGAGCGCCGCGATGCCGACCACCGCCGACTCGTCGTAGCGCTCGGTGATCGCGTCGTGGTCCCGGTCCCCGACCTCGCCGCGGACGACCGCGAGCGCGTACCGGAGCAGGGTCGCCTCCTCGTCGTCGAACGCGTCGAACTCCCCCCTCGAAACCGCGGCGATGGTGTCGTCGTCGATTCCGACCCCGCGGGCGATGTTGACGTGCTGGTGCCACTCGTACTCGTTTCCGATCTCGTTCGTGACCGCGAGGATCACGAGTTCGCGCCGCCGGTCGCTGAGTCCGCTGTCGCTCCAGAGCGACCCGAGGAAGCCACGCAGACCGGCGAGCACCGCGGGGTTGTTGCCGAGCGCGCGGTAGACGTGTAGCGGTCGGTCCTGTAGCGAGGAGACGAGCAGGTCGCGGTGCCGTTCGGGGACGTCCTCGCTTTCGACGTAGGGAACGCGGGCCATGCGACCGGAACGACGCGACCCGGGTTAGCTGTACGTGCTTCGGTAGCACTGACCGGATCCGGTTCCGCGCTCACCTGCCTTGCAGCCAGGAGCGAACGCCGAGGATAACGGCGAGAGCGGCAAAAGCGGCCCCGAGCAGCCACTCCGGCGATCCGACCGGCGCGCCCCACGAGCCGTCCGAGAACGCGACCGCGAACACGAACACCGCCAGACCCAGCAGGAACACCGCCAGCGCTACCGGCGACGACCGCGCCTCCGAGAGCGTGTGTTTCACACGCGGTATCTGTTTTCACACATCAAGAAACTTCCCCGAAACCGGACGGAACCACAGCCGCTATGCGGTACCGTCGACAACCCCCACCGAATGAGTACGGTCGACGTCTCCCGGCGGAAAGCGTGGCTGATGGCCGCCCGCCCGCAGACGCTCCCGGTGGCCGCGGCCCCGATCCTCGTCGGGGTCGGACTCGCCTTCGAGGACGGCGTTCTCTCGCCCCTGCCGGCGCTCGCGGCGTTCGTTGGCGCGACGCTGATCCAGATCGGGACGAACTTCGCGAACGACTACTACGACGCGATCAAGGGCGCCGACACCGAGGATCGGGAGGGCTTTACTCGAGTGACTCAGTCGGGCCTGATCGACCCCGAGGAGGTCAGGCGCGCGATGGTCCTCACCTTCGCGCTCGCGATCCTCGTCGGGGTCTACCTCGTCTACGTCGGCGGCGTCCCGATCCTCGTCGTCGGCCTCGCGAGCGTCGCCTCGGGGATCGCCTACACCGGCGGACCGTACCCCTACGGCTACCGCGGGCTCGGCGACCTCTTCGTGTTCGTCTTCTTCGGGCTGGTCGCCGTCACCGGAACCTACTACGTGCAGGCCGCCGCCGCCCTCGCCGGGCCGTTCCCGCCGTGGATGCCCCCCGGGACGATCACCGTCGAGGCGGTCGTCGCCAGCCTGCCGATCGCCGCGCTCGCGACGGCCGTGCTGGTCGTCAACAACGTCCGGGACCTCGAGACCGACCGCGAGACCGGCAAGCGCACCCTCGCGGTGATGCTCGGCTACCGCTTCAGCAGGGCCGAGTACGCCGCGCTGTTCGCGCTCGCGTACGCCACCCCGCTGTGGTTCCTCCTCTCGGGCTTCGGCCTTCCGGTCCTCCTGCCGTACCTCTCCCTCCCCTACGCCGTGCTGTTGGTCCGGACGCTGCTCACGGAGACCTCGGGCGAGGCGCTCAACCCGGCGCTCGAACGCACCGGCAAGCTGCTCGCGGCCTTCGCCGCGCTCTTCGCGGTCGGGCTGGTGGTCGGATGAGGGTCGAGGAGTTCTCCCTGGCCCTCGAAACGCCGCTCTCGACCGCCGCGGGCGAGATAGTTCGTCGGGAGGGGGTCGCCGTCCGTATCGGAGGCGGCGTCGGCGAGGCCACCCCGCTCCCGGGTTGGACCGAATCGCTCGAGGAGTGCCGGGAGGCCCTGTCGGGGATCGACGACCCCGAAGCCGCCCTTGCGGACCTCGACGACCGTCCGGCGACGCGCCACGCCCTCTCGCTCGCGCTCATGGATCGAGACGCCCGCGAGAAGGGGGTGTCGCTCTCCAGCCATCTCGGCGGGAGCAGTGACTCGGGCGAAACGGTCCCGGTCAACGCGACGGTCGGCGACGCCTCCCCCGAGGAGACCGCCGAGGCCGCCCGCGAGGCCGTCGAGAACGGGTTCGGGACGGTCAAGTGCAAGGTCGGCGCGCGGCCCGTAGACGAAGACATCGAACGGGTTCGCGCGATCCGCGAGGCGGTCGGCCCCGACCCCGCGCTCCGCCTCGACGCGAACGGCGGGTGGAGCCGCGAGGGGGCCGCACACGCGCTCGGCGAACTGGCCGACATCGGAATCGAGTACGTCGAACAGCCCCTCGCGGCCGACGACGTCGCCGGCCACCGCGACCTCCCCTCGACCGTGCCGATCGCGCTCGACGAGTCGCTCGCCGGACGCACGGTCGAGGGGATCGAGGGACTGGCCGACGCCGCCGACGTCTTCGTCCTGAAGCCGATGGCGCTCGGCGGGATCGATCGGGTCGTCGAACTGGGCCGGCGACTCGGGGACGTGGTCGTCACGACGACGATCGACGCCGTGATCGCCCGCACGGCGGCGGTCCACGCCGCCGCGGCGCTCGGGGTCGAGCGCGCCTGCGGGCTCGCGACCGCGGACCTCCTCGAACGGGACCTCGCGCCCGATCCCGCGCCCGTCCGCGACGGGGCGATTTCGGTCCCGACGGGGCCGGGACTCGGGACCGACGGCCCGTGGAATGGGGGTGGGGCGGATGCGTGATCCCGTCAGCTACCAGCGCCACGCCGCGCCCGATTCCGCGGCGCTGCTCGACGCCGAAACCGGCGAGGAGTGGACCTACGACGACCTCGACCGGGCGGTCGAGCGGCGTGCGGGTCGGCTGTGGTCACTCGGTCTGCGGCCGGGCGATCAACTCGGCGTGCTCGCGGACACCGCCCCCGAGTTCGCCCGCCTCGTCCACGCGGCGTGGCGGATCGGCGCGGTGTTCGCCCCGCTCAACACCCGGCTTCCCGAGGCGGAGCTTCGTGCACAGGTCGAACGCCTCTCCCTCGCGGCGCTCGTGACCGACGAGCCGTACACGGACCGGGCCCGGGCGGTCGCCGACGCCCCCGTCATCTCGTTTCCGGCGCTCGCCGAGGCGGCGCCCGCCGAGTTCGTCGCCGAGGACCCGCCGCTTGGATCCCCGCGGACCATGCTCTTCACCTCGGGAACGACAGGCGAGCCGAAGGCGGTCGTCCTCACCGGCCGGAACCTGCTCGCGAGCGCCGTCGCCTCGGCGTTCCGCCTCGGGGTGCTCCCCGACGACCGCTGGTACGATCCGCTTTCGGGCTACCACATGGGCGGGCTCGCGCCGATCGTCCGCTCGGCGCTCTACGGGACCTGTGTCGTGCTCCCGGGCGAGTTCGACGCCGAGGACGCGCGCTCGCACCTCCACGAGCACGGGATCACGGGCGTCTCGCTCGTTCCGACGATGCTCTCCCGGCTGCTCGACATGGGCGAGTTCCCCGACTCGCTGCGGTTCGTCCTGACGGGTGGCGCACCGACGACTCCCGAACTGATCGCCCGCTGCGAGCGCCGCGGGGTGCCGATCCACCCCACCTACGGCATGACCGAGACGGCCTCGCAGGTCGCGACCGCCCGGCCCACGGAGGCCTTCGCGAATCCGAAGCGCGCCGGCCGTCCCCTCGCGTTCACCCGCGTTCGGGCGCTCGACGGGAACGAACCGCTTCCGACGAGTGAACCCGGCGAACTCGTCGTTTCGGGCCCCGCGGTGATGACGGGCTACTACGACGATCCCGAGGCAAACGAGCGGGTTTTCGGCCCGCACGGCTTCCGAACCGGCGACCTCGGCGTCGTCGAGGAGGACGGCTCGATCCGCGTGCTCGGGCGGGTCGACGACGCGGTCATCACCGGCGGCGAGAACGTCCACCCCGCCGAGGTCGCCCGCGTTCTGCGTTCTCATCCCCGGGTCGCCGAGTGTGCGGTCGTCGGCCTGCCCGACCCCGAGTGGGGCGAGCGCGTCTGTGCGCTGGTCGTCGGCGAGGCGAGCGAAGGGGAGATCAGGGGGTTCCTCGAGGGACGGCTCGCGGGCTACAAGCGTCCCAAGACGATCGCCTTTTCCGACTCGCTACCCCGAACCGCCTCGGGCACGGTCGACCGCGGGGCCGTCCGCGAGACCCTCTCCGCTCGCTCAGAGCGCCTCGAGTAGCGCGTCGACGTCCGCCTCGGTGTTGATCGCGTGAACCGACGCGCGGATCGCCTCCGGGCCGGGGAGCGTCCGAACCCGAATCCCGCTCTCGGCGAGTCGTTCGACCGTCCCCTCGGGATGCTCGTCGGCGAACGTCACCAGCCCGCTCTCGTACTCGCGGGGGCTCAGCAGGCGTTCCTCGCCCAGCCCCGCCTTGAGCCGGTCGGTCAACTCGGCGATCCGGGACTCGATCCGGTCGTAGCCCACCGCATCCATCGTGCGGATCGCCTCTGCGAGCGCGGCATACGGGGCCGGATTGGTCGTACCGATCTCGAGCCGGCGCGCGCCCTCGTGGAAGGCGTATTCGTCGGCGTCGGGTTCGGCCACGCTGCGATAGCCCACCGACCGCGGTTCGAGATCCGCGAGGAAGTCGGGCGAAACGGCGAGAAAGCCCGCGCCCCACGTTCCGAGTAGCCACTTGTGGCCCGCCGCCGCGACCGCGTCCGCACCCCACTCCTCGACGTCGAGTGCGACCTGACCCGGTGCTTGAACGGCGTCGACGAGCACCCGTGCGCCGGCGTCGTGGGCGATCTCGACCAGTTTTCGTACTGGTAGTCGCGTCCCGTGGGTCCACGTGATCGCGCTGAAACAGACCAATCGAGCATCACTGATCGCCTCGGCGTACTCCTCGGGGTCGACCCGTCCCCCGTGGGTCTCGAGGACTCGAACCTCGAGGTCGTGGAGGTCCGCGAGACGCTGCCACGGCAGGATTCCCGCCGAGTGTTCGAGGTCCGTCCGCACGACGACGTCCCCGGGCTCGAAGTCGATCGCGCTCGCGATTCGGTTGATCCCGTCGGTCGTGCTCTGGGTCAGTGCCACCCGCCGCTCGTCGGTGTTCAGCAGGTCCGCGACCGCCTCGCGGGCGTCCGTGTAGACCGCGTCCGCGGTGGCGTACATCCCCTCGCCGGCGGGCGAGTCGTACTCGTGGCGTTCGAGACAGCCGGTCGCGGCCTCGACCACGCGGCGCGGACTGGGGCCGCTCGCGCCCGTGTTGAGGTAGGTACAGTTCTCGAAGCCCGGCGTCTCGGCTCGAAGCTCCTCGGGGGTCATGGTCGGGCCTACACGGAGGCGACTCATGACGCTCCCGGTCGCGGACGGTCAACGTTAAAGGCGTCGGGCGGCGTTGTTCGGGTATGAGCGTCGCCGAACTCGAAGCCGAACTGTCGGAGGACGAACGGGCCGGACTCGAACTCGTCCGCCGGAGCGGTGGGATCCACCAGAGCGACTTCTGGAAGGAACTCGACGTCTCCTCACGAAAGGGCAGTCGGATCGTCGAGAAACTCGCACAAGCGGAGCTGATCGAGCGCCACGACACCGTCTACAACGGCCACAACACCTACCTGCTCACGCCCGCGGCCCGCGATCTCGACTTCTCGTTGCTGATGGCCGGGGACATGCTCTCGCCCTTCATCGGCGAGGAGGAGATCGACGCCCGGAGCGACGCCTTCTCCCAGTGGATCATGAACCTCGCGTACGAGGGCTGACGAACATTTATCATTTGTCGTGTCGAACCGTCACCGTCCCTGTAACCACGGGACGACCCGTATGAACACCACAGAATCCGTTCTCGACCACCACCTAGAGACGTTCGGCGAACAGGACATCGAGGGGATCATGGAGGACTACACCGACGAGTCGGTCGTCGTCACCAACATGGGGACCTTCCGCGGCCTCGAGGAGATCGAGGGGCTGTTCGAGAACCTGTTCTCGGAGTTCTCGGCCCCCGAGGCCTCGATCACGATGGATCAGCAACTCGTCGAGGGAGAGTTCGGCTACATCGTCTGGCACGCCGAGACGCCCGAGAACGTCTACGAGTTCGCGACCGATACGTTCTACATCCCCGACGAGGCGATCGAGTTCCAGACCTTCGCGGGGAAGCTCTCCCCGAAGGCCTGATCATTCGAGCGCGCTTCCGGCGCGGATGATCCGCCTCTCGCCGAACGCCGGCCCGATGAGTTGCACTCCCACGGGCAGGCCGTCGGTCTCGCCCGCCGGAACGGAGATCGCCGGCAGATTCGCGAGGTTCACGGGGACGGTGTTGGCGTCCGAGAGGTACATCTGGAGGGGGTCCTCCAAGCTCTCGCCGACCTCGAAGGGCGGGACCGGCATCGTCGGGCTGGCGAGCACGTCCGCCTCCGAGAACGCCCCCTCGAAGTCCCGCTCGACCCACGCGCGGGCGTCCTGTGCCTTCTTGTAGTACTTTTCGTGGTAGCCCGCCGAGAGGGCGTAGGTCCCCAACAGGACCCGGCGTTTGACCTCCTCGCCGAAGCCCCGCTCGCGCACCTCCGCGAAGACCTCGTTCCAATCGCCCTCGCGCTCGGTCGCGGGGCCGTAGCGCACCCCGTCGAAGCGCGCGAGGTTCGAGGAGGCCTCCGACATCGCGATCACGTAGTAGGCGGCGACGGCGTGCTCGATCGAGGGGAGGCTCACCTCGTGGTAGCTCGCGCCCTCCGATTCGAGGTCGGCGATCGCGTCCCAGAACGTCTCCCTGACGCCCTCGTCGGCCCCCTCGACGAGTTCGGTCGGGATCCCGATCGAGAGCCCCTCGACGTCGCCGTCAGCGGCGCTCGCGTAGTCGCTATCAGCGCCCTCCTCGCGGGCCTCACGGGCGTCGCCCGTTCGACGTTCCGAGGCCCGTGGCGCCTCGCGGGTGGTCGCGTCCCGTTCGTCGGGGCCCGCGATGACGTCGAGCAGGCGAGCGGCGCCCTCGACGGTGGGTGCGAGCGGCCCGATCTGTTCCAAGGAATTGGCGTAGGCGACCAGCCCGTAGCGCGAGACCAGCCCGTAGGTGGGCTTGATCCCGACGACGCCACAGAATGCCGCCGGGTTTCTAACTGAGCCGCCCGTGTCCGTCCCGAGCGCGAGATCCGCATCGCCGGCGGCGACCGCCGCGGCGCTCCCGCCGGAGGATCCTCCCGGAACGCGCCCCTCGGCGGCGGGGTTCGGGGCCGGCCCGAACGCCGAGGTCTCGGTCGTGCTGCCCATCCCGAACTCGTCCATGTTCGTCTTGCCGACGATCGTCGCGCCCGCTTCCTTCAGGCGCTCGACGACCGTCGCGTCGTAGGGCGGGACGTACTCCGCGAGCATCTCGGACCCGCAGGTCGTGCGCACTCCCTCGGTACTGATGTTGTCCTTGACGGCGACCGTCTCGCCCGCGAGGGGTCCCTCGTCCCCGCCCTCGATTCGCTCCTCGGTGATGAAGATCCGACTCATGAGACGCTCGGACCCTTGAAATAGCCGTCCTCGGTTTCGGGGGCGTTCCGTAGCGCCTCCTCCTGACCGAGGCTTTCGCGCACCTCGTCGACCCGCATCACGTTCTCGAGGTCGTCCTCGCGCTCGATCTCGGGCACCTCGTCGAGCGTCTCGAAGGCGTCGAGGATCTCGCCGAACTGCTCGGAGAACGCCTCGACCTCCGCCTCATCGAGGTCGACCCGCGCGAGGGCGGCGACGTGGCGCACCTCCTCGGCGTCGACGGACTGGTCGCTCATACACGGGAGGACCCGCGGACGGGGAGTAAGGGTTTCGGATCACGCGACCCGTGCCCAGACCACCAGCGCCGAGGGGAGGACGAGGATCGACGCGAGGTAGGCGTAGAGGATCGAGATCGAGAGCAGCAGGCCGAACTGCCCGAGGATCGGCGTGATCGCGAGCACCAACACGCCCATCCCGGCCACGGTGGTGAGCATGCTCCCCGTGAGCGCGCCGCCGGTCCCCCGAATCGTCCGGTCGAGCGCCGCGAGGGCATCCACGCCGGTATCGAGTTCGTCGACGAACCGGTGGACGACGTGGACGGTGTAGTCGACGCCCAGCCCGATCGACACCGAGAGGATGGTCGCGGTCAGGGCGTTGAAGGGGATCCCCGCGTAGCGCATCGTCCCCGCGAGCGCACAGATCGCGACGGCGATCGGGAGGAGGTTGACGACGCCCAGCGACGGCCGGCGGGCGACGACCCAGTAGCCCGCGACCAGAAACGCCCCCGTCGCCGCGAGCGCGAGCGCGAGGCTGCGGACGGCCGACTCGAAGATCACGTCCGCGACCGCGTCGAAGACGACGACCTCGCCGGTCGCGGTCGCCGCGAGTCGGTGGCGCTCCTCGAGTTCGCGGGCGTCCCCGGTGACCTCCTCCTGGGCGGCGTCGCCCTCGACGGCGTACTCGACCTGCGCCGCGCGGTAGTCCTCGGTGATGTACTGGCGGGCCTGCTCCTCGAAGGGCGAGGCGTAGAGTTCGTCGTAGACGAGTTCGAGGTTCTGGTCGGGCACGCCGTTGCCGTCGCGGTCGTTTCGCTCGACCAGCGCGGCGAACTCCTCGTTCCGGGCGGCGTAGCGGTCGATGACGGTGAGTATGCTCTCGGAATCGGCGGAACGCCCCTCGCGGATGACGGTCGGGGGCGGGTCCTCGCCCGCGCGGTGGATCGACTCCAAGGCGTGGTTCTCCCGGAGTTGGCCCTCGAGGTAGACGATCACCGTCCCCTCCTGGCCCTGCGGGAACGTCTCCTCGAGGTAGTTCATCGTGCCCGTGACCTGCGGTTCGGCGGGCCGGAGTTCGGCGGGGAGGTACTCGACGTAGCCCGGTTGCTCCTCGGGCGGGAGGAAGTCGTCGTCGTCGAAGGAGGTGTCGACCTCCGACCCGTAGACGCCGAGCGCGCCGGCAGAGACGACGACCACCACCAGGAACGCGAGCGGGGCCCGCCTCGCGATGCCGACGCCGACCGGCAGCACGCGCCCGAGGGCCGAGCCCTCCTCGCCCAGCGGATCGGAACTGAACGCCGGGATCGGTCGTTCCGCACGCCACCGGTCGGTGAGCACCTTCAGCGCGGGCATGAACACCCCGAAGATGAGGAACGTGAAGGCGATCCCCAGCGCCGCCACCAGTCCGAAGTCGCGGATGGGCTGGAGCGAACTCGTGTAGTTCGCGCCGAAGCCCACTACTGTGGTGCCGATCACGAGCACGAACGCGACCAGCAGCTGGTCGGTGGTCCGCTCCATCGCCGCCGTGACGGAGGCCGTCGTGGTCCGTTCCTCGCGATAGCGGTTGATGACGTGGATCCCGAAGTCGATCCCGACCGCCAGCAACAACACGGGAACCGAGATCAGCATCTGCGTGAAGGGGATCCCCGCGAGCCCCATGAACCCGAACGTCCAGACGACGGTCATGGCGAGCGCGAGCAGGCCGATCGCCAGGTCGATCGGGTCGCGGTAGGCGACGATCAGGAAGACCAACAGCAGGATCACTGCTGCAGGCACGACGATGGCCAGCGAGTCCTCGATGATCGTCTGGAACTTGCCGGCGACGATCCCGCTGCCGAAGACCTGGATCTCGCCGGGAGTTCGCTCGGCCATCGTCTCGACCTCCACCTGGATCGGCGTCATCGGGCTGTCGGCGTCGTTGCCGGTCGTCTCCGAGACGCCGCCGGGCAGTTCGTGGGTGAGGGTTCCGATCGTCGCCGAGGCGGTCGCCGACTCCGCGTTGAAGTCCTCGCTCAGTTGTCCAGTAAAGGCGGGGTTGTCGGCGTTCTCCCGCACCGCCTCGCGTACCTCGCGGTCGCTCGCGCCCTCTATGGTCGCGCGTTGTTCGGCGGTCGTGTCGGCCTCGGGGTCGATCGTCCGGGCGACGATCGCCGCGGCGCTGTCCGCCTCGGTCGCGTACAGTTTCTCCCTATCGAGGACCCGTTCCTGCAGCGCAAGCATGCGTAACAGCTCCTCGCGAACGAGGACGTTCTCGCCGCGCTGGATGAGCTGCGTCGATCCGGTGTCGGCGAGTTCGATCCGCGGGCCGAACCGGCTCTCGACGTCGTCGAGGGCCCGCTCGGCGGGGACGTCCTCGGTGAACTGGCCGGTCCCGGCCTCCGTTCCCGTCCCCCCGAGTCCGCTCGCGAAGAGGAGCGTGACCGCCAGAAAGACGAGCACGACGGTGCCCGGCCGCTCCGTGATCAGGCCGCCCAGCCGCGAGACGAGGCGTTCGTGGCGCGCCATCTACGCCAACCGGCGGATTCCGATCGCTATCCCGACGATCACGAGGACGACCCCGACCGCGCCGGCGGCCCAGCTAGCGATTCCGTCGTCCGCGGGTTCGACCACCTTGATCGCGACCTGATACCGATCGGAGAGACGCGTCTCGCTGCTCTCGTCCTCGTAGCTGAAGTCGACGTCGAGCGGGTACTGCTTGGCCATCGCGCCGTCCTCGGCGCTCACCTCGAAGGCGAGGACGACCGACTCGCCGGGCGCGATCTCGTCGGCGTAGGCCTCGTCGTCCTCGGTGGAGAGCGGGCTGTCGGCGAACAGCTGTGCGTTCACGTTGCTCACGGGGTCGTCGCGCTCGTTGGTAACCTCGAGTTCAACCGTCCGGGTCGCCCCGCTCTCGACCGTGGCGTCGACCGGCGAGACGCCGAACTCCTCGGGTTCGGGGCCGACGCTCACCCGCGCGTTCGTCGTCGCCTCCCGCTCGTTCCCCTGTTCGTCCCGGTAGACGACGACGAAGTCCAGTTGGCGCTCCCCCTCGCTGGCCTCCGCGCTCACGTCGGCGTCGAACGCGAACTCTGCGCTCTCGCCGGCGTCGACGTCGCCCAGCGCGTACTCCCTGTCCGCGAAGCCGAGGGTACCCTCCTCGCCCGCGATCCGGAGGACGGCGTCCTCGGCGTCCTCGCTGCCGACGTTCTCGATCGAACCGGTCACCTCGCCGTCGCTCCCGACCGCGAGGTCGCTTTCGGTATCCTCAACCTCGAAGCGCGCGGTCTCCTCGATCTCTATCGGTACCTCCTCGGTGAGCGTCTCCTCGACGACCGTCTCCTCGCCGTTCTCGATCTCGCTCGTGTAGACGTACTCGACGGTCACCGAGAGCTGGTAGGTGCTCGCCGGGGCGTCCTCGTTGACCGACAGCGTGATCGGGATCGGTCCGCTGGTCCCCTCCGGGAGGTTGCCGACGGGCACCGTCGAGGTCTCGACCTCGAACGGCGGGCCGTCGGCCTCGGCCTCGACGGTCACGTCGCGCGCCGTCTGGACGCGCTGTCGGTCGCCCTGCTGGGTGATGACCTCGATCCCCTGGCTGCCCTCCTCGATCGTCCCGTTGTTCATCAGTTCGAGTTCGATCTGCGTCGTCTCGCCGGGCGAGACGGTGTTCTCCGGCGCGAAGACGCTCACGTTCGGCTGGCCCTGTATCCCGGCGGCGACGCCGGTGGCGAGGACCACGAGCAGTGCGAGTCCGATCACGGCCGCCCCCCGGCGGCCCGGCCACAGCCTCCCCCGTCCGACCATACCCGTTCGACGCCTCTCGCCGGTTAATTGTTGTCGCTTTCCTACACACAATCCAACCACAGCTTCAAATCGGGCGCGTCCCTACCTCCCGTAATGGGAAACGCAGCGCTCAGGGACCTCGCCGTCATCGAGGCGGTCCCGTTCGACGAACTGTCGGGGGCGGTCGTCGCGATCGACGCCCACAACTGGCTCTACCGGTACCTGACGACGACGGTCAAGTGGACCGCGAGCGACGTCTACACCACCGCCGACGGCACCGAGGTGGCCAACTTGGTGGGGGTCGTCCAGGGGCTGCCGAAGTTCTTCGAGAACGACATCACCCCCGTGTTCGTCTTCGACGGCGTCGTCACCGACCTCAAGGAGGGCGAGATCGACGAACGGCGCGCCGCCAAGGAGCGCGCCGCGGCGAAGGCACGGGCCGCCCGCGACCGGGGCGACGGGATCGAGGCCGCTCGCCTCGAGGCGCGCACCCAGCGTCTGACCGACGCCATCCAGCGGACCACGCGGGAACTGCTCGACCTGCTCGACGTTCCGTACGTCGAGGCCCCCGCGGAGGGCGAGGCCCAGGCCGCCCACATGGCCAAGTCGGGCGACGTCGACTACGCCGGCACCGAGGACTACGACGCGCTGCTGTTCGGCTCGCCGCTGACGCTCCGGCAACTCACGAGCAAGGGCGAGCCAGAGTGTATGGACCTGGAGGCGACCCTCGCGGCCCACGACCTCACCTACGAGCAGTTGGTCGACGTGGGGATCCTCTGTGGGACCGACTTCAACGAGGGCGTCCACGGGATGGGGCCGAAAACCGCGGTCAAGGCGATCCGCGAACACGGCGACCTCGCGGGCGTTCTCGACGCCCGGGGCGCCGCGATCGGGAGTATGGACGCCGTCCGCGAGCTGTTTTTGAACCCGGACGTGACCGACGATTACGGGTTCGACGCGGCCCTCTCGCCGGACGTCGAGGCCGCCCGCGAGTACGTCGCCGACTGGGGGATCCCCGACGCGGAGGTCGCGAGGGGGTTCGAGCGCATCGAGGAGTCGGTCACGCAGACCGGGCTGGATCAGTGGACCTGATGCCGACGGTCATACCGCCGTGACTCGCCAGGAGCCACGGCCGACGGTATGAAACCGTTTTGGGCCTCGGGGACGCAGTCGGGGTATGGACGCCACAGAGGTCGAGCGGTTGATCGAAGAGGGGGTCGAAAACGCAGAGGCGACGGTCACCCACCCGCGCGGAACGCACGACGAGGACCACCTCGCGGCGGTCGTCGTCTCGCCCGCGTTCGAGGGCAAACCCCTCGTCCAACAGCACCAACTGGTCTACGACGCGCTCGGCGAGCACATGACCACCGACATCCACGCCCTCGAACTGAAGACCTACACGCCCGCGGAGTACGAGGATCGGTAGCCTCGCCCCGCTTCGAGGCCGGGTCTCCGCAACCGATCGCCTTTTGAACGCACCGGTCGAACCGCGGGTGTGCTCTCGGTCGAACTCCACGCACACTCCGCCCTCTCGCACGACGGCCGCGATCCCGTGGATCTCCTCCTCGAACAGGCGGCCGCCGTCGGCCTCGACGCGCTCGCGATCACGGATCACGACGAGATCGAGGCGAGCCTCGAGGCCGCCGAACTCGCCCCCGAGTACGGACTCGTGGGGATCCCCGGCATCGAGATCACGAGTTCGGCCGGCCACGTCCTCGGGATCGGCGTCGACCACCGGGTGGAGGCCGGTCTCCCCTACGGGGAGACGATCGAGCGGATCCGCGAGGCGGGCGGGATCGCCGTCGTCCCCCACCCGTTTCAGACCTCCCGCCACGGCGTCGGCGCGAAGGTCTCCCGGGACGAACTCGCGCGGGCGGACGCGATCGAGATCTACAACTCGCGGCTCCTCACCGGCAGAGCCAACCGGAAGGCCGAGCGGTTCGCCCGCTCGCGGGGCCTCCCGATGACCGCGGGCAGCGACGCCCACATCGGCGAGATGGTCGGACAGGCCGTCACGCGCGTCGAGACCGGCGGCGAGCGGAGCGTCGAGGCGATCCTAGATGGCGTCCGCGAGGGGCGCACGGCGGTCGATGGCAAGCGCACCCCGTGGCGGATCAGTTTCCGACAGGCCGGCGGCGGGGCCAAACGACGCGTGAAGCGCCGCTTCGGTTCCCTGTTGGAATGATCCACGGGGCCGACCCCGCGCTCGTCGAGCGGGCGATCGCGGATCGGGAACCGCTGCCCGGAACGCGGGGGTTCGCGGGCGAGCGTTCGGACGAGCGGCTCGTTCGGGACGTCCTCGGGCGCTACCCGCTGTTCGTCGAGCGCTCGGGCGAGGGATGGGCGTTCTCGCCGACGGCTCTCGACGAACCCGTTTCCTTCCCCGCGGGCTCCGTCGGCGACGAGCGCGTGTGGACGCTCCCCGACCCGCCGGTGTTCGAAACCGAACGCGAGGCGGTCGAGCGCGTCACGGCGGCTCTTGAGGAAAGTCTCGCGATCGATCCCGAGGGCGTGGCGATCGCCTTCTCCGGCGGCGTCGACTCGGCGGTCGTCGCGAGTCGTCTCGACGCCCCGCTGTACGTCGTCGGGTTCGAGGGCAGTCACGACCTCGATGCGGCCCGCGAGGGCGCCCGCGCGATGGGGCGCCCTCTCACGGAAATCGAGTGTACCCACGCCGACATCGAGCGGGCGGTCCCGGCCGTGGCGCGCGCGACGGGCCGGACCAACGCGATGGACGTCGGGATCGCGCTGTCGCTCTTTCTCGTCGCCGAACGGGCGGTCGCCGACGGCTACGACCGACTCGCGGTCGGACAGGGGGCGGACGAACTGTTCGGGGGCTACGAGAAGGTCCTCAGGACCGACCACCGCGTCGACGCGGAGACGGTCCGGGGCGCGACCCGCGAGGTGATCGCCTCGCTGCCCGACCAACTCGAACGCGACGTGCTGGCGATCCGCGCCGCCGGGGCCGAACCGGTCGCGCCCCTTCTGGACGACCGGGTGGTGCGGTCGGCGCTCCGTCTCGACGGACCGTTGCTCGCGGCCGGCGGGGAGCGAAAACGGGCGTTTCGGCGGGCGGCCCGCGAGTTCGTTCCCCGCGAAATCGCGGAGAGGGAGAAGAAGGCGGTCCAGTACGGCAGCCTGATCGCGCGCGAACTCGACCGACTCGCCCGGCAGGCGGGGTTCAAGCGCCGGATGGACGACCACGTCACGCGCTACGTCGAGTCGCTACTCCAGTAGGAGATCGCCTCGCGTCCCAGCCGCGTCACGTCGGCGTCGAACCGCTTCTCGTCCAGTTGCTCCGACGGAACCCACTCCCACGCCTCTGCGGACTGCTCCCCGTCGTCGGGAGCGAGGTCGCGTTCGTCCGCGCGGCCGTAGTAGACGAAGTCGACGTGCTGGTGGCCCACGCCCTCCTCGTGGACGTCGATGTCCTCGAGAAGCAGGTGGGCGGGTTCGGGCAGCGATCGAACGGTCGGCGAGGTCACGTCGCCGTGTTCCCGCAGGAGCGCCACGTCGAGGCCGGTCTCCTCGCGCGTCTCGCGGCGGGCGGCCTCGTGCGGGAGTTCGTCGCGGTCGACGTGGCCGCCCGGCGGGAGCCACAATCCCAACTTCTCGTGTTCGTGCAGCAGGGTCGCGCCGTCGTTGACGACGTAGACGGTCGCGACGAAGTGACGCGTCGTCTCCATACCCCCTCGAACCACGGCGGCGGTTTGGCCGTTTCTATCCGCCCCGCCCGTTCGGCGGGTCGGCACCGCGTTTCCGGTCGAGGAACGCCCGCTCCGACTCTCCGAGGTCGCGCTCGCGGAAGGCGTCGTGTCCCTCCTGATAGTGCTCCCGTTCGGCGCTGGCGGGCGCTTCGAGGACGAGTTCCGCGAGGCCGGTCTCCCGGCCGGTGTACGAGAAGCCCGCTCGGTAGCACGCCTCGTAGGCGAAGGGGTTGTTGACGGCGATCCGGACCCGCCCGTACCCTCGCTCGCGCGCGCGATCCAGTACGAACGCCAGCAGACGGGGCCCGAGTCCCTCACCCCGGTGGTCGACGTGGGTCGTGATGTACCGGATCCACAGCGTCGAGTCGTCGGTCCGGTCCTCGTTGAACGCCGCCGCCGCACGGATCTCGCCCCCGTCGCGGATCACGGCCTTGCCCGTGGTGGTCATGACGAACTTCCCGGCGTAGCTGAAGGTCCGATAGTCGAGTTCGAGTTGCGGCCCGTCGGGCGGCCAGCCGAGGAGTTCCGGCTCCATACCGGTCGTTCGATCCCTGGCGTGTTGAGCGATGTGGAAACCGGGGGACACATACCTCGTCCGGTCGAACGCCCGCCATGGCCGACCCCACACGGTTCGACCGCTCGGCGGTGACGGCCCTGCTGCTGGTCGTCGATCTGGCGATCATCATCGCCCAACTCTCCTACGGACTGGTCGTCCACGGCACCGATCCGCTCGCCGTCCCCCTCTACACGGCCGAGACCGTCGCCCCGTTCCTGCTGGGCTGGTTGCTGGTCGCGCCCGTCCTCGGCGTCTACAGCGCCCGCGTCCGTGGATCGCTCGTCGAGACGACCCTCGCGGTCGGGATCGCGTGGATCGTCGCCGCGCTGATCGGCGTCGGTCTTCGAGCGACCCCGTGGCTCGTCGGGGACGCACCCCTCGCGTTCGTCCTCGTCACCGTCGGAACGGGGCTCGCGACCCTGCTCCCGTGGCGATTGGCGGTGAGCGTGCTCGCTCGAACCCGTTCGTAGCCGACCTGTCAGCCGCGACGCCCCGACCGATCGGGTCGCCCGACCCGTTTTCCCGCCGCCCCTGATACCGACACAGCCGGGCGATGTGGCGCCGCTACGCCACGTAGCCATGAATAACTTATACAAAACACTCTCAAAGGCTAAGAAAATTTAGTCGGGTTGTTATCGGAAGAAGATACAACTGATAGACAAAACAGTTATAGGGGTATGGTCCGTATATTGAAATACATCATGACTAACTACTACGATTTGATACTCGGTCTCATTCCGCTCGCATTGCTGGGCATCGGCGGAACGCTGACGGTCCTCGGCGTTTCGCTGGCCGTGGCCATCCCGGCGGCCGCCTCGGTCGCCATCGGTCTGATCGCACACGCGCTGTTCGTGAACCAGCCCGAAGCGCCCGCGACGGGGGCGACCCCGGCCTCGTCCAAGGCGTCGTCGGAGTAGACCTGCAACCGTTTTCTCGCTGGCGCTCGAACGCCGGTTCATGACCGAGGCGCTGTTTCTCACGAGCGACGACCTGACCGACCTCGCGGAGCCCGCAGACTACGTCGAGGCCGTCCGCGAGGGCTACCGACAGCACGGAGCGGGCGCTCCCGCCGAACCCAGAACGAAGCTCGTCAACGCCGAGCCGCCGGGGATGCTCACGGGGTATCTGGCGATCCTTCCCGAGACGGGCGTGATGGGCGGATACACCTACGGAGCGGGCTTCGGGGAGCGCGACGCGTGGTTCGTTACTCCCGTATTCGACGCCGAGTCGGGCGAGCCGCTCGCGGTCCTCGACGGCGCGTACCTGAACCCCTTCAAGACCGGCGCGGCGGGCGCGGTCGGCGTCGACGCGCTCGCCAGGGAGGACGCGAACACGCTGGGACTGATCGGCAGCGGCGCGCAGGCCCGCGGTCAGCTCCGGGCGGTCGTCACCGTCCGCGAGTTCGACGCCGTGCGGGTGTACTCGCCGACACGCGAGAACCGCGAGCGCTTCGCTCGCGAGATGGCGGCCGACCTCGATCTGGAGGTCGAGCCGGTCGAATCGAGCGCCGAGGCGGTGTCGGGCGCGGACGTCGTGATCACGGCGACGAACGCCGCCGAACCCGTCTTCGACGGCGACCTATTGGAGCCGGGCACCCACGTCACCGCGATGGGGCGGTACGACCCCGAGAAACACGAACTCGACGCGACGACCGTCTCGCGCGCGACGTACGTCCTCGATCTCGAGGCGCGAGCCGACCGTGACGCCGGGTCGTTGCTGGCCGCCGTCGAGGCGGGAGCCGTCGGACCGGATCACGTTCACGGCGAACTCGGCGAGGTGCTCGTCGGGGCGGTTCCGGGCCGCGAGCACAGGGATGAAATCACGGTCTTCGACAGCGGCGGAACGGGAATCGAGACGGTCGCGGCCGCCCACATGCTCTACGAGCGCGCCCGCGAGGCGGGCCTCGGGACGGAAATCGAGTTCGCACCGGCCAGCGAGGCGATGGACGGCTGAATCGGACGCCGAAACGGACGAGGCCGGCCCGCGAGCGGCGACATCCCGTCGGATAGCGGGTCCGCGTTCGGCCCGGACGGCGGCTATCTTGCTTCAACGCGACGATTTAACCCGGTCGGGACGCGTCGTTCGTGTCGATGTCGCACGTGGGACGGATCTACTACGGCTGGGTCGTCGTCGCCGCCTGCTTTCTGGGCTCGTTCGTCGTCTTCGGCCTCTCCTACTCCTTCGGCGTGTTCTTCGAGCCGATCCTCGAGGAGTTCGGCCGCTCGCGGGGCGTCACATCGGTCGCGTTCGGCGTCCAGTCGCTGATGCTCTATCTCGGCGCGGTCGCCATCGGCGTGCTGGTCGACCGGTACGGGACCCGCCGGATGCTCGCGGTCGGGACCGTCGTCCTCGGACTCGGACTGGCCGGGACCAGCCAGGCCCGGTCGCTCCCCGCCCTCGTGTTCACCTACGGGGTCGTGACCGGGCTCGGGATGAGCGTCCTGTTCGTCGTCTCCTACGCGACCGTCCCCCGGTGGTTCGACCGCCGCCAGGGGCTCGCCGGCGGGTTGGCCTCCGCCGGCCTCGGGATGGGAATGGTCGTCGTCGCGCCCGCCGCGGACGCGCTCATCGTTCGGTTGGGCTGGCGGTCCGCGCTGCTGGTGCTCGCCGCCTGTTCGGTGGCGTTGCTGGTGGTCGCCACCGCCGCCATCCGCGACGAACCCGCGCCCGAGCAGGTCCCCGACCGCGAGTTCGCCGGCGGGTTCGACGCGAGTCCGCGCGTCGACCTCCACGAACGGCTCGCCGAGGTGCGAACGATCGCCCGTTCTCCCGCCTTCCTCGCGCAGTTCGTCGGCTGGTTGCTGATCTACACGACGCTCTACGTCGTCCTCTCGCACCTCGTCGTCCACATCGTGGACCTCGGCCTCTCGCGGACGGTCGGGGCGACGGCCGTGGCGCTCATCGGCGGGGCGAGCGTCGTGGGTCGGGTGGCGATCGGCCACGCCGCAGACCGGGTCGGCCGGGTGTCGACGTTCGTCGTCTGCTCGACGGTGATGGGCGCCGCGACGATCACGCTACCCGCCCTCGACACTGCGGCGACGCTCCTCGCCTTCGCGGGCGTCTACGGCCTCGCCTACGGGGGCAACGGCGCGCTGCTCGCGCCGCTCACCGCCGACCTGTTCGGCCGGTCGAACATCAACGCCGTCTTCGGGCTGGTGTCGGTCTCCCTCGGCGTCTCGGGGCTCGTCTCGCCGTACGTCGCCGGCGCGGGCCACGACGCGATCGGGACCTACTCCCCGGCGTTCGTCGCCGCGGGACTCCTCGCGCTGGTCGGCGCCGGCGCGATCGCCGTCGCGGGTCGTCTCAGTGCGTGACGCTACAGTCCGATCGCCTGCGTGAGCGTCAGCCCGCTCGCGAGCGCACCCAGGAGATAGCCCGCGATGGTCCCGCCGTTGAGCAGCGGGAGCCCGGCGTGAGCCCGCCCTTGAAGCACCATCCACAGCAGGACGAGCAGGCCGGCGAGCATTCCGACAATCCCGCCGAGCGCGGGGAGGGTGAGCGCGACTCCCGGTACCTCGAGAGAGGGCGCCGGAACGAAGAAGGCGGCGCTGGCGATCAGGATCGTCGGGATCACCGCGTCTCCGAGGCCGATGAAGAAGGCGTCCCGACCCTCGCCGTCGTCCCCATCCGTCGAGCCGTCGCTCGCCTCGCTCTCGCCCTCGTCGAGAAACGAGTAGTCCGGCGAGACGGGGACGATCAGGAGGACGGGCACCTTGATCTCCATGACGCCGTCGGCCAGCGAGAGCATGTGTTTCGTGCCGTAGACGCTGATGGCGTCGTAGACCGCCAGGACGACCAGGAGCACGAGCGCGGGGAGGATCCCGAAGGTGATCCCGAACAGCCCCGCCGCGCCCGCGCCCATCACCACGCCCGCGGCGTCGATGACGTACCACTCGGGGTGGACGGCGAGGCCGGCCCCGATGGCGAGCGCCCCGAGGGCGGCCAGCAGGTGGACGTCGCCGACCGTGAGCACCGGCGGGACGACGACCACGAGCACGTACCACGAGAGGAGGACGCTCGCGAGGATGACCATCCCCCGAATGAGCCACTGCAGATCGAACTTGAACGCCGCGAGCATCAGCCCCGTGGCGACGAGGATCGCGCCGATGTACAGAAAGGAGTTGGTCGGGTCCTCGGGGTTCTCGACGGCCTGCAGGCCCGCCGACTGGAACGGCTCGACCAGCGCGAGCGCGCCGAACTGGATCGTAAGAAAGAGCGCGACCGTTCCGGCGACGGCGACGATCAGACGACGCTGCTCCATACCTCCGGCTTTCGCTCGCGGGCCTTGGCCGTTTCCGTTCGCCCCGATTCCGCACCTACCGCGCGTAGAGCTTCGCACCGAGCAGTTTCGGTAGCGTCGCCCGGTCGTCCGGGGTGACGGCGACGTACGGTCTGGGGACGGGACCGAACACGTCGACGACCCGGCCGACCTCCGAGAGCCCCTCGTCGATCACGACGGTGCCGATCTCGGGCTCCGCGCCCTCGAGACAGCGCACGATCGCGAGCCCCTGTGCCGTCCGGACGACCTCGCCGACGCGTTTCATTCCCGGAGCGCCGTCACGTAGGCGGCGATCGCCTGCACGAGGTCGTTCTTCGAGGCGTCGTCGGCGTCCTTGACGAGCACCCGCCCCCTCGGTTCGTACTCGCGGGGGTAGGTCCGATCGCGCTCGATGACGGCGTCGTAACCCACCTGCTGGGCGGCGGCGGCGATCTCGTCGACCGTCGGCTCCGGGACCGCGAGGTCCTGCGGGACCCGCCGCCCCTTCGAGCGGGACACCGCCGCGTCGAGGTAGGCGGGCCAGATCACGTTTTCGACCATACCACCTCTCGCTTTCCGGGAGGTAAAACGCCTTGCGACCTATCGCCGCCGGAAGAGGAGCACGCCGGCGGCGACGAGCGCCGCGAGGGCGGCGACGACGCCGAAGCCGGGCTGGTCCTCGCCGGCATCGGTGTCGGCCGGTTGTTCGCCGTCACCCTCCCCCGTCGACGCACCGTCCCCCGCGGTCGCGTAGGCGTCCGGGTGGAACGTCTCCGCGAGGGTTCCGATCGCGTAGACGACCTGCGGGCCGGGCTGGTTCAGCCGGTTGGAGTCGACCTGCACCACCTGATCTTCCTGTCCCGCGGTCGTGCTCTCTATGACCTGCTCGCTCACGGGCGGCTCCTCGAAGTTGTCGGGGTAGACGATCCAGTCGGGGTCCTCCGAGACGACGACCTCCTCGCTGATCTGGCCGTAGAACTCGATTCCGGCCTCGCTACCGAGGTTCTCGCCGCCCGCGGTCTCGACGACGTCCGCGATGAACGTCCCCTCGCCGGCGGTGAAGCCGTCACCCATCGCGTACAGCACCGTGGGCCGCTGCTCGCCCTCGGCGGCCTCCTCGATCGCCCCGATCTCCTCGTTCATCCAGTCGACCGTCTCTGCCGCGCCCGCACACTCGCCGGTGAGCTGGCCGACCGTCTCGGTGTTCGCCTTCACGTCGTCGATCGAGGTGGCGTCCTGCGTCTGGTAGACCGTCAGGCCGGCCTCGCGGAGCTGTCGGACCTGCTCCTCGTCGGCGACCGCCGAGGCGAGCACGAGATCGGGTTCGAGGTCGATCACGCGCTCGGTGCTGACGGTGATCCCGTCGTCCTCGGAGATGTCCGCCGGCTCGTCGTGGCCCTCCAGATAGTCGGTGTACTGGCCGACGGGCATCCCGACGACCTTCTCCCGGGCACCGATCTCCCAGAGGATCTGGGCGTCGCTGGGCTGCATCGCGACGATCCGCTCGGGTTCCTCCTCGACGGTGATCTCCTCGCCGGTCGCGTCGGTCACCGTGGTCGGGAACTCACACTCGGGTTGTGCGGCCGCGACGCCCCCGTGAGTGCCGACGACCCCCATCCCCAGACTCGACGTGAGCACCAACAGCGTCACGACGACCGTAGCTACTGTACGCATGGGACCGACTGCGCACTTGTTCAATAAGTATTTACCTAAAGCAACTCCAGTTGCTATCGTGAGTCGGCGTCTCGAAACGGGCGTATGGTCGGCGGGGCTCTGCGTTCTCCTCGTCTGTGTGATCCTCATCAGCGCGGCGCTCGGTCCCGTCCGCGTCGACCCGGTCGTCGTGGCGAAGGTCCTCCTCAACGCGGTGGCGCTCCCGGTCGGGATCGGCCCGACGATTCCTATCGGGGCGGGCCCGCTCTCGATCCCGGTTCCTCGAATCGAGTGGGCGTCGGCCTTCGACTTCCGGGTGCCACAGACCCACGAGACGATCGTAACACGGATCAGACTCCCGCGGGTGGTGCTGGCGGCCGTCGTCGGCTTCGCGCTCGCCGCGGCGGGGACGGTGATGCAGGGCTTCTTCAGGAACCCGATGGCCGACCCCTCGATCATCGGCGTCTCCTCGGGGGCGGCGCTGGGCGCGGTCGCCTCGATCGTCCTCCCGCTCTCGCTGGGGCTTCGCCCGATGGCCTTCATCTGTGCGATCGTCACCGCCTTCGCGGTCTACCTGATCGCGAGCGAGGGCGGCCGAACGCCCGTCGCGACCCTGCTGCTCGCGGGCGTCGCCGTCCAGACCTTCCTGGGTGCGATGATCTCGTATCTCCAGCTCAGCGCCGGCGAGAGCTTAGAGCAGGTGGTCTACTGGTTGATGGGCCACCTCCACGCCAGTACGTGGACGGACGTGCGCCTCGCGCTCCCGGTGGTGATCCCGGTCTTCGTCCTCCTCCTCCTGTACGCGGGCGACCTCAACGTCCTCCTGCTGGGCGAGGAGGACGCCCGGAGCCTCGGAATCGAGGTCGAGCGAACCAAACGACTTCTGCTGGCGGCCGCGAGCGTCATCACCGCCGCCGGGGTCGCGGTCTCGGGCGTGATCGGGTTCGTGGGGCTGATCGTCCCGCACATGATGCGGCTTCTGGTCGGCCCCGACCACCGGATCCTGCTCCCGACGAGCGCGCTCGCGGGGAGCGTCTTCCTGGTCGCGACCGATACGCTCGCGCGGGCCGGTCCCGCCGAGGTGCCGGTCGGCATTGTAACTGCCGCGCTCGGCGCGCCCTTCTTCCTCTACCTCCTCCGGACCCGGGAGGTGCACGCGCTGTGATCGACGTCCGCGACCTCGACGTCCGATTGGGGGGGATGGCGGTCCTCGATTCCATCAGCACCCACATCGGGGAGGGGCGGTTCGTCGGCCTCGTCGGTCCGAACGGCGCGGGCAAATCCACCCTGTTGCGGGCGATCGGGGCCGTGTTGAAGCCCGACGCCGGGACCGTGCTGCTCGACGGCGAGGCGGTTCACGACCTGCCCTCGCGCGCGGCGAGCAGGCGGGTCGCGACCGTCCCCCAGGACACCCACCTCTCGTTCGACTTCGACGTGCGCGAGGTGGTCGCGATGGGGCGGACCCCCTACCGGTCGCGGTTTCGCACCTCGGATCCGGCGGGCGACGAAAGCGTCGAGCGGGCGCTCTCCCGGACCGAAACCGAGGAGTTCGCCGATCGCTCGATCGGCGCCGTGAGCGGCGGCGAGCGCCAGCGGGTCGTCCTCGCGCGGGCGCTCGCCCAGGACACTCCGATACTCTTACTCGACGAACCGACTGCGAGCCTCGACATCAACCACCAGATCCGGACGCTCGAACTCGTCCGCGACCTCGCCGACGAGGGCAAGACGGTGATCGCGGCGATCCACGACCTGAACCTCGCGGCCCACTACTGTGACGACCTCCTCCTGCTCTCGGAGGGACGGATCGTCGAGAGCGGCCCCCCCGAGAGCGTCCTGACCGAGTCGAATCTGACGAACGCGTTCGACGCCCGGGCGGTCGTGAGCCGCCACCCGGTCACGGGATCGGTCTACGTCACCGCCCTTCCCGAACGGGGTGGCGACCGCGAGGGACGGGTCCACGTGATCGGCGGCGGTGGCACGGTCTCTAGACTGTTGTACGTGCTCTCGGCGGCGGGGTACGAGGTCTCGGTGGGAGCGCTGGGCGAGGGCGACTCGGACCTCGAAACCGCCCGCCTGCTCGGCCTCGATGCCGTGACCGTCGAGCCGTTCGCGCCGATCGACGCCGAAACGCGCGAACGTGCGTCCGAGCGGATCGCTCGGGCCGACGTGACGGTCGTCGGCGACGTCGAGGTGGGTGCGGGCAACCTCGCGAACCTCGAGTGTGCGCGCGCCAGCGACGCGCTGATCGTCGTCGAGGACCGGCCGTTCGAGGAACGGAACTACGCAGGCGAGGACGCACGGGCGCTCTACGACGCGCTTCGTGAACGCGCGACGGTCGTGCGGGGCAGCGAGGTGCTCGGGACCGTCGCCGACGCGATGGAGCGAAACGCGTGATTCGATGGGGCCCTAACCCCCGGTATGGTCCCGAAGTGGCGCGAACTCCTGTCGCACTATCCGGCGATGTTCGGGACCTACCTCGTCCTCGTACCGCTCGTCGCCGTGATCACCGGACGGTCGGACTTCTGGATCTCGATGGGTGTCGCGGCCGTGGTCGCGCTGGGCTATCCGCCCGCAGTCAGACGGTTCGATCGAGCGCCACCCTCGTGGAGCTAAGGGGTAGAAAGCGAGCGCCAGACCTCGTCCAGTTTGTTCTTCACGTCCGCCCGACCCGCGACGTTCACCGTGTAGTTCCCGTCATCGAAGTTCACGACGATGCGATCGACCGTCCGCCGGTAGACGCTCACCCGGCGGCGCTCCTCGGAGAGCACGCGCCCCTGGTGTTCGAGGAGGTCGGCCTCCTCTAGCTCCTCGATCCGTCGATAACAGGTCGCGATCGGGATGTCGAGTTCGTCGCTGAGCGCCTGTGCGGAGCGGGGTTCGTCGGTCGCTCCCAGGATCTCGGCGTTGTACTCGTTTCCGAGCACGAGGAGGACGTCTCCGGAATACATTTACTGAATTGTATGTGATTTACGATAATAATAAAGATAGCGACTAGTGGGAGAAATGCGAATAGCTCCCGTCCAACTGGTAATTACGGCCGGTGGGACGTTGGTGGCGGACGGCATCGCGGGCAGATCCGGTTTCTCACCGGTTAGAACCGCCCTACCGGCGTCCGTGGCGCCCTTCGCGAGTCGTCTCCCTTTGCTCAATGTTCGATCTGGAAAATCATATATGATATTAAGACACTCATTTTTATAAACATAACAATTCCGATATGTGATAGGGTTCGTCCAAGCGGCGGAACCTCGAAACAACCATGTTCGAAATACAGACAGAAGACAGAGGTCAGGTCGGGATCGGCACCCTCATCGTGTTCATCGCGATGGTCCTCGTCGCGGCGATCGCGGCGGGCGTACTGATCAACACGGCCGGCTTCCTCCAGACGCAGGCTGAAGACACGGGCGTAGAGAGTACCCAGCAGGTTTCCGATCGCGTGCAGGTCGCATCGTCGGTCGGAAGTGTGAACGATACTGTTGGTGAGAATGATATCACCAGTATCAATCTCACAGTACACAAAGCACCCGGCGCTGGTGTAATCGATCTCTCTGATATCACTATTCAATGGATCTCCGGAGATGCAGAAAACTTCGTTCACGCTGATGTCGGTGGCGATTCTACCTTTACTACGACCGCCATCGTTGGCGATGATGACAACGTTCTAATCGATAGTACAGACCGACACGAACTTACTATGGTGCCACCGGATACGTTCAATCCGGGTGACACCGCTCAAGTGACGATTACGACTGGCTCGGGTGCTCAAACCAGTCTCACGCTCAACGTACCGGACTCAATCAACGACGACGAAAGCGCGGTCAGCCTTTGAGGAGTAACTATGGAAATCTTTAACAACGAAAACAGAGGTCAGGTTGGAATCGGCACCCTCATCGTGTTCATCGCGATGGTCCTCGTCGCGGCGATCGCGGCCGGCGTACTGATCAATACGGCCGGCTTCCTCCAGACGCAGGCCGAAGATACTGGTGTGGAAAGCACAGAGCAAGTCTCGAACAATCTCAATGTGTTGAGTGAGATCGGGACCGTCGGTACCGACAACGAATCGGTTAGCACCGTTACGCTCTCGGTCCAGCGAGCTCCGGGAGCGGGCGACATCAATCTGGAGGATCTAACCATCCAGTATATCGGTACAAGTGGTGCTGAGAACATCGTCTTTGGTGATGGGGACGCAACTGCGGGATACACCGTTGACCCCATCACGGCCGAGAACGTGGACGATAGTGTTCTCTCCGCGAACGGCGATCGGTATGAGATCACGCTTGACCTCAACTCAATGAGCGGAGGTACTACGTATGATTCCGTTGCCGTTCTCGCGGAGGGTGACGACGCAGAAATGACGATCACGACCGCATCCGGTTCCCAGCGCATCGTCACGCTGAACGTTCCGGACTCGCTCGCCGACAAGGGCGACGGCGACGCGGTCCGTCTCTGAGAATCGCTCACTAACCACACCTATCGACCGGTCGGCGTCGTGACGCCGTGTCGGCTTTCAGTACACGAAACACATACCAAATGGGCTTCAGCGTAAGCGGATCCACGGTGGTCATCCTGATCGGCTGTCTGATCGCGTTCAGCGCGGCGTTCACCGTCGCGACCGACAGCTTCGACCGCGTGACGACCGCACAGGACGAGCGCGCTGATCGCCTCCTCGACAGACAGAACACGGCGATCGAGATCGGCGTGACAAGCGAGGACAACGGCACCGTCACCGTCCCCGTCACGAACACCGGTTCGACCGTCCTCTCGATCGATCGCACGGATCTGCTGGTCGACGGCGAGTACAGGAACGCGGAGCCGACGGTCCTCGACGGAAGCGACGAGCCGAAGGAGGAAACGGACCTGTGGCTGCCGGGCGAGACCCTCGAATACGGGATCGAACCCGGTGGAGAGAGCGTGAAGATCGTGACGCAAAACGGCGTCGCTGCGACGGCGATACTGGAGGCTGCGTAGTGGGCTCCGTCTCGATCTCCCACCTGATTATCTTCATCGCGAGCCTGCTGGTCGCCGCGAGCGTCGCGGGCACGCTGATCGCGGGCGTCGAACAGGTCAGTAGCTCGGTCGACCGACAGAGCGAAGACCTCACCCGACAGATCGATACCGACGTCGCGATCATCAGCGACCCTGCCGGTGGCTCGATCTACGATGGAAGCAACCGGACGCTCACCCTGCTCGTCAAGAACACAGGCCGCGCTCAACTGGAAACCGACGGGTCGAACCTCGACGTGCTGCTCGATGGGCAGTACCGATCCGACCCCTCCATCGAAGTCGTCTCCGGGGGCGAGCGGTGGTCTTCGGGGGCGGTCGCCGAGGTGACCGTCTCGCTCGGGGACGAACTCGCTCCCGGCGACCACCGCGCGACGGTGATCGTCCACGGCAGTCGGGCGACGTTCGACTTCTATTACTGATCAACAGGTATTTATCGCACGCTGACATCTATCGGGTATGGCGGACGAGCGACCCGACCAGTCCGACGACGGCGTGCTCTCACCGTCGGATCTCGACATCGCCGACAGCGAGCACGTCGCCGAGATCGGGGAGGGACGCTACGTCGTCTCGACCGGCGACGGTCCCCCCGAGCCGATCCACGAGGAGCCGACTCGTCCGGCGTTCGACCCTGATGCGGCCCGCTACGGTCTCGACGTCGAGGTGAACGTCGACGGGCGCGTTTCGAGCTATCGCACCCGGTCGAACGACGTCGTCGCGGTCTTCTCCGAACTCGCTAGCTGGTACGCCGAGCAGGTCGACGCCGACCTCGATCCCGCGAGGGTCCTCCGGATCCTCATCGCCGAGTCGGACCTGGCGATCGGCCCGCGGGCGACCGTCGAAACGACGATGGAGCGCTACGACCTCACGAGCGAGGACGCCATCGCCGACCTCCTCGCCGCCCTCCCGGACACACCCCACCGGTAGTCCCGAACACCTGCGGCTGTAGCCCGTTCGATTCTCGCTCCCGTTCGTCGCGACGAGACGATACTCGGTCCGCGATCTCAGCGCTGATAGTCGGGCCGGAAGATTAAATAATAATATGAGTTTTTCTAGATGTAATGACTGAAACGACAACCCTGATCGACGAGCCCAGAGTGATGGAGCGATTGGCGTGAGCCTGTTCGATCGCTTTCAGGGAGAGGGCGACGAGGAGACCGACGCCTCGGCGGCGACCGACGGCGGCGATCCATTCGCTACGGAACTCGACGAGGGCGACGACCCGTTCTCCGACGACGCGGAGGACGCCGACGACGCGGAACCGTTCTCCGAGAAGCCGGATGAGTACGCAGTCGAGGAACTGGAACGTCGGATCGACGATATCGAGGCGGAGTTTGCGAGGCTCTCGTCGACGGTCGGCACCATCAAAAGCGAGAACGAGGAGATCGGCGAGACCGTCGACACCGTCGAGGAGAACGTCCGGAAACTGCTCGACGTCTACGAGATGGTGACACAGGGGATCAACCCCTTCGTCGACGAGATCGATCCCGCCCACGCGTACGACGAAAGCGGTTCGCTCGGCCTGTTCGGGGTCGGTGCCGACGACGGAAACGAACCGATTACGGACGCCGACGGGACCTCGTTCGACGACCTCAAGGCGGAGTACGAATCCGACGGGGCCGAAGCCGAGGGTTCGGAAGGTACTGCCCCTGCGGCCGAGGGACTGGCCGACGGCGGGATGGACGCCGACCTCCAGTTCGCCCAACGGACACTGAGCGACGATCCGAACGCGGAGAAACCCTATCTGCGGGGACTACCCGATGGTTACGTCGCGGACCTGCTTATCCTCGAATGGCTCGAATACCTCGTCGATGCTGCCGGCCACGCCGAGGCCGAGGGTGCGATCGACTACTACGAGACCATCGAGTGGATCGACGAGACGGGTGCCGATCAGTTGCGGGCGTTCATCGCCGGCTTCGGTGGCGACTCCGAGGAGGGCGCGCAACTGACGACCGCCCACCACACCCAGAGCCTGCGGTACATCTGCCGGCTTTCGAGTAGCGACTCGGCACCCGTCGTCCTGGACGGGTGGACGGACGGCTCCTCGGAGCACTGTCGATGAGCGCGAACCGTACCCTCCTGTCGCTCGGCCTCGACGATCACGACCGCCTCGACGCGGAACTCGGCGGCGGGCTCCCAAGAGGGAGCATCGTCCTCGTGGAGGGCGATTACGGGGCCGGAAAGAGCGCGCTGTCCCAGCGGTTCAGCTACGGGTTCTGCGAGACCGGCTACACGGTTACGTACCTCTCGACCGAACTCGCCGTCGGCGGGTTCGTCGAGCAGATGCACTCACTCTCGTACGACGTGGTCTCGCACCTGCTCGACGAACGCCTCCTGTTCTTGCACGCCAACCTCGACACCGGAGATTCTTTCTCCAACGAGAACGGGAGGGGACGCCGACGCGAACTGCTCACCCAGTTGATGGCGGCCGACACGATGTGGGAGTCGGACGTGATCGTCCTCGATACGTTCGACGCCATCCTCCGGAACGACCCCACATTCGAGGCGCTCGTCAGGCAGAACGACCAGCGCCAGGCCGCACTCGATATCATCTCGTTCTTCCGCGACCTCACCTCTTGTGGGAAGGTCGTCGTCCTGACGGTCGACCCCTCGACTGTCGACGACGAGGCGATCGGCCCTTTTCGGTCGATCGCGGACGTGTTCCTCGAACTCCAGATGATCCAGGTCGGCAACGACGTCCGCCGTCAGATCTCGGTCAAGCGCTTCGCGGGGATGGGCGAGCAGGTCGGCGACACGGTCGGCTACTCCGTCCGTTCGGGCACCGGCATCGTGATCGAGAGCCGCAGCATCGCCTGAGATGAGCGATCAGGGAACCACCAGACCCTCCAAGGCGGTGCGCGAACTCGCCACGCGACACCCCCACCTGCGCGAACACCTGGTAGCGCACAAACGTGAGAGCGGCGAGTTCCCCCAGGTCATCGAGGCGGCCGACGGCGAGTACGAGACGACCTATCCAAACGTCATCTATCCGATCGACGGTCCGATCCACTGTCACATCTACGGCGACGTGGGTCGGGACACGACCTACCACGTCGTCGAGCCGACCCTCTCGGAGGAGGAACACGACCTCTACGAGAACGTCACGACCGAACTCCTGCGAAAGAGCGTCGATCACGCCGCCCCCGAGGACGACGCGGAGTACGTCGACCGAATCGAACAACTGCTGGCGGCGACGGCCTACACCGACGACCGACCGCCGGGGTGGAAGGAGACGCTCGGACGGGCGCTCTCGATCGGTCGGTACCGCGTCTCTCCGCGAACGTACGAGAACCTTCGCTACCGCCTCGTCCGCGACATCGTCGGTCTGGGGCCGCTCGAGGGCGTTCTCCGTGATCCGGCGAACGAGGACGTCCACGTCATCGGGCCCCACGAGTGTTACGTCGATCACGGCGTCTACGGCATGCTGAAGACGACGGTCGATTTCGGTCCTCCCGAGCGGTTCCAGCAGTGGATCCGCAACCTGGGCGAGCGGATCGGCGACCCCGTGAGCGACGCCGATCCGATCGTCGACTCGACGCTCCCCGACGGGTCGCGGCTCAACCTCATCTACTCCGACGATGTGAGTCTCAAGGGCCCCAGCCTGACGATCCGACAGGGCCAAGAGGTCCCCCTGTCGGTCGCACAGATCACCGAGTGGGGGACGCTCTCGCCCGAACTCGCCGCCTACCTGTGGCTCTGTCTGGAGAACGAACAGACGGTCTTCGTTGTCGGCGAGACCGCGAGCGGGAAGACGACCACGCTGAACTCCATCATGTCCTTTATCCCCCGCGACTCGAAGATCTACACCGCTGAGGACACCGCCGAGGTGCTGCCGCCCCACGACACCTGGCAGCAGCTGCTCACCCGCGAGGGCGGCGGCGGTGACAGCAAGGACGTCGACATGTTCGACCTCGTGGCCGCCGCCCTGCGCTCGCGCCCGGACTACATCGTCGTCGGCGAGGTCCGTGGCGAGGAGGGCCGCATGGCGTTTCAGGCCGCCCAGACCGGCCACCCGGTCATGCTCACCTTCCACGCCTCGGACATCGTCTCGATGATCCAGCGGTTCACCGGCGACCCCATTCGCGTCCCGGAGACGTTCATGGACAACGCCGACGTCGCGATCTTCCAGAACCGCGTCAAACAGGGCGAGAACGTCCTCAGACGGGTCACGAGCGTTCAGGAGATAGAGGGCTACTCCAAGGAGATGGACGGTGTCGTCACCCGCGAGGTGTTCTACTGGGACCCCGTCGCGGACGAGATCGTCTTTCAGGGTATGAACAACTCCTACGTACTCGAAGAACAGATCGCGACCCTGCTGGGCTACGCCGACACGCGCGAGATATACACCGACCTCGAGTTCCGTGCCACGGTAATCGAGCGGCTGATCGATGACGGGATCACGGGGTATCACGAGGTGAACGAGGCGATCTCGGCGTTGCAGCGCGACGGGATCGAGGGACTGCCGTTCGACATCCACCGGTTGACGAGGCGATAATGGCGACGAATCCACGACGAGGATCGCTCTCGACCTCGCTCGCGGCGTTCGTGACGGAGATTGCACGGTCCTATCGGTATATGGAGGTGCCGATCGGGCGGTACGTTCTCACCGTCCTGTTGCCGTCGTCGGTGGTGTTCGTCCTCTCGGTCGCCGGCGCGCTCGCGTTGCCGGTGCCGCTGGCCGTCAGACTCCCGATCCCGCTGCTCGGGCTGTTGTGTCTCGGTGCCGCGGTCATCTACCCGAAACTGCTCGCCAGCCGACGGAAGATCGAGATCGAGAACCAGTTCCACCTGCTCGTCACCCACATGACGATCCTCGCAACGACGAACATCGATCGTATGGAGGTGTTTCGGACGCTCTCCCGCGAGGAGGAGTACGGCGAACTCGCCCGCGAGATGGGATGCATCGTCCGGATCGTCGATACGTGGAACCAGAGCCTCGACGACGCGTGTCGACGCCGCGCCGCGGTCGTTCCGAGCGACGCGCTCGCGGACTTCCTCGACCGCCTGGCCTACACGCTGGGGGCTGGCCAGGAACTGAGCGATTTCCTGCTGTCCGAACAGGACGTGATGATCGGCCAGTACGTGACCGTCTACGAGAGCACGATGGGCAACATCGAGGTGATGAAGGACCTCTACATGTCGATGATCCTCTCGATGACGTTCGCGCTGGTGTTCGCCATCGTCCTTCCGATCCTCACCGGCACCGACCCCACCTTGACCGTGGCGGCCGTGCTCGCGATGTTCGTCTTCGTCCAGTTCGGCTTTTACCTCGTCATCCGGACGATGTCGCCACACGATCCCATCTGGTACCACCCCGAGACGCTCCGTTCGGCCGCGGAGGGGCGGATCGTCACGAGCCTCGTGGCCGGTGGCGTGCTCTCGGCCCTGTTGGTGGTCCTCACGGCGGGCGGCCTGTTCGGGATCACGCCCGTCGGCCTCCACAGCCTCTTCTTGCGCGAATCGCTCCCCGAACCGCTCTACCTCGCCGTCCCGCTGACACCGCTTCTGATCCCGGGGTACGTCCTCCGGCGCGAGGAGCGCGCGATCACCGCCCGCGACGCGGAGTTCCCGAGTTTCATCCGCGCGCTCGGGGCCAGCGAGAGCGCGAAGCGAAGCACGACCTCCGACGTGCTCTCGACGCTGCGGACGAAGGACTTCGGCCCCCTCACCACCGAGATCGACGACCTGTTCAAGCGCCTCAACATGCGTCTCGATCCCGTGCTGGCGTGGCGCTACCTCGCCGCCGACTCCCAGTCGTACCTGATCCAGAAGTTCAGTGAGATGTACTTGATCGGCCGGCGGATGGGCGGCAGTCCGCGCCGCCTGGGTGAACTCATCAGCCAGAACATGAACGAGGTCAATCAGCTCCGCGAACAGCGCAGACAGGCGGCCGTCACCTTGATCGGACTGCTGTACGGGATCACCGTTACCTCTGCGTTCGCCTTCTTCATCGGCCTCGAAGTCGTCGCAATTCTCTCGGGGATGAATGTCGACCTCACTGCGACCCAACAGCTCGGGGTCGGTCAGCTCATCCACACCGAGGTCTACGACATCGAACTCATTCGCTACCTGCTGTTGGTCGTCATCCTCTTCAACGCGCTGCTCTCCTCGATCATGATCCGAACCGTCGACGGCGGCAACAAGGCCAACTCCTTCATCCACTTCGTCCTACTGAGCTGGCTGGGCTGTCTCACCGCGGTGGTGACCACCCGGCTGGTGGAGCTCTTCCTGACCGTCTGAACCCGTGAGAACGGAACCCGTGTCGGTCGCACGATCGGGGCAGGACGCGGTTTCATCACGCTGGCGGACCCCCTCCACCGCTCTCCGATGGGACCCCGCTCGTCTCGGACGCTCGTGGCGGATCAGACCGCCTCGTAAAGATCCCCGAACTCGACTGCGTCGAGCGACTCGGGAGCCGTCACCGCCGGACGGTCGTCGTCGGACAGCGCGTCGAACCGGGCGTCGATCGTCGCCTCGAACCGTCGTTTATCACCCGCCCGCGCGACTCGTTCGACGGTCCCCTCGAAGTCCCCATCCATCTTGATCGCTCGATAGGTTCGCCCACCGTCCTCCCGATCGGCGGCGACCGTCGATCGGTCGACGGTCGCGGGATCGAACAGCACCACGTCGACGCCGTCGAGGGCGGCCCGCGTCCAGTACGAAGCGTGACGACGGCTCGCGTCCGCGAGCGCGACGGCATACCGATCCGCGACTCGCGGATCGGACGTCACGATACAGATCGTCGGGATCACGCCACCGACCTCCCTACCCGATCGAATCGTGTTCCCATCCGTCCCCGCGACCAACCACGAACTTGACTGCTCGATAACATATTGGATATTCTATACGAACGACCAACATAAAATACTATCGGACGTCGATAGGGCTCGGTATACTGTCGGTCATACCGCCGTGAATCGCTTGGAGCCACGACGGGCGGGACTCGTGCCCGTGCCCGTCGACTCGTGCCACCGCAGGTCGTACGCCCATGACCGACAGTATTAGAACGCCCCCTCGTCGCCCATGAAGGAGAAACCGCTCGCGCGGTCGTGGACGGTGATCCCGCCGGGACCGATATCGATCGGGAAGATGTCCGTCTCGACCGGCCGTTTTCGCATCTTCGCCACCCAGATGTACCGATTGACCCCCGAGTCGGTCGGCGTCTGGATCAGATAGATATTGCCGTCCGTGAGGAAGTTCTCGAGGCCGATCTCCCAGTTCGGAAAGCGGGCCCCCTGTTCGGTGACGAACAGCGTCGTCAGCCCGTTTCGTTTCAGGATGTCCGAGAACTTCAGGAGGTAGGTCCGTTTCTCGCGTTCGGTGTCGAAAAAGAGCGACAGCATCGTCAGCGAGTCGACGACGAGTCTGTCGTATCGGGTCCGCTCGAACTCCTCGAGGAGGGTGTCGAGCGTCGTCGAGAAGTCCTCCTCGCGGAGGAGGAGTTCCTTGTCGTAAACCGCGATATCGCCGCGCTCGACGAGGTCGCCCCAGTCGTCGAACCCGAGCGATTCGGCGGCCTCCTTCACGTCCGTCGCGTCCTCCTCGAAGGTGAGGTAGATACCGGACTCGTCGAACTTCTTCGTCCCGTGATAGAGATACTGGATCCCGAGGATCGTCTTTCCGGTCCCCGGGGTACCGCTGACGAGGACCGTCGAGTCGGTGACCAGTCCACCGTTCAGGATCGAATCGAGACCCTCGATCCCCGTCTCCGTGATGTCGACCATGCCGGCTACGTATCGCCTCACCGCCTTAGTCGTATTCGTTACCAATTCTATATGCAATTACTTAGTATAGTAAAAAATTGAAACTGAATATAATAGTACAAAAGATATATGCCCGCGGTTTTGAGGGGGAAGCATGAGCCCTCGGATCGAGGTAGAGGGGATCGTCGAGTCGGTTCCCGCCGGTTCCGCCCTCCTCGTCTCCGGTCCCCCGATGACCGGCAAGTACGACCTGTTCGTTCGGTTGCTCGCGGGGAGCGAGGCGATCGCGATCACGACGGACACGGACGCATCGACGTTGCGCGAGGACTACGCGGCGGTCGCCGCGTCCGAACGCCTCTCGATCGTCGACTGCGTGAGTCGGTCCCGTGGGGCCGCCACCGCCGACTCGGCGGACGTCCGCTACGTTCCCGGACCGGGGAACCTGACGCGGATCGGCACCGCCTTCACCGACCTCGTCGACTCCCGTACCGGCGACGACGTGCGCGTCGGACTCCACTCCGTCTCGCCGCTCGTGATGGCCGCCGAGCTGCGCTCGGTCTATCGGTTCCTACAGGTGTTCACCGGCCAGGTTCGGAGCGCGGGATGGCTGTGTCTGGCGACGTTCGATCCGACCATGCACGACGAACGGACGGTCAACACGGTCCTCGACCCGTTCGACGCCTGTATCGACACCCGCGAACGCGACGGACGGCGAGAGGCCCGGATCAGGGGGTTCGATTCTCGAGCGGGCGAGTGGACGCCCTTTTAGGTGCCCAGTCGCTGTGCGCGTGCGGTGACGACGATCCCACAGAGGACGATCGCCCCCCCGAGGACGGTCGCCACGCCGGGCACCTCCGCGAGCAACACGAGCGCGAGCAGCGTCGCGCCGACCGGTTCGCCCAGAAGTGAGACGCTCACGACGCTCGATTCGACGTGCGCGAGCGCCCAGTTCACAACGGTGTGTCCGAACACGCCCGGCCCGACCGCCATCGCCAGAAAGAGGGCCCACTCGCGGGCCGGATATCCCGTGAGCGTCTCGCCACCGGCCAGCGCGACCGCGAACAGGGTGAGCGCACACGCGCCGTAGACCACGCTCACGTAGGGTAGCAAGGCGATCCGCTGGCGGAGCGACCGGCCCGCGAGCACGTAACAGGCCGCCATCACCCCGCCGACGAGCGCGAGGGCGTTGCCGTAGAGGGCGGTGCCCGCGAAGGCCGTTCCGCCGAGGAGGTCGCTCACGGACATTACGATCGCACCGGCGACCGCGAGGACGATCCCGCCGACGGTGTGGACGGTGATCCGCTCGTCCAAGAGGAGATAGGCTCCGACGGCGACGAAGACCGGCTGGGTCTGGACCAGCGTGACGCTCGCGGCGACGCTCGTCCAGTTCAGGCTCTCGAACCACGCGGCGAAGTGGACCGCGAGCGCCACGCCCGTGACGGCGGCGACCCCCACGTCGGGAGCCGAGAACGCGCGGAAGTCGGCGCGGTGGCGGGCCAGCGCGAGCGGCGCGAGCAACAGGAGGGTGAACAGGACGCGGTAGAAGGCGACGACGACGCTCGGGGCCGCGCTCCAGCGCACGAGGATCGCGCTCGTGCTGATCGCGAGGATCGACAGCGCGAGCGCCAGCGGTGGCGAGACCCGGGACACGCCGGGGAGTCGGCCGGCGGGCGCTTATATCGTCCGCTGTCGCGTTCGCCCACCGAGGCGTGTCGAACCTTTTTGTACGACTCCGACGAACTCTCCCCGTCGCGGGGTGCGTGACGACCCCGCACGGAGGTACACATGGGAGACCTGACGCTCACCAGTCCGGCGTTCGACGACGGCGAACCGATCCCCGAGAAACACGGCTACGAGGCCGAGAACGTCAGCCCGCCGCTGTCGGTCTCGGGGGTGCCCGACGGGGCGGAGTCGCTCGCGCTCGTCGTGGACGACCCCGACGCGATGGAACCCGCGGGGAAGGTCTGGGATCACTGGATCGTCTGGAACGTCCCGGTCAACGCGGAGATCCTCGAAGGATGGAACCCGAGCGCCGACGGGGCCACCGAGGGGACGACCGACTTCGACGAGACGGGCTACGGCGGACCGGCCCCGCCGGACCGCGAACACACCTACCGGTTCCGGCTCTACGCGCTCGATACGACGATCGACCTGCCTTCCTCGGCCGGAAAGGACGACCTCGAGGACGCGATCGAGGGCCACGTCCTCGACGAGGCGTCCCTTCGAGGGACGTACGCGCCCTGAGATGGGCCATCGCCACGAGCGTCGGGTTCGGAATCGCCTGCTCGCGGCCCACGCCGACCTCCTCGTGGCGACGGGCGACCGCGCCGACGCCGTCGCCCGCGCGCGTTCCGGCCCGGCGACTCGACGCGAGGACGTCGTCGAGCCGCTGACGGCGGCCCTCGAACGCGCCGACCTCCTCGAGCGCTACCCGGCCGTGCTCGCCACCGCCGCCGCCGCGCTCGGGGAGTCCCTGCCCGTCGCGCCCGTGGCCGCCCCGCCCTACGTCGTCGTGACCGGAACGGGTCCCGTGTTGCGCGCCTCGCTCCCGTCGGGACGCCTCGTCGTTCGCCTCGCGGTCTTCGCGCTCGAGCGCGATCCCAGACGCTACGTCAGAACGGGGACGACGCCCGACGAGATCCTCGAGATCGAGCGCCGCTAACCCTCGAGCAGTTCCTTCGTCTTGCGGTGGCGATACCGGAACATCGGCTCGAAGCCGACGACCGCCAGTGGCGAGGCGGCCCGACAGACACCCGGAAGTTCGTAGTGGACCGTATCCCTGATCCGGGTGCCCTCCCCCTCGCGGCGGAACTGGTGGACGTGACTCCAGCGGGCGAACGGGCCGTCGCGCATCTCGTCCCTGAACAGCGCGCGCTCGTCGCTCTCGCTCCGATCGGTGATCACCGAGATCCACGACTCCCCCGGAGAGCCGAGCGGGCGAAGCACCATGTCGATCTCCGCACCCGCCTCGAGGACCTCTGGGTCGCGTTCGCCGTCCGGGCCGCGAACCCCTCGGATGGCGAGTCCCATCCAGTTCGGGGTCAGCGCTTCGAGGCCCTCGACTCGCGAGTGAAACTCCCAGACGTCGTCGAGCGGGGCGTTGACGTACGTCTCGCGCTCGTAGGTTGCCATACGCCGGCTACGGGTCGGACGCCTAAAACTACTTGAGCCGTTCCTGGAGGAAGGAGGGGTGGGCGGCGGTCACGCCGTCGATCGAGAGGATCTCCTCGCTGATGATCCGGCCGACCTCGTTGCCGTCGGTCGCCCGGATCTCCGCCATCAGCATGTGGTCGCCCGAGGAGGAGTACAGCGCTTCGACCTCGTCTATCCCGCCGAGCGCGCGGGTCGCCTCGACGTAGCGCTCGCTCTCGACGTCGATGCCCACGAGCGCGATCGAGCGCCCCGAGAGCTTCTTCGGGTCGACGTCCGCGGAGTAGCCGACGATCACGCCGTCCGACTCCAACTGGTCGATGTACTTCCTGACGGTCGGCTTCGAGACCCCCGCCTGACGTGCGATCTCCGCGTACGACGCCTGCGCGTCCTCCTCGAGTGCGGCCAGGATCCGGTCGGCTGTCGAGTTCGTCGCCACACCTCCTGTTTTGCGTCCGAGAAAAAATACCTTGCGAATCGGAAAGCCGTTTGTCTGACGGCCGACTGACGGCTCCCCGGATCCGAACGGGATCTCAGCGGTGACGATCGAGCAGGTCGTACGATCGCTCCCACTCGTAGTCGTCGTCGAAGTACCGCTCCGCGAGCGGTTCCTCGGGCATCTCGCCGATCGCCTGTTTCTCCTGCTGGTAGGAGGGACGGTCCTCGTCGACGTAGAACCGGCCGGTGAGGACGGTGCCCTCCTTGAGGACGTTCTCGGTCTCGTACATCATGTCCTGTGCCTCCCCGCGGTCGTGGACGTCGAAGTCGTAGTCGTCGGACTCCTGGACGTCGATGTACGGGACGTACTGTTTCGCGTCCTTGTTCCAGGTCGGACACTGGGTGAGGAAGTCGACGTGGGCGAACCCGTCGTGCTCCATTGCCTCCTTCAGGATCCCCTTCGCCTGGTTGGGGTTGACCGCCGCGGTGCGGGCGATGTAGCTCGCACCGGAGGTCAGCGACAGCGACAGCGGGCGGATCGGGTCCTTCGCCGACCCGCTGGGCTGGGTCTTCGACTTGTGACCCTTCGGGCTTGTCGGCGAGGTCTGGCCCTTCGTCAGGCCGAAGATCTCGTTGTTGAACACGATATACGTCATGTCGTGGTTCTCGCGGGCGGTGTGCATGAAGTGGTTCCCGCCGATCCCGTAGCCGTCGCCGTCGCCGCCGGCGGCGATCACTTCGAGGCCGGGATTGGCGAGTTTCGCGGCCCGCGCCACGGGCAGGGAACGGCCGTGGATGGTGTGAAAGCCATAGGAATCGAGGTAGCTGTTCAGCTTGCCCGAGCAGCCGATCCCCGTCACCAGCAGGGTCTCCTCGGGGGTCCGGCCCACTTCGGGCAGGGCCTGTTTCAGCGCCTTGAGCACGCCGAAGTCCCCACAGCCCGGACACCACGTCGGCTGGGGTTCGATACCCGGCGTGAACTCGTCGCGGTCGATCTCGCGCTCCTCTCCGATTGCGTTGAATGCACTCATAGTCTCAGTCGCTTACCGCAGGTTCGAGTCTGGTGTTTGCGCTCGGTGCGTCGGTGCCGCCGGCGATCTGGATCTCGAAGCCCTCGACGATCTCCGCCGGCTCGAACGGGTTGCCGTCGTACTTCAGCAGGCTGGTGAGCTTCTCGCCGAACTGGCCGAGTTCGCGCTGGGTGAGCCCGCGGAACTGCGCGGTGGCGTTCATCTCGACGACCAGCGCCTCGTCGACGCTCTCTAAGAACTCCGTGACCTCCTTCTCGGCGAAGGGCATCAGGTCGCTGACGCCGATCGCCTTGACCGAGTGGCCCTGGTCGTTGAGCCGCTCGACGGCCTCGCGCACCGCGCCCTGGCTCGATCCCCAGGTGACGATGCCGTACTCCGCCTCGTCGGGGCCGAAGTACGTCTGGTTCGAGCTCTCGGGGTCGCTGTCGAGGTGCTCGCGGATGGACTCGAGCTTCTTCATCCGGAGGTCCATCTGCGTGATCCGGTTGTCGGGGTCCTCCTCGATGTGGCCCGACTCGTTGTGCTCGTTGCCGGTCACGAGGAACCGCCCGCCCTTCTGGCCGGGCAGCGAGCGCGGCCTGACGCCGTCGTCCTCGGGGTCGTCGTGGCTGAAGCGCTTGAACTTGCCCGAGGGGTCGTGCGGGGCGTCCTCCAACTCGGCCTCGGTGAGCGTCGGCCCCAGAGACGGGTTGGGCTCGCGGTCGAACGCGCTCGCGGGGACGTTCTGGTTCTCGCCCGAGAGCTTCTGGTCGATCACGACGATGGCCGGAATCTGGTAGTCGTAGGCCATCTGGAAGGCCGTCCGGGTCTGTTCGTAGGCCTCCTGGGGCGTGCCGGGCGCGAAGACGACCCGACAGGAGTCGCCCTGGCTCGTATAGAGGATGTGCTCTAAGTCGCCCTGTTCGGGTTTGGTGGGCAGGCCCGTCGAGGGACCCGCCCGCATCGCTTCAACGAGGACGATCGGCGTCTCGGACATCTCCGCGAGGCCGAGCGGTTCGCTCATCAGGGCGAACCCACCGCCGGAAGAGCCGCTCATCGCCTTGACGCCGGCGTGGGACGCGCCGAGTGCCAGGGCCGCGGCGGCGATCTCGTCCTCGACCTGCTCGGAGATCCCCCCGAACTTCGGCAGGTGCTGGGACATGATCGTGAAGACGTCGGTCCAGGGGGTCATCGGGTAGCCCGCGATGAACCGACAGCCCTCGTCGAGCGCGCCGTAGGCGACGCCGTTGGAACCCGAGATGAGGACCTGGTCCTCGTCGTGCTCGCCCGTCGGGATCCGCAGATCGTGCTCGAACTCGTACTCCTCGTTGATCATGTCGTAGGCGTCGTGCAGGATCGTGAGGTTGGGTTCGAGGATCTTCTCGGGCATCGCGTTCTCCATGAGGTTCTCGATCTCGTCGAGATCCATCTCCAGCAGCGCCGCAGTGACGCCCACACCGGCGGTGTTGCGCATGACCTCTCGCCCGTGTTCGCGGGCCATGCTCCGGAGGTCGATGCCGAAGACGTGCCAGTCGTTCTCCTCTGCGCGCTCCTCGAAGTCGGGGATCTCGCTCGCGTCCAACAGCCCGGAATCGTAGATGATGATCCCGCCCTCGCGCAGGTCGTCGAGGTTCTCGCTGAGTGGCTTGATCTCCTCGTTGCCGTAGTAGGCGTTCTCCTTCGGGTTGCGCGCGAAGGAGTCACCCAGCGCGAGCAGGAAGTTGTAGCCGTCCCCCCGGGAATCGACGACCTCGTCGCTCGCGCGGATCTCGACGTACGTGTGACCCCCACGGATCCGCGACGGGTAGTGTCGATGCGTGAATACGTTCAGCCCCGAGCGCATCAGGGCCTTCGCGAAGTTCTGGCTCGTCGAGTCGATCCCGTCCCCGGAACCGCCCGCGATTCGCCAGATGAGTTCGTTGTCTGCCATATGTGAAATCCCGGCCCGTCTGGGCCATTGTGAATTGGTTCGCTCGGGGTACAGTAAAGCCTTTGCCATCCATTAGCAAGGAACGATGATGAGAGATAGGTGCGCTCTCTGCCGGTTTTCCGCGCCTACTGGCGGGGTCTGGTGGTAGCCCTCCGGGCAACGAGTCGGATCGGAGGGCGCTCGAAGGCGGAGCCGTACGCGAGACCGGACGTTTCGTTGTCGAACGGCGCCGCCGAAATCGTAATAAACCCCCGTGTGGAATGGTAACGAGAAACAACAATAACTACCGAACGATAATGAACTATCCGGTTTCGCTCAGGGAAGTCCCGCTCGCGCCGCTCCCGCGAACGCCCGGCGACGAGTGGGGGACACAGGTACAGCTGTTCGAGGAGATCTTTCTGGTGTTCCTCGTGCTGGGGACGGTCGTCGGCGTCGTGGTCGTCACCTACACGCTGTACAACGCCTACCGGTACCGGGATCGGGGCGAGGCGGTCGCGGAGGCCGACCGGCCCACGCTCGGCGAACTCCCCTCGAGCGAGGGCGGGGGGCGCAAGCTCTTTCTCTCCTTCGCGATCAGCGCCGTCATCGTGCTCGGGTTGATCGGTTGGACCTACGGCGCGCTGCTGTACGTCGAAGCGGGGCCCACGGGGGCGGGCGAGGACCTCGAGGTGACCGTCGTGGGCTTCCAGTTCGGCTGGGAGTTCGAGTACCCGAACGGCCACACTACCAACGGCGAACTCCGGGTGCCCGCCGACCGGGTCGTGACGCTGACGGTCACCTCGAACGACGTCTGGCACAGCTTCGGGATCCCCGACCTCAAGGTGAAAGCCGACGCGATCCCCGGCCAGACCACCGAGACGTGGTTCGTCGCCGAGGAGACCGGCCAGTACCAGGCGTGGTGTTACGAACTCTGTGGGGTCGGTCACTCGCAGATGCAGGCCGACGTGATCGTGATGGAGCCCGACGAGTTCGAGCAGTGGTACGAGGACCCCGAGGCCTACGAGGAGGCCGAGGGGAACGACGCCCAGAACCGGATCGACGCGGCTGACGGCACCGACGGATCGAACGCGGCAACCCACCCATAGACATGGCAGGTGACCTCCCCCCACCGGAATCGGTACGGCGCTGGCTCGTGACCACGAACCACAAGGACATCGGGATCCTCTATACGATCACCGCGCTGTTCTTCCTGCTCCTGGGCGGCGTGCTGGCGCTCCTCATCCGGATCCAGCTGTGGGTCCCCGGCGAGGGCATCCTCTCGGCGACCGCGTACAACGAGGCGGTCACCACCCACGGGTTGTTGATGGTGTTCTGGTTCCTCTCGCCGTTCGCGCTGGGCTTTGCGAACTACGTCGTCCCGCTCCAGATCGGCGCGAAGGACCTGGCCTTCCCCCGGCTGAACGCGCTCTCGTACTGGTTCTACCTCTTCTCGGGGCTCCTACTCGGGGTGTCGTTCTTCCAGGGGGGGAGCCTCGACGCGGGCTGGACGATGTACGCGCCGCTGAACGTGCCCGCCTACACCCCGAGCGTCGGCGGGACGACCGCGATACTCGGGTTGCTGTTGTTCGTCCTCTCGGTCACGGTCGGGACGGTGAACTTCCTCGTGACCATCCACCGGGGCCGGGCCGAGGGGATGGGGATGTGGGACATCCCCTTCTTCACGTGGTCGATCCTCCTGACCGTCTGGATGATGCTGTTCGCCTTCGCGGCGCTGCTGGCGGCCCTCTTACTGCTGGGATCGGACCGGATCATCGGCACGCTGTACTTCACCGCCACCGACTCGGGCGGCGGGTCGCTGCTCTGGGCGCACCTGTTCTGGTTCTTCGGCCACCCCGAGGTTTACATCGTCTTCTTCCCCGCGCTCGGGGTCATGTTCGAGACGTTCCAGACGTTCTGTGGCCGGCGGATCGTCGGCCGCAAGTGGGTCATCCTGGCGATGATCCTCGTCGCGCTCCAGAGCTTTCTCGTCTGGATGCACCACATGTTCCTCACCTCGATCAACCTCGAGATCAAGACGCTGATGATGGCGACGACCATCGGCATCTCCCTCCCGTTCGACCTGATGGTCTTCGCGCTCATCTACACGATGGTCAAGGGCCGGATCCAGTTCAAGACGCCCTTCCTGTTCTCGCTGGGTGCACTCTTGCTGTTCATCCTCGGGGGCATCACCGGGGTCTTCCTCGGCGCGGTCGTCCTCGACTACGAGTTCCGGGGGACCTACTGGGTCGTCGCGCACTTCCACTACGTGATGTTCGGCGGGGCGACAGCACTGTTCGGCGCGCTCTACTACTGGTATCCGAAGATCACGGGGAAAATGTACGACGAGTTCCTCGGTAAACTGCACTTCGCCACCTTCTTCGTCGGGTTCAACCTGCTCTACTTCCCGCTGTTCGTCGCGTGGGAGACGCCCCGCCGGGTCTTCGAGTACAACGTCGCGTTCGTCGCGTGGCACCAGCTCGCGACGATCGGCGCGTTCGTCGTCGCGGGGTCGTTCCTCCTCATGGTCTACAACCTCTATACGAGCCTCTGGACGGGCGAGCCGGCCGGCGACAACCCGTGGGACTTCGCGCGGACCGCCGAGTGGGCGATCGACTCGCCGCCGCCGCTGGAGAACTGGCCCGGCCGGGCGAGCTACGCGGGCGGGACGCTCGCGTTCGTCGAGACGGGGCCGCCGGGACGGGCCGCGGACGGGGGCGAGTCCGAGACGGTCGCCGACGGCGGGGGCGCGGTCGTCACGGCACACGAACCGCATCACGAGACGCACGAACACGAGGATCACGCGAGCGTCTGGCCGGTCCTCATCGGCGGCGCGCTCTTCCTGACGTTCCTCGGGCTGTCGGGCTTTCACGCCGGAGATGTCCAGGGAGTCCAGTACGTCGTCCTGCTCGCGCTCGGCGTCCTGCTGGCCGCCTACTCGCTGATCGGGTTCGGCCTCGAACGGTTCTCGGCCCCCGAGGCGGCCATCGGCGAGCGCTGGCCGTTCGAGGGGGTCGGGAAGACCAAACTCGGCGTCTGGTTCTTCCTCGCGTCCGACGTCGTGGTCTTCGGCGGGGTCATCGGCGCGTACGTCTTCATCCGCGCGGGGATGGGGTGGACCGCCTGGGAGAGCGTCCCGCCCGACGCGCTGCCCGGCCTCGTGAACACGTTCGTCCTGCTGACGAGCAGTTACACCGTCGTCCTCGCGCTCGCCGCCGCCGACCGCGGGAGCAAGCGGGGCCTGCTCGCCAGCCTCGGCGCGACGCTCGCGCTCGGAATCACCTTCCTCAGCATCAAGGCGTGGGAGTGGAGCTACGAGTTCTCCCACGGCATCTACCCGCAGACCGGCATCGAGGCCTCCGTCTACTACGTGACCACCGGCCTCCACGGCCTGCACGTCGTCTTCGGCCTGCTGATCGCGCTGTTCATGGGCGCGCGGATCTACGCGGCCGACGCCTACCTCGAGGACGACCGGCCCGTCGAGTTCTTCGGGCTGTACTGGCACTTCGTCGACATCGTCTGGGTGTTCCTCTTCCCGCTGTTCTACCTGATGTAACGCCCGACACGCCTGTCTCTCCCGTTTCAGTGCCAGACGATCGCGTACGTGTACGCGAGCGCGAACAGCAACACCAGTAGCGCGACGACCACCTTCGCGTGGAAGGTGAACAGGTCGTGGGCTTCCGCGTCGGACGCCTCCTCGTAGGCCGCGAGTTCGGCGTCGGAACACGCCTCGGGGTGGGCCTCCCCGAGGTGGAGCGCGTAGAGTCGCTCGGTTCGAAAGGGCTGCTCGCAGTGCGGGCAGGTCGCCGCCGGCGGCTCGTCTTCGGGCACCGCGAGTTCGGGTTCGGTCATCGGACGAACCATGCGTATCGTTCACGTCCCCGGGGGATACGTCCATCGGCGCTTCAGCCCACGAACGGCGGCGGCCGCGTCGGCAGCGAGAGCAGCCACAGGCTCGCCATCGTGTACAGCACCATGACGACGACGAACGGGAACTGGCTGCGGATCGCCTGCAGGCGCCCCGAGAACAGGTCGAACGAGGTCGCGTGGGCGGCCCAGATCGCGAGCAGGTGTCCGGCGAGGACCGACCCCACCTCGACGAGGCCGACCCACCCCGGCAACACGAGCGTTCGTGGCGGGATCGGCGGGGACAGCGGGTTCGAGACGGCACCCAGCAACGCGGGAGCGAGCGAGAGGGCGAACCCGGCGTAGTGGGCGAAGTGGTAGCCCGCGGCGATCCCCAGCAGCGGCGGCGCGAACCGGAAGGCGAGGTAGCGCGCGGTGAGGTACGTCCGTGCCTGCCGTCGCGCCCGCGTGGCCGCGAGCCAGTAGACACCGAGAAAGAGCGCGTAGCCCCCCAGCAACACCACGAGGTAGGTGATCGCCGGGGGGACGCCCAGTCCGACGAGCGCCCCGACGATTCGGGCGCCCGGCGGCGTGACGACGAGGCCGCTGTAGGTGAGCTCCCAGACCAACAGGACGACGAACGCCGCGCCCGAGAGGTCGCGAAACACGTCGCCGTCGCGGAGGCGCGAGCCCGGAATCCGAAGGATGAGTCCCGCGTCGGTGCGCTGGATCGGCGCGACCGCGCCGTAGCAGCGAAACCACACAGCGATCGGGTCGCCGTAGCGAAACCAGTCGGCGGGCGAGAAGACGACCGCGCCCGTGAGGGTGTACGCCGAGTAGCCCAGCACGGCCACGGCGAGCGTCGTCGGGCGCGCGGTGACCGGGAGGACAACCTCGATCCAGATCAGGGCGAGCAGCCCGCAGATCGCCGGGAGCACCCCGAGATCCGAGGGATAGTCGACGAAGCCGTGGGGGAGGCGCTCGGCGACGAATCGCCACGGGTCGAGCGTCGGCCACGGATCCCCGACGAGGTACGCCGTCATCGTCAGCCCCGCGCGGGCGGCGACGAACACGACGAGCACCGCGAGGTTCGCGGTGGCGACCCGCGGCCCCGCAAGGCCGATGGCGACGACCAGCGCGAGGACGGCGAGCGAGGCCGCGCCCGTGACGGTGGCGAGCGCCCGCCGTGCCGGACCCCGACCGGGAAGCCGGTACGACCGCCCGTGGACGGCGTCGATGAACGCCCGGTCCGTGACCAGCATCGACAGGAGCGCCGACGCGCCGACGACCGCCCCGCCGGTCAGCAGGTAGAGCCACGTCGGGACCGACACGTCGCTCCCGCCGTCCCCGAGTCCCGCGACGACGTTGCTCGCCGCGGCCACGTCGATACAGACGGCCAGGGCGAGCGCTCCCAGCGACCACCGCAGGAGACGGGACGTGTTCGATCCCCGGACGACCATTCGTCGGGAACACGCTCTCGCACGCTAATCTACCTGTCGCCGTTCCGGAACCGACGGGAAGCTATAAGTCTGTGAGAGATCATCTACCACACAATGGCGGGCGTCAAGCTCTACACGGCCATCTACGTCGCGCTCCTCGTGTTGGCGACCTCGAAGGTCGTCTTCTTCCAGGTGTTCGACTACTGGGACGCGGTGATGGCGACGATGGGTGCCGCGCTCGTGAAGACGACCCTGATCGTGGGCTACTTCCAGCACCTGCGCTTCGAACCGCGCTCGCTCACCTACCTCATGGGTATGGGAGTCTTCGCGGTGTTCCTCCTGACCGTCGCGGCGGCCTACTCGATCTTCTGACGGGCCTCGTACCCGTATCGTGTCCCGCCGTCACGGGGACCGGAAGCCCGGTCGCCAGTACAACAGCGCGATCGCGAGGACGAACGCGGCCGTCGAGACGTCGACCGAGAGGCTGGAGGCGGCGGCCGTCAGCACCGAGGACCCGCCGGCGACGCCCGCCACGCCCGCGACGGCCGGAAACGCACACCCGACGCACGAGGCGAGTCCGATCACGCCCGGGACCGCGGCACCGACCGCCTCGATGACGGCCGCGTAGACGAGATACGCGAGCGAGAGGTAGCCGATCACGAGATAGGGGACGAACGTGAGGTGGACCGTTGACGAGACGTAGCTCACCGCCGGTCCCCACCCGGGCGCTCCCATCCGGACGTGGATCCCGGCGGCGTGGACGTGGTGAGCGTGGCCTACCTGTACCCCGATCAGCCCCGAGACGCCGGCCAGCGCGAGGAAGTACGCCGCCGCGACGCCGAGCGCGAGCCATCGCGCCCGCCGCGACCCCGTTGGGGGCGCGGTCCGCAGGACCGCCCAGAGGCCGACGTCGATCCAGACGAACGGGTAGAGGACGTAGCGCAGACCCGTCGGCTCGGCCGGCGTGAGCCCGAAGTAGGCCGCGACGAGGAGTCCTTCGACGGCGACGACGGCTCCCAGTAGTCGGACGTCGCCCGACGGGACAGCGTTCGAGCGCCGGTTCGCGGTCAGGGCCATCTACGCGACGACGAGGTTGACGACGATCGCGCCGATGAACACCAATCCGAGCGTGATGACGCCCTCGGCCACGCCCCACGCGGTCGAACGCCCCTTCGATCTGGCCGTGATATACACTCCCACGAACAGGAACGCACAGGTCACGAGGAGGACGAACCCGCCGACCACGACGCCCGCGAGCGCCCGACCCGCCTCGGGGACCGGCCCGCCGCCGACGTAGAGGACCACGCTGCCGCCGATCACGAGTACGAGCGCCACGAACGCGAGGGTCCACGACGTCGGCGTTCGCATCGCCCCCGTCAGCGTCCCGGTCGTCCCGGCGAACCCTGCCGGGCGGTCGTCCTCGACCGGTGCCAGCGCCGGGCGTCGCCTCCCTCCCCGTGCGATGGCTGCCGCGATGACGACGAGGAGCAGCCCCATCAACAGGGCGCTCGCGAGGTTGGCGATCGCAACCATGGTACTAGATATCGTTCGGCGCGATCGGTATTAAACGCTCGCGTCGAAAACCCGCTCGTGGATCGGGGTCACTCCTCGTTCGCGGGGCTGCTCGGGTGGTAGTCGGTGTCGTACACGCCGACACGGCCGTCGACGCGGTCGGGGTTGATCCGCCCGGCCAGCAGCATGAAGTCGACGACCGTCAGCGCGCACATCGCCTCGACGACCGGCACCCCGCGGGGCGGCAGGACGGGGTCGTGACGGCCGATCACCTGGACCTGCTTTTCCTCGCCGGTCTCCCAGTCGACCGTGGTCTGTTCCTTGGGGATCGAGGTCGGGGCGTGCAGCGTCACCTCGCCGGTGATCGGCTCTCCTGTACTGATTCCGCCCTGGATCCCGCCGTGGTCGTTGCCGACGGGCACGGGATCGCCCTCCTCCGAGAACTCCCAGTCCTCGTTTCGCTCCGATCCCGAGTACTCGCGGGCCTCGGTTCCGAGGCCGAACTCGAAGGCCGTGGTCGCGGGCACGCTCATCATCGCCTGGCCCAATCGGGCAGGGAGGGAGTCGAAGCGGGGCGCGCCCAACCCTCTGGGAGCGCCGCGGATCTCGAACTCGATCGATCCCCCGATGGAGTCGCCCGCCTCCTGGTACTCCTCGATCAGGTCCTGCATCTCCCCCGCGACCTCGGGATCGCCACACCGGACGTCGTTCTCCTCGCTGTGTTCGACCATCTCCTCGAAGCTCACGCCCTCGGCGCGGACGTCCCCGATCTGGCTGACGTGGGCCTTGATCTCGATTCCCTGTAGCGAGAGGAGCTTCTTCGCGACCGCGCCTGCCGCGACCCAGTTCACGGTCTCGCGGGCCGAGGACCGCCCGCCCCCACCCCAGTTGCGCGTGCCGAACTTCGCCGAGTACGTGAAGTCGCCGTGGGAGGGCCGGGGCGCGGTGATGAAGGGTTCGTACTTGCCCGAGCGGGCGTCCTTGTTCTGGATGACCATCCCGATCGGCGTCCCCGTGGTGTAGCCGTCCTGCACGCCGGATTTGATCGAGACGGCGTCGGGTTCGCCCCGGCTGGTGGTGATCATCGACTGGCCGGGCTTTCGTCTGTCCAGGTCGCCCTGGATGTCCTCCTCCGCGAGTTCGAGGCCGGCGGGACAGCCCGACACCGTACAGCCCATCGCCTCGCCGTGGCTCTCACCGAAGGTCGTCACCTGGAACAGCCTGCCGAATCGGTTTCCGTTCATTGTCGCTGGATGGTGGCTCCGAGGTCATAAAGCACGTCGAAGAACTCCGGAAACGAGACGTCGACGTGTTCGGCTCCCCTGACTACAGTCTCGCCCGCCGCGACCAGCCCCGCGACCGCCAGCGCCATGATGACGCGATGATCGTCGTAGCCCTCGACGGTCGAGCCCGACAGCTCCGAGTCTCCGCCGTGGACCACGAGTTCGTCCTCGCTCTCCTCGACGCTCGCGCCCAACTTCGCCAGCTCGGCGGCCATCGCGCTCACCCGGTCGGTCTCCTTGTAGCGGACGTGCTCGCAGTTGGTGATGCGCGTCTCGCCGTCGGCGACGGCCCCGAGGGTCGCGATCGTCGGCAGGAGGTCGGGCGTGTCGCCGACGTCGACGGTGATCCCCGAGAGATCGGACTTCGAGGCCTCAATCAAACCGTTCTCGCAGTCCCACTCGACCGTCCCGCCCATGCGCTCGACCACGTCGACGATGGCGGTGTCGCCCTGCGCACTGGGCTGGGCACCCCGGACCGTCAGGCCCTCCTCGGCCGCGAGGACGCCCGCCGCAACCAGGTACGAGATCGAGGAGAAGTCGCCGGGGACGTGGTACTCCCCGTCGTAGGGTTCGTACGACTGGTTCCCCGGGACGCGAAAGCCCGACGCGCCCGCCGAGCGGACCGCGCCGCCCTCCGCATCGATCGGCTCTGCCTCGACGCCGAACTCGTTCAGCACTTCGAGCGTGATGTCGACGTAGGGAGCGGACTTGAGTTCAGTTTCCAGATCGATCTCGATTCCCTCCTCGGTGACCGCGCCGGCCATCAAGAGGGCGGTGATGTACTGCGAGGAGACGTCGCCGGGGATCGAGACCTCCCCTCCCGAAACGGGTCCCTCGATTACTAAGGGAGCTTGCCCGTTTCCACGGGTGCTCTCGGCCCGGCCGCCCAACTGGCCGATGGCGTCCAGAAGCGGGCCCTGTGGGCGCGATCGAAGCGAGCCGTCGCCGGTGAGGACGGTGATTCCGTCGGCGAGCGCGGCGGTCCCGGTCACGAGGCGCATCGTCGTGCCGCTGTTTCCGCAGTCGATGACGTCCGCCGGCACGTCAGGCCGACCAGCAAATCCCTCGACTTCGAGGCCGTCGTCGGTCTCGCTCACGTCGCCGCCGAACGCCTCGACGGCGCGGGCGGTCGCGCGCGGGTCGGCGCTGTCGAGCGGGTCGTAGACGAGTGCGCCCGACGAGTAACCCGCCGCGAGGATCGCCCGGTGGGTGTAGCTCTTCGAGGGCGGGGCCCGCGCGGTCCCGCGAAGCGAAGAACGGGTAATGGTGACGTCCATGCGCGAGCGTGACTCCCCCGCCGTATCACGCTATCGGTGGCGACAACGCCAAGGCGGTGGACGCGTAGCCCACACCATGTCCTCGGATCCTCGAACGATCCGTTCGGTCGCCGTCACCGCCGAGGACGCCGTCTCGGCCTACGAGGCGAGCGAGCGAAGCGCCGCCGACCCCGTGCTCCGGGTCACGCCTCCCTTCGCCGGGCGGATGCGCGCCCGCCTCCACGTGCCCGGCGACGAACCCGACGACTCGGGATCTATTCACCTCCCCCCGAGCGACCTCTTCGACCCCGAGCGCCTGCCGGAGTACCCCGAACCCGCCGAGACCGAGGCCGAAATCCGCGACGATCCCGACCTGACGTACTCGACGGAGCGCCACCACGACTACCACGTCCGGCGGGTCCGCGAGTGGCGCGAGGCGGCGACGGAGGCGTTCGCAGAGACCGTCGAAATCGACACGCCCGACGGACCCCACCGGATCGAAGTGAAGGTGCTGGGGGCGGGCGAGTTCCCCTAATCGGCCACGAGTCCGCGCGCGAGCGTCTCGACCAGCAGGTCTCGGATCCGCTCGTAGTACTCGGGGTCGTACTCCTCGAACTCCTCGCGGTGGATGACCAACAGCCCGATCACCGACATCAGCCCCAGTATCTCCATCGCCCCCGCGTCCTCGCGCAGTCCGTCCCCCCGATCGCGGAGCGTCTCGAAGATCGACTCGAACTCGACCACGCCCTCCCGTCGGAGCGCCGCCATCGTCTCGTCCGGGACGTCCTGATAGAACTCCCGGTAGTCGCTCTGGACGACCATCCGCTGGACGAACGCGTTGTCCTCGAGCCACTCCGCGTAGGATCGAAAGAGCGCTTCGAGCCCCTCGCGCGCGGTGTCGACCGTCGAGAGTTCCGCTCGTGCCTCCTCGGTGAACTCGGTTACCTCCCGGCGGTAGATCTCGAGGTAGAGTTCGGCCTTGGAATCGAAGAACCGATAGAACGTGCTCTTCGCGATGCCGACCGGCTCCGTGATGTCCGCCACGTTGGTCTTCTCCGGCCCGTAGCGGAGGAGCAACTCGTGGCCGGTTTCGACCAACTCCCCCCTGATTCGCTCGCGCTCCGCCTCGTCGAATCCTCGCATGTCCACCCTTCGATCTGTGACTGTATAACTAATTCGTTCGTTAGTCATGACCTCATGACCAAAATAGATATACAGTCACGAACCGTACGTCGGGGTATGGCAGCCATCGAGTGTACGGCGCTGACGAAGCGCTACGGTGATGTAGTCGGCGTCGACTCGCTCTCCTTTACGGTCGGGGAGGGCGAGGTCTTCGGATTTCTGGGCCCCAACGGCGCGGGCAAGACGACGACCATCCGCACCCTTCTGGGGCTGCTCTCGCCCTCGGAGGGAACGGCGACGGTGCTCGGGGCGGACATCCGCGAGGAGGCCGAACTGATCGAGGCCAAGCGACGGATCGGCTACCTGCCCGCCGACCTGGGGTTCGACGAGGGGCTGACCGGAAGGCGGGTGCTCGACCACCACGCCGCGATCAAGGGCGAGAGTCGACGCGAGGAACTCCTCGACTTGTTCACGCCGCCGCTGGACCGGGAGATCCGCGAGTACTCGACGGGCAACGAGCAGATGCTCGGGATCGTCCAGGCGTTCATGCACGACCCCGATCTGGTGATCATGGACGAACCCACCTCGGGGCTCGACCCGCTCAAACAGGAGGCGTTCCACGAGTTCGTCGAGGCCGAGAGCGAGCGCGGGACGACGATCTTCTTCTCCTCGCACGTCCTGAGCGACGTCCGGCGGGTCTGTGACCGCGTCGCCATCCTCCGGGAGGGCCGACTCGTCGCGCTCGAAGACGTCGAGACGCTCCTGGATCGCGGCGGCAAGCGGGTCCACGTCCGACTCGCCGAGGGCGCCGAGGGGTTCGTGACCGACGGAATGCTCGACGCACAGGTCACCGACGGGACCGTGACGTTCACCTACGTCGGCGAGTACAACGCCCTCTTGCGGCATCTCGCGGGCTACGACGTGCTCGACATCGAGATCCGGGAGCCACCCCTGGAGGACGTGTTCATGCACTACTACGGCGGGGGGACGGAACGAGAAAGCGAACCCGACGCGGTCCCGAGAGGGGAGGCCATCGATGCTTGAGATCGGTCGCTACGAGACCGAAAAGCGCCTGCGCGGGACGGTCGCGCTCGTGGTCGGGATCGCGGCCCTCTCGCTCGTGTTCCTGGCCTTCTTCCCGTCGCTCGAGAGCGCCGACGTCGACATCGACGCCATGCTCGCGGCGTACCCGCCCGCGATACAGGAGGCGTTCGGGATCGCCACCCTCAGCACGGTCGAGGGGTTTCTCGCCGTCGAGATCTACCAGTTCGTCTGGCTGCTCCTCCTCGGACTGTACTTCGCGTACAGCGCCGCCGGGCTGATCGCGGGCGACGTCGAGCGCGACCGGATGGACCTCACCCTCTCGTTGCCGGTCTCGCGGTCGCGCGTCCTCGTCGAGAAGTTCCTCTCCCTCTCGGTGCCGATCCTCGCGCTCAACGCCGTCGTCGCCGCCGCCGTCTACGTCGGCGTGCTCGCGATCGGCCAGTCGATCGACCCGCTCGACCTGGCGATGGTCCACCTGCTGTCGGTCCCCTACCTGCTGGCCTGCGGGGCGATCGGACTCGTCCTCTCGGTGCTGGTCGACCGCGCGGACGTCGCGAAGCGGATCGCCATCGCGCTCGTGTTCGTCCTCTTCCTGGTCGAGTCGATCGCCGCGAGTACTGAAGAACTCGAGTGGATCGGCTACGCCAGCCCCACCCGCTACTACGACCCGACCGCGATCCTCGTCGAGGGGAGCTACGACCTCGCGGGGGCGGCCGTGTTGCTCGCCGCGACCGTCGCGCTGGTGCTGCTCGCGCGGTTCCGGTTTTCCAGAGCCGATATCGGCGCGTAGGGTCGGAGATCGACCGTTTATTGTCCCGCGGACCACAGCGGGGGTATGGACCCGGACCTCTCGGCACTCGACTCGTTCCTCGCGGAGGCGGACGCCGACGGCTACCTCATCGACGCCGACTCCTCGGACTCGGATCAGCGCTACCTCTCGGGATTCGACGCCCACGATCCCTTTTTCACGCTCTACGACGGTGAAACGCACCTGCTCGTCTCCGGACTCGAGTACGGCCGCGCGAAAAAGGAGAGCCGCGCCGAGTCGGTCTCTCGCTACGCCGACTACGACTACCAGTACGGCTCGCCCGAGGAACGGTATCGAATGCTCGCGGCGTTCCTCGCCGACCACGGCGTCTCCTCGCTTTCGGTCCCCGCGCGCTTCCCGCTCGCGACCGCCGACGGCCTACGCGAGCGCGAGATCGGCGTCGAGGCCGAAACCGACGGCGTGCTCACCGGGATCCGTGCGGTCAAGACCGACGAGGAGGTCGAGTTCATCCGCGAGGCCCAGCGAGCGAACGAGGGGGCGATGGGGCGCGCCGAGACGCTGCTCAGGGAGGCGACGGTCGAGGAGGACGTCCTGTATCACGACGGCGAGCCGTTGACCAGCGAGCGCCTTAGGAGAGAAATCGAGATCGAACTCCTCCGGCGGGACCACGCGCTCGACGAGACCATCGTCGCCTGTGGCGCGGACGCCGCCGACCCCCACGACCGGGGGAGCGGTCCCCTCGAAGCGGGCGAAACCGTCGTAATCGACGTCTTCCCGAGGAACAAGGAGACGAACTACCACGCCGACATGACCCGGACGTTCTCGGTCGGCGAGCCCTCGGCGCGCGCACGCGAGTGGTACGACCTCACGAGCGAGGCGAAGGAGGCCGCACTCGCGGCGGTCGAACCCGGGGCCACCGGCGAGGACGTTCACGATGCCGTCTGCGCGGTCTACGAGGAGGCGGGGCTGCCCACCCTCCGGGACGACCCCTCGACCGAGACGGGCTTCATCCACTCGACGGGCCACGGGATCGGCCTGGACGTCCACGAACTTCCCCGATTGGCTCCCGGCGGCGCGGAACTGGAGGCGGGCCACGTGATCACCGTCGAACCCGGCCTCTACGATCCCGCTGTGGGGGGCATCCGGATCGAGGACCTCGTGGTCGTCACCGAGGAGGGCTACGAGAACCTGACCGACTACCCCGAGGAGTTCGTCCTCTGAGAACCGACTGATCTCGTCGATCGTCGTACCCATCTTTATACACTGTCGAATCGAGTGGGAAACGAGATGGACTGTCCCGAGTGTGGCGACCGACTGGCGAACGTACAGGGCTACGAGACCTGCCCCGACTGTGGCTACGTCAGGCCTCGCGAGCGAACGCCCCCGATGGCGTAGCATCCGCCGATCCGCCGTTTTTCGAGCGCGTGCGACCGGAGCGTATGCCAACGCCTTTTTCCCCGGACGGGTAATGGGGCGTCGATGGACGTACTGATCGTCGGCGCGGGGGCGATGGGTCGCTGGTTCGGGGAGGTGGTCGGGGGCGAGGGGCGGATCGCCTTCGTCGACCGGGAGGAGGCGGTCGCCCGCGAGGCCGCCGAGACGGTGGGTGGACGGGCGGTTCCGGAGGGGACGGCGGAACGGTTCGATCTGGTCTGTCTCGCGGTGCCGATCCCGGCGGTGGAACCGACGATCGAACTGTACGCCCCCCTCTCAGATCGGGCGATCGCGGACGTCAGCGGCGTCATGGCCGCGCCGGTCGCGGCGATGGAGGCCCACGCCCCCGAGCGCGAACACGTCAGCCTCCACCCGCTCTTCTCCCCCGAGAACGCCCCCGGCAACGTCCCGGTCGTCGCCGACGACGGACCGGTCGCCGGGTGGATCCGCGAACGCCTCCGCGAGGCCGGCAACACCGTCGTCGAGACCACGCCCGAGGAGCACGACGCGGCGATGGAGACGATCCAGACGAAGGCCCACGCGGCGGTGCTGGCGTACGCGCTCGCCGCCGACGACGTCCCCGAGGGGTTCGAGACGCCGGTCTCCCGCGAACTCGACGAACTCGTCCGGAACGTGACCGGCGGCAACCCTCACGTCTACGCGGACATCCAGTCGACGTTTCCGGGCGCGGACGACGTCGCCGAGGCCGCCATCGACGTCGCCGAGGCCGACCGCGAGGCGTTCGAGGCGCTGTACCGCGAGGCGGGCGAATGAGTCGACAAGCGATCCTCGATACGGCGAAATACCTCAGGAACGTCCGCCCGATCGACCCCGAGGAGGTCGCCGAGTACGTCGAGGGCGGCGCCCATCCCGCAGTCGTCCGCCAGACCCTGCGGGAGAACGCCCTCTCACTCGGGCTATACGAACGCGAGGACGGCACGTTCGTTCCCGCTTCGGAGGAACCGATTTCACCCACCTTCGACGGGGTGCGCACGATGCCCGACCGATATCTCTCGTGCCTCGAGGACCTGCTGGTCGAGCGCTTCGGCCCTGGCTGGGCCGACGGCGAGAGCGGGGCCGCCCTCAGGGAGGAGATCCGCCGGCTCAAGGAGCGCTACTACCGCCAGCACCCCGTCGAGTACTCCTACGAGACGGCGCTGGGCTACGCGCTCTATCACCTCCCCGACTACTACGCGGCGACCGGGTACGCGCTCGACGAACTGGGTTCACGGGACCTGCTCCCCTCGACGCTCCGGGTGCTCGACGTGGGCGCGGGCGTCGGCGGCCCCGCACTCGGTCTGGCCGACTACGCCGAGGGCGCGCTCGTCGAGTACCACGCGGTCGAACCGAGCGCGGCCGCAGACGTTCTGGAGGCGTTGCTCGCGGCGACTCCCCGAAACTTCCACCCGACGATCCACCGGACGACCGCCGAGGCGTTCGAGCCCGAGGTGGCGTTACGCGCGGACGGCCAGCGGGACTCGGACGAGTCCCGCGACGGGTACGACCTGATCCTGTTCGCGAACGTGCTGAGCGAACTCGCGGAGCCCACGGCGGTCCTGAAGCGGTATCTCACACACCTCGTGTCCGGTGGAGCGGCCCTCGCGCTCGCGCCGGCCGATAAGAACACCGCGACCGGCCTGCGGGAGATCGAACACGAGGTCGTCGCGGAAAGCGAGTACACGGTCTTCGCGCCGACCCTCCGGCTGTGGCCCGACCGCGAACCGACCGATCACTGCTGGTCGTTCGACCGGAAACCCGACCTCGCCGTCCCGGAACTCCAGCGCCGCCTCGACGAGGGGCGACGTGCCGAGGGGGAGCGCGGCGAGCGCGACGCCGCGACGGGCGAGTTCGTCAACACCGACGTCCAGTACGCCTACTCGATCCTCCGGCGGGACGGGCAGGTCCGGGTCGACGTCACCGCGAGCCCCGAGCGCTTCGCCCCGTTCGCCGCGAGCGAGGCCCACGTCACCGACCGGATCGACTGCATCGCGGTCAAACTCAGCGACTCGCTCTCCGATTCGAACCCCCTCTTTTTGCTCGGCGACGGCAGCCAGTCGGAGAGCCACTACGCCGTGGTGACGCGGGAGACGGCGCTCAACCGCGCGCTGTCTGCGGCCGAGTACGGCGACGTGTTCGTCCTCGAGTCCGTGCTGGTCCTCTGGAACGCGGACGAGAACGCGTACAACCTCGTGGTCGACGAGGAATGCGTCGTCGACCGGGTCGGATGACCGCGTTTTTGTCGACCGCCGCCGAGGCGGGCGTATGGACACGGATCTCGAGATCCTGCTGACGAACGACGACGGGATCGACAGTCCCGGCTTCCGCGCGCTCTACGACGCGCTCTCGGCGGTGGCGAACGTCACCGCGGTCGCGCCCGCGAGCGACCAGAGCGCGGTCGGCCGGGCCATGTCGAGCGAGGTCGGTGTCGAGGAACACGAACTGGGTTTCGCCATCGCGGGCACGCCCGCCGACTGTGTGGTCGCGGGCCTCGAGGCGCTCGGTCCCTACCCCGACCTCGTCGTCTCGGGCTGTAACACCGGCGCGAACCTCGGGGCCTACGTCCTCGGGCGCTCCGGGACGGTTAGCGCCGCCGTCGAGGCTGCCTTCTGCGGGGTCCCCGCCGTCGCCGTCTCCCTCTACATCCCCGAGGAGGAGTGGCCCCGGACGCCGGAGATCGAGGAGTACGCGGAGGCCTGTCGCGCGACCCGGTACCTCGTCGAACGCGCGCCGTCGCGGGGCGTCTTCGAGCACGCCGAGTACCTCAATGTCAACGCGCCGCTTCCCGCCGACGACCCCGCGCCGATGGTCGTGACCCGTCCCTCGACGGTCTACGAGATGGGCGCGACCCAGAACGGGGACTCGATCACGCTACACGACCTCTCGTGGGAGGCGATGAGCACGGGGGAGATCGACGACCCCGAGGGGACGGATAGAAGAGCGATCACGGAGGGAAAGGTCAGCGTCTCGCCGCTGACCGCCCCCCACACCACCGAGCACCACGAGGCGCTCGATCGGCTCGCGGCGGACTACTAACACGACCGTGTCATAGAATCGTTCCCAATGGATTGTTTTTCACTCTGCCCTTCAGCGAATCAGCTGGTAGATACGTACTCCGTATCTATCACCAGTCGTGGGTCAAGACCGTAGTTAACCGGTTTGAGTGAGGGTGACGAGGCGGAGACAGAGGAAATTCGGGCGAGTCGCTTCGTACTCATACCTCTCTGGGTCAGCCTGACGATACTCCTCGGTCGGCGTCGGCTCCAACAGTCGGTCAAGCTGGAAACCAGCCTCAAGCGCAGGCCCTAGCATCGCGGAGAGGGGGCGACGGTACGCCGGTACCTCCACCTCCTCGCCGAAGGAGTCCCAATTCGCGGAGACCCGTTCTATTTCGTGGTAGTTTCGAGCGTCGCCGTACTCCTCGAAGTCGGCATGAGGGTGTTGGACCGAGAAAACCACCCAGCCGCCGGGTCTGAGGATTCGACGGAGTTCACGGAGCAGTGACTCCCAATCCTTGATGTAATGGAACGCGAGCGAACTGGTGATGCCGTCAAACCCGTCATCGATGAGGGGGAGGTCACTTCCGAGGTCAGCCTGAACGAAGTCGGCGTCGGGTATCCTTTCTCGTGCGTACGTGAGCATCTCATGGCTCACGTCGAGGCCGACGACGGTAGCGCCACGGTCGCTGAGTGCCTTGGTGAGATGGCCAGCGCCACACCCTGCGTCAAGGACGTAAGTCCCTTCGACGTTGGGAAGCAAGGAGAGGGTCGCTGGCCGTTCGAGGTAGGCGTTCGCAGGCTTCGTGTCTCCCTCACGGTCGTACCCCGCGGCGAGCCTATCGTAGGCTCGGTGGGCAACTGGGGGGTCCGGAGTGTCGGGCATCAGGTCGTCAGACGCGATAGGACCGTAAATAAGCTTTAAATAGCCGTGTTTACTGCTCTCCGAAAATAAGCCCGTGATAGATACAGAGGGTGTATCTATCACTTTGAAGGACACGAGAGTATTACTACGACACGCTGAACAGTACTAGCGCGACAGCGCAGTGAGTATTAGAGCGACAGCGCGGCGAGCACGAACGCGAGGACGAGGAGGAGCGCGAGGGCGATCCCCACCCGCACGAGGATCGGCCAGTAGGTCGCGAGCGCGATGAGGGCGTCCGTCGGACTGCTGGATCGCGGGGGGCGCTCGCGGCGAACTCGACGGGATCGTCGCCGCTGGCCCGAGCGGGCCGTGCGGGATCGTCGCGAATGCCGTCGGCGTGCCGGTTCGTCGACCGGCCACTCCTCGCCGAGGTGGTGTCGGGCGTATCGGCGGTAGCCGAGCGCGTCGTAACGCCTCCGTCGAGCGTCGTCGAGCAACACGTCGCGGGCGGCGGTGAGCCGGCGGAACTCGGTCGCGCTCCCGCCCGAAACGTCCGGGTGGTGGCGTTTGGCCCGCTCGCGGTACGCGGCGCGGATCGCCTCGCGGTCGGCGTCCGGGTCGACCCCGAGGGCGTCGTACAGCGTCTCCATTCGACGGGTCGGGGTACGGACCCCGGCGCCAAAGCCGCTCTGATCGGGCGGGGGTGGCCGTACTGGCTTTACCCCCGCCACCCCGTCCGATCCGCCCGTCGACCGGCGCGAGGCGGCTATCGAACCCCTAGGCGGGTTTATCCTCCTCGACGGTGTACTAGAGCCGGTGGTATCAATGCTGTTCATAGCTACCTTGGATCACACGCCGGACAACTGCTGGGCACGCCCGGAGAACGAGGAGAAGGCCCGCGAGTGGATCGCGGGGATGGACCGGACGGCGGAGCAGGCCGGCGTCGAGGTCCACGGGTCGTACGTGACGCCGAACGAACACCGGTTCTACTTCGTCCTCGAGGCGGATACCTTCGAGGCGGTGACCGCGTTCCTCGGCCCGCCGCTCCTTCACGACCACGACGCGCACGTCGCGCCCGTCCTGACGTTCGGGGAGGCGGAACGGACGCTCCTCGAGGAGTGACCCGGACGGGCTCTCCGAGGACGGCACCGTTTCCCGGACGCCCTCGTCAGCCGTCGACAGGCATCCATGTTCGGAGAACCGAACGCGTTTCACGCGCCGGGCGGTACCCGACCGCATGGCCGACACCGACGTCCGCGTGTGGCTGGTCGAACGCACCTACTCCGACGACGAACAGAACCTCATCATCCTCGTCTACGCGACCCCCGACGGCGAGCGCTACTTCCGGAAGGAACGCGCCCTGACGAGTTTCACCGGCGACTCCAGGGACACGACCGCCGCCCTCGACGTCGACCCCGACAACCTCGGATCGGTCGACGAGGCGGACCTCCGCGAGCAGTACGCCGCCGAGGCCACGCGGATGGCCGACGAACACGACCCCGCCGACCCCATCTGATCCCCGCGTGGTGGCCCTCGATCCCCGTCCGGGCCTACTCGATGCGCTCGCCCACGAGGACGCCCACCTGATCGTGGACCCGTCTCGCACGGGTGACGGTAAAGCCCGCCTCGGTGAGCGCCTCGACGAGGGTACCGACGGTCGCGGGGTCGTCCACCTCGGGGCTATAAAACGGTTCGTCGGGGTCGGGAAGCCCGAAGAACATCACGTCGCCCAGCACGAACCTTCGAGGGCCGAGGTCCGCGATGACCTCGATGGCCTCGCGCTTCCCCTCGTCCGAGAGGTGGTGCATGGCGAAGTTCGATACCACTATCTCGACCTCGCCGTCGTAGTTGGGATCGCGAAAGCGCCCCTCGCCGAACGCCGCGTTCTCGATACCCTGCCCGGCCGCCTTCTCCCGCGCCCGCTCCAGCATCCCCGCGCTGATGTCCCGACCAACGACCCGCTTCGCCTCGGGCGCGAGCGCCAGCGCGATCGCGCCGGTCCCGCAGCCCAGATCGAGGACGACGTCATCCGGATCGGGATCGGCGCACTCGATCACGAGATCAGCACAGGCCCTGTACTCCTCGCTGTCCTGGCTCTCGTCGTACTCCGCGGCGTGCTCGTCGAATCGGCTCGCGTGCTCCTCAATCGTCCTCTTCATACCGGCCCCTACGCACGCCCGGCTCTATGAACGACTCGGAGGCGATCTCGCGGTTCCGTTCGGCGAGCCGCCCCCACTCGCGGAGGCCGGTTTCGATCCCCTCGGGCGAGAAGCCGATCCGCTCGCCGACGGCGATCAGTTCGCGGGGCCCGCGCAGTTGGAGGTGGCTCTCCGGGGAGGCGCTCACGACGTAGGGGACCTCGTACTGGTCGACGAGTTCGCGGAGTTTGCGCACGTCCGAGAGCGCCTGCACCCGCGGGCCGCCCTCGAGTCGGAGCACGGTCGAGAGGTCGAACTCGACGCGCACCCCGTTTCGCGCGGCGGCCTTCGCGAGCACGTGGTTGAAGTCGCCCTCGCCGGCCATCGGCCGGGAGAGGACGTCCACGCGGGGCTGTTCGACCGCGAAGCGATTGAGGTCGTCCGTCCCGCCCCGGAGCGCGAGGATCGTGTACTCCTCGCGGCGGTTCCCGAGGTAGCCGCTCGCCGTCTGTGAGCCCTCGGCGCGGATCTCGGTTCCACGAACGACGTCGATCCCGTAGGTCTCGGCGATTCGCTCGGTCTCGTTCCCTTCGAGCGCGTCGCCGTTTCGGACGACGACCCCCGCGAACCCGTACTCGCTCGCGGTGTGGGCGTGGCGTGCGACCGTCGAGCGGCCCTCGGGGGCGGCGTAGACCGCCTCGTACATACCACCCCTTCAGGGAGCGGCGCCATACCCGTGGCGGTTCGGGTTCGGGTATACCGTCGGCCGTAAGCCCTTGCGTGCATTCGTCGGTACATCCGACGAATGTACGCAGACCGTTACGACCGATAGTATAACATCCTCGATGGCGTATGCACACCCGTATGGCTCGACGTAGAAACCCCTTCGACGACCTCGACGAGTTCTTCGACCGCCTCGGCCGCCAGTTCGAGAACCAGCCCGGGTTCGATCAGGACGTCTTCGGCATGGGCGGCGCGAACCGCATGAGCATCGACCTGGCCGACCGGGACGAGGAGTTCGTCGTCACCGCGGACGCACCCGGTTTCGACAAGAACGAGATCGACGTGCGCGTCACCGACCGGACGCTCACGATCGAGGCCGAACGCGACGAGGAGTCCGAGGAACGCGACGAGACCTACCTCCGCAGCGAGCGCCGAAGCGAGTCGCTGCGCCGGACCGTCCAGCTACCCGAACCTGTCGACGAGGAGAGCGTCTCGGCGACGTACAAGAACGGCGTGCTGACGATCACGCTCCCGAAGCGCGACCCCGAGGTCGGCGGGAAGTCGATCGACATCGAGTAGCGCGTCGACCCACCACGCTCACGCGCTCCTTCCGTCCCGACACCGCCAGTAACAGCCATGCCGTTCGACGGCGAAGGAGCCCCGTGCCGACCTGCACGAACTGCGAGGGCGAGTTCACCGCCGAGGAGCTGACGCGCCACGAGGACGGCCCGCTGGTGCACGTTCACTGTCCCGACTGCGGCGTGCTGCTCGGGCGCTACCGCGAGCGCTAGTTTCACCGTAACCGCGCGGGCGGTGATGCTGTCGGTCGTCGGCGGCGACGGCAGTAGTCGATGTGACCAGCACTGGCGCGTTCCCTGCCCGTCGTCCTCACCGCCGCTGTCCGTAGGTATGACCGACGGTATGAGCAGGGCCAACGCCTTTGGGCGTGTCGGTCGTAGCGTGGGAAAACCGGCACGCGGTGGCCGGGGGACCAGCATGGAAAGCGTGAATCCAGCGACCGGCGAGACGCTCGAAACGTACGACGACCACACGGACGAGGAGGTCGACCGCGCGCTCGACCGCGCGATGGAGACCTTCGAGGAGTGGCGCGAGCGTCCGATCAACGAGCGGCAGGTGCTCCTCTCGCGCGCCGCGGAGGTGCTCCGGGAGAACGAGGAGGAGTACGCCGAGTTGATGACCGAGGAGATGGGCAAACCCATCACCGGGGCCCGCGCGGAGGTCGAGAAGTGCGCGTGGGTCTGTGACTACTACGCCGAGCGCGCCGACGAGTTCCTCGCCGACGAGGTGCTCGGTAGCGAGCCCGAGTCCCGCTCGCTCGTCTCCTACGAACCCCTCGGAGCGGTGCTGGCGGTGATGCCGTGGAACTTCCCGTTCTGGCAGGTCTTTCGATTTGCGGCCCCGCACCTCACCGCGGGCAACGTCGGCCTGCTGAAACACGCCTCGAACGTGCCGGGCTGTGCGAGGGCCATCGAGGAGGTCTTCTCCGAGGCGGGCTACCCCGAGGGCGTCTTCACCACCCTGCTCGTCGGCTCGGACACGGTCGAGGACGTGATCCGCGACGACCGTCTCGCGGCGGTGACGCTCACGGGAAGCGAGGGTGCCGGTCGAGCGGTCGCCGAGACCGCGGGCAGCGAGGTCAAAAAGAGCGTCCTCGAACTCGGGGGGAGCGACCCCTTCGTCGTGCTCGACGACGCCGACGTCGAGGCCGCCGCCGAGACGGGCGCGCAGGCCCGCACCATCAACTCGGGGCAGTCCTGCATCGCCGCGAAGCGCTTCATCGTCCACGAGGCGGTCTACGACGAGTTCGTCGAGCGGTTCACCGAGGAGATGGAGTCGCTCTCGATGGGCGATCCGATGGATGAGAACACCGACATCGGCCCGCAGGCCCGCGAGGACCTCGTCGAGGACGTCCACGAGCAGGTCGAGGGGAGCGTCGAGGCGGGCGCGGAGCTCGCAGTCGGCGGCGAGCTACCGGATGAAGAGGGCAACTTCTACCCGCCGACGGTGCTGACCGAGGTGCCCCGCGACGCCCCCGCCGCGACCGAGGAGGTGTTCGGCCCCGCCGCCGCCGTGTTCCGCGTCGAGAGCGAAGGCGAGGCCATCGAGGTGGCCAACGACACCGACTTCGGGCTCGGGGCGTCGATCTGGACCGAGGACGTAGAGCGGGGCGAGCGCCTCGCCCGCCGCGTGGAAGCGGGCTGTGTGTTCGTCAACGAACTCGTCAAGTCCGACCCCAGAATCCCGTTCGGGGGCGTGAAGAACTCGGGCTACGGCCGGGAACTCGCGGAGAAGGGCATCCACGAGTTCGTCAACGAGAAGACCGTCTGGGTGCAGTCGCCCGAGGGTCCCGACGACGTCGCGACGGAGTAAAGAGGGCGGGCGAAAAACGGGGGCACAATGGTCGACGGGCGAGGACTCGGTAGGCGACGGCTGCTCCGGATCGTCACCGCCGGCGCGATGGCGGGCGCCGCGGGCTGTTCGGGGCGCGGTTCGGACCCGATCGAGAACGGCGACGGCCCCCGGACCTACACGCTGACGGTCGCGCTCGAGGAGGCCTCCGGCGATCCGGCCCCCGAGGCCTCGGTCTCGGTCCAGTCGGCCCAACTCGTCCCGCAGGCCGACGCGAAGGTCCCCGGATCGGACGGGATCGTCACGTTCGACCTCGAGAACGGCGAGTACGTGATCGTCGTCGAGAGCCAGGAGTTCTCGAACGTCGAGGAGCCGGTCACGATCGACGGCGAGGACGTCGAGGTGACGATCACCCTCCGGCGCGGGTTCGGCTAGTCGCGCACGACCAGCACGGGCACGGACGCGCTGTCGACGACCCGCTCGGTGACGCTCCCCATCGACAGCAGTTTCTCGCGGGGGCTCTTGCCGTGCGTGCCGATCGCGATCAGGTCGATCCCTTCCTCCTCGGCGTACTCGACGATCTCCTTCTGGGGCGTTCCCGTCCGGATCTCGCCGACCGCCTCCAGTCCGGCCTCCTCGGCGCGCGCGAGGACGTGCTCGACCGCCTCCTCGCCGTCGGATCGCAGCGAGGCCTCGACGGCCTCGCGGGCGTCCTCGGCGGCGCGAGCCACACGGGAGTCGACGACGTACAGCGCGTGGACGGTCGCGTCGTGGTCGCGCGCGATCCGCAGGCCGTGTTCGAGCGTGGTGTCGACCATCTCGCTGCCGTCGGTCGGGATCAGGACGCTGTCGTACATACGCGGGCCTTCGGGGCCCGCCCACTTCTATACCGTTGGTCCCGTCGATGCGACGTCACACGCACGCTCCGATGACGCCGCGGACGGGCTTTCGACGGAGCGCTCACTCCGGGCGATACGAGGCGATCCGGCCCCAGCTGGACTTCTTGCCCCACAGCCCCGAGCGCATGCACTCGAGTTCGACGATCTGGGAGTTGTCCACGAACAGGTTGACGTTCGGCCCGAAGTTCTTGAGGTACCACTCGAACACCTCGGGATCGGCCGCCTCGAAGACGCAGTTCTCGATCCCGACCTCGTTGGCGATGGCGAACGCGACGTCCGTGCGCCACTCGCGCACCCGCTCGGTGATCCCCTCGGATTCGACCATGATCTTGTACGCGCCGGCCTCGAGGTGGCGCTCGGCCTCCCGGATCGCGCTCGCGGGGTCGATCGCCTCCTCGCCCTCCAGTTCCTCGACCGACGAGGCCCCGCCCGCGCCGAACTGGACGTTGATCTCGGGTTTCGCCTTCAGTCCGTGATCCTGGACGAGTTCGGTCAGCGCCACCAGATCGTCGGTGTCGATGGCGAGGAAGCCCGAGGAGATCTCGACGATGTCGAAGCCCAACTCGGCGGCCTCCTCGACGTACGCCCCGACGTGCTCGTGATCCGCGACGAGGACGTGCTCGACGAACCCGCCCGTCGAGACCTGCACGTCGTGATCGTGACAGATCCCGATTAGCTCGCGCACCGCCTCCTCGGGCATCAGCGCGAACGAACCCCCCGAGAACTTGTAGATGTCCACCCAGTGGCCCATCGTTTCCAGTATATCGCGCAGTTCGCGCGGCCCCATCGGGTCGTAGTAGGGGCCGCGTATCTCGGTGATGCCCCGGTCGCGTGGCTTCTCCGGTCGGTCGTTGAGCCGCAGGAAGTCGAATGCGCGCTCCATACCACCTATTGATCGATTGACTACTTAGCGCTGTGTGACCGTTTCCCGATCGGTCGGCGTGAAAGGAGCACGGGCGGGTGGCGGTCACACCGTCGGTCATGGGACAGTCGACGGCGTGTGCCCGCGGTGACGGGCCACGGCGCGAGCGGGTCCCGTCCTGCCGGCGGTCGATGCACGGCGGTATGACCGACGGTATCAGTCGAGTCGCGGCGGGTCGAGAAGCCCGGGGAGGTCGCTCGCCTCGAACGACTCGAGATCGCGCACCGTCTCGGTGATCTCGGCCTTTCGGTCCCCGTCGTAGCGCTCGCCGACGATCGCGTCGAACTTCGCTTCGATCCCGTCCCAGCCCATCGGGGTCCGCGGGTGGCCCGCGAACACCGACTTCTCGACCCGGTAGGTCGTTCCGTTCCCGGTGACGACGTCGACGACGGCGGGCATCTCGCCCGCCTCGAAGCGCTCGGTGAGCGCGGGGTCCTCCTCGACCTCGACCCGTCGCAGCAGTCGCTGGACGTCGTCCCGTCGGATCCGCTCGGGGTCGTAGGAGGCTGCCGTCACCTCGCGGTCGATCAGCGCCACGGCGAGCATGTAGGGCAGCGAGTGGTCGGCCTCGGCCTTCGTCTCGATCTCGTAGCGACTGCCCTCGCCCCCGCCGATGATGAGTTTCGCGCCGGCGAAGGTGTCCAGACGGATCTCGCTGACGTTCTCGGGGGAGATCCCCTCGCTCTCGGCGAGTTCGATGACCCCCTCGATCGCCGACTGGGCGTAGGTCTCGGCGACGTAGCGTTTGGTCATCGTCTCGAGGACGCGCTCACAGCCCGGATCGGGGTCGACCTCGAAGGGGCCCGAGACGACCGCCTGCCAGCCCTTCTGGCCCTCGAAGACGTTGGTCGGCCCCTCCATGCCGTTCCGCGCGAGCAACGCGGCGTAGACCGCGTTGCGGGCGGCGTGCGCGCTGGCGACCCCCTTCCAGTCGTTTATCCCCTCCGTGCGGGTCACCCGCAGGGCGTTGTTCGCGGTGCCCGCGATCCCGATGGCGTGGCGCAACTCCTCGCGATCCAGCCCGAGGACCTTGCCCGCGCCCGCCGTCGCCGAGATCACGGTGTGGGTGACGTGGTCGAACCCCCGCTCGCGCACGGGCGCGTTCCACGCGAGTTCGCCCTGGATCTCGTAGGCGACCCCGATCGCCTCGAGGAGGTCGCGCCCGCTCGCGCCCTCGGCCTCCCCGCAGGCGAGCACCGCCGCGACGTTGTCGCTGGGGTGGGGCGTCTCGCCGGGCGCGAGAAACGAGTCCATGTAGTCGAGATACCTGACGAGGGCGGTGTTGTACATCGTCGCCTCCGGGATCGAGGCGCGCTCGTCGGTGCCCCAGAGCCTGCACGGACCGTCGGAACTCGCCTCCCCGACGGTGGCCCGGACGGCCTCGGGCGCGCGCTCGCCCATCGCGCCGACCGCGATCCCGATCGAGTCGAGCACGCGCTTTTTCAGTTCCTCCCGGACCCCCTCGCGCAGGCCGTCGTACTCGACGGCGAGGACGAACTCCGCGAGTTCGTCGGTAGTCGTCATGGATGCCCTACCATGGTCCGGGTAAAAAGTGTTGTTCGGCCAATACCTAGAGGTCGGCGGTGCAGTGATAGGGCTCGCCCCCCTCGGACGGGTATGGTCAAAGCCTCGGATCTACTGGTCGAGTGTCTCTCCGCCGAGGGGGTCGAGTACGTCTTCGGCGTGCCGGGCGAGGAACTCGAGGACCTGCTGTTCTCGATCCGGGACTCGAACATCCGGTTCGTCCCGACGCGCCACGAGCAGGGCGCGGCGTTCATGGCCGACGTCCACGGCCGGCTGACCGGCGAGGCCGGCGTCTGTCTCAGCACGTTAGGACCGGGCGCGACCAACCTCATCACCGGGGTCGCGGACGCCCACCTCGATAAGTCCCCGCTGGTGGCGATCACGGGTCAGGGCGGGCGCGAACGCCTCCACAAGGAGAGCCACCAGGCGCTCGACATCGTCCACACCTTCGAGCCGGTGGTGAAGTGGAACACCCAACTGGGCGAACCCGAGATCGTCGCCGAATCCGTTCGAAAAGCGTTCAAACTCGCCGAACACGAGAAGCCCGGCGCGACCCACCTCGAGTTTCCCGAGGACGTCGCCGCCGAGGGGACGACCGACACGCCCCTTCCGGCCCGCGAGCGGGTGCGCCGCCCCGACCCCGACCCCGGTTCGGTCGAGCGGGCGGCGACCCTCCTCGAACGGGCCGCGCGCCCGATCGTGCTCGCGGGCAACGGGGCGGTGCGGACGCGGGCGCGCGGGACGGACCGGGACTCGGAGAGCGCGAACCGGCTGCGCGACCTCGTCGAGCGGGCGGGCCTGCCCGTCGTCGCCACCTACATGGGCAAGGGAGCGATCTCGGACCGCCGACCGCACTCGCTTCTGACGCTCGATTCGGGCCCCGACGGCGAGGCCGCCGACGCGATCGAGGACGCCGACTGCGTGCTCGCGGTGGGCTACGACATCGCCGAGCACGACCCCGCGGGCTGGAACCCCGACCTCGATACGACCGTCGTCCACGTGGATCACGAACCCGCCGAGGTCTACCGTCACTACAACCCCGAGATCGAGATCGTCGCGGACATCCCCGCGAGCCTGCGGGCGCTCACGGAAGCGATCGGCTCGGGAACCGGGAAGGCGTGGTGTACCGACGTCCACGACCGGATCATCGAGGAGGTGACACGGAAACCCGACCCCGACGAGCCCTTCAGCGTGCGCCGCACCCTGCCGTTGCTGCGGGAGGCGATGGCCGACGACGACGTCCTCGTATCGGACGTCGGGAGCCACAAGATGGCGATCGCCCAGTCGTTCCCCGTCTACGAGCCCAACACCTGCATCGTTTCGAATGGCTTGGCGAGCATGGGGATCGCCGTCCCCGGCGCGCTTGCGGCGGATCTCGCCTGCGATGCGAACGTCGTCGCGGCGACCGGCGACGGCGGCTTCCTGATGAACGCCGCCGAGATCGAGACGGCGAAACGGCTCGGACTCGACTACACCATCGTACTGTTCAACGACGACGACTACGGCCTGATCAGCGAGAAACAGACCGAACACACCGGCGAACGGTTCGGAACCGAACTCTCGAACCCCGACTTCGTGGCGTTCGCCGAGAGCTTCGGGATCGAGGGCCACCGGCCCGAGACGTGGGCCGACCTCGAAGCGACCCTGAACGAGGCGATCCCCTCGGCGGGGATGGCGCTCGTGGAGGTCCGTCTCGGATGACCCTGTCGCTCTCCCGGCGGGCGGTCCTTTGGGGCGAGCGGACGGCCGTGATCGAGACCAGCGAGGGGAGACGCTACAGCTACGCCGACCTCGGGGCGCTCGCCGAGCGATTCGCCCGGAAGCTCGCCGGCCGTGGCGTCGAACCCGGCGACCGGATCGCGCTGCTCTCGCGGAACCGGATCGAGACCCTCGCGCTGGTCTTCGCGACCCGTCGTCTGGGGTGTGCGCTCGCGTCGGTCTCGCCCTATCGCTCGAAATCGGGGATCTCGGGGCTCGTCGATCGACTCGATCCGCGCCTCGTCCTCCACGAGGACGCCCAGTCCGACCGCCTGCGGAAGGTGCGCGAGACCACGACCCTCGGGGAGCTCTCGGAGGTCGACCCGGCGGAGTACGAGCCTGCCGATTCGCCGCCGGATCCCTGGCTGCTCTTTCACGCCCCGGCGGAGGAGGACGCGACCGTCTACGCGTTCTCGTCGCGGGCCGTCGAGCGCAACTGCATCGCCGGGACGACCGCGTGGGGGCTGGGACGGTCGCGGGTAGCGAACCTCGCCTCGCTCTTTCGAACCGACGGCCTGCTCGTGGGCACGCTGCCGGCGCTGTACGCGGGCGGAACGGTCGTGCTCCACCGGGCGTTCCGCCCCGACCCCGCCCTCTCGCTGATCGAGCGCCACGACGCGACGCACGTCTACGGGACGCCCCTGGAGTTCGACCGGCTGACCGAGGCCGAGGGGTTCTCGATGGCGAACTTCGCGAGCGTCGAGGCCTTCTATTCGAGCGCGCCGCTTCCCGCCGAACTCCACGACGCCTACCTGCTTCAGGATCGACCGGTGGGCCGGCTGTTCGGGACGCCCGCGGTCCCGCACCTGCTGACGTTTCCGCCCGAGCGCGACGACGCGGTGGAGAAGGGCGGAAGCGTCGGCAGGCCGGTGCTCGACTGCGAGGTTCGAATCGCGGACGGACAACTGGAGGCGCGCGGCCCGGTGATCGCCGAGGGAACCCTCGACGGGGCGTTCGAGGGCTGGGTCGGGACGGGCGTGCGGGCGCGACGCGACGACGATGGCGACTACTGGATCGAGGACTAGAGGAGGTCGCGCCCGCGCGGCGAGAGCGCGAACAGCCCGACGCCCAGAAGCGCCCACAGCAGGACCATCAGCCACTCGTAGGGCCAGACGAGCGCCGACGGTCCGCCGGGGAGGTAGAGGAAGACGAAGAAGGCCGAGAGGACGAGCGCGACCCCGCCCGTCGCGTAGCCTGCGGGAACTTTGAATGGTCGATCCATTCCGGGTTCCCGGCGCCGGAGGACGAGAAACGAGACGCAGACGAACAGCCACGCGAGGACGATTCCCAGCCCGCCGGCGTTGACGATCCAGCCGAGCATCCCCTCGCCGAACAGCGGCGCGAGAACCGACGAAACGCCGATCAGGACGATGGCGGTGTGGGGCGTGTTGTACTCGGGGTGGGTCTTCGCGAGGAACGACGGTAGCATGCCCGATTCGGCCATCGCGAAGATCGCCCGACTCCCGCCGATGATGAATGCGTTCCAGCTCGTGAGGATGCCGGCGATACCGGCAAGGGCCATCAGCTGGCCGACCGTCGCGCTGTCGTACAGCGCCTCCATGGCCGCCGCCGCCGGCAGCGGGCTCTCGACCAGTTGAGCCCCGGGAAGCGCACGGCTCGATCCCCAGATGACGGCGATGTAGAACAGCGTCGCAAGCAGGACGGCGACGACGATGATCGTCCCCAGCGATCGCGTGGGGACGTCGGCCTCTTCGGCGGCCTGCGGGATGACGTCGAAGCCGACGAACATGAACGGCGTCGCGAGCACGACCCCGAAGATCCCCGCCGCCCCGGCGATCACGGGCGGGTCGGGCGAGGGCTGGCCGCCTGTGACCGCGCCGATCACCAACACTACTCCCGCGAGCGCGATGACGAGGGTGACGACCGCCTGGAACTGCGCGGCCGGGCGGATCCCGACGTAGTTGACGTAGGTCATGGCGGCCGCGCCGCCCGCGCCGACGAGCACCCACGTCGCGTAGACGGGATCGCCGGCGATCGACCAGAGTTCGACCGCGTTGAACCCCGGAACCACGTACGCGAGCGCCGACGGCAGGGCGACGGCCTCGAAGGCGGCGACGCTGACGTAGCCGAAGGAGATCGCCCACGTACAGATAAAGGATCCCAACGGCCCGAGCGCCCGGTGGCTGTAGACGTGCTCGCCGCCGACGAACGGCATCGCCGAGGCGAGTTCGCCGTAGATGACCGCGACGAAGACCACGAGGACGCCCCCGATGACGAACGCCGAGATCGCGCCCAACGGGCCGCCCTCGTCTATCCACTGGCCCGAGAGGACGATCCATCCCCAGCCGATCATCGCGCCGAACGCCAGTACTAACAAATCGCGTTGAGAGAGCGCCTTCACAAGCCCGCGCTCGGTCGTGTCCGCCTCTGACATACGCGGCCCCTCACGGTACGGGGAGAAATACGTTCCGTCGTCGGCAACGGGGTGTCGCGAGACCTACAGAATCTCGCGGACGTTTTCCACTGCTGACTCCTTCTTCGCGGGGTAGGCCTCGACCTTCGCCCGCAGGGTGATCCCCTCGCCGAGCGCGGCCTCGCCGCCGAAGGCGGCCTGCTTGTCGAGATACAGGAACAGTTCGCAGTTCTCGGTCACCCGCTCGTCGAGTTGGTCGCGAACCCGCTCCAGGTCGGCCGATCCCCTGAGCGTGTCGAGAACGTGGCGAATCCCGTCGGCGTTCTCGACGCGCGCCGAGAGGACGAGGATGCGGTCGCCGTGATAGCCCTCGGTCTCGGCGCGCTCGATCTCGAACCCCTCGGGAAGGTAGGTCCGGAGCGCCTCCTCGACCCGTTTCTCGTCCTCGGTGGCGTAACAGAAGGTCCGGAGGTCGACGTAGTGGAGCGGGACGGCGGCCATCGCGCGTTACTCGTCGTCGGTAGCGTCGGCGGGCGAGAGGTCCGACTCGGGGACGCCGGTCTCCTGGCCGTCCTCGAAGCTCACCGTGTAGGTGGCGTCGCCGAACATGGTCTCCATCACCTGCGTGATCCGCCCTTCCTGGCCGTCGAACTCGCTGTGCTCGTCGGACAGCACGACGCGGTCGTCCTCGTCGAAGCTCATACCCACGGGTAGCCCCCGGTTCGGTAAAAGTAGCGTGGTTCGACCGGCGAAGCGTTATTCCCGGTCCGTGCCGTTCCCCCGGTATGCATATCTCCGATTCGGACCCGCCGCTGGAGGGGGACTGATGACCACGATCGACGGGCTGTGGTACCGCGCGAACGAGGCGAGCCAGCGCGCCGAGCAGGCGTACCACCACCTGCGCGAGCGCCACGACGCGTTCCTCGAACGCGACCGCCACCGTCGGGTCTCACGGAGGCGATTTCGCACCCTGACCGAGCGCGTCGAGCGTACAGGCGCGCCCTACGGTGCCCACACCATCGTCTATCGCCCCTCGGGGGAACTCCTGCTCGTGCGCCACGAGGGCGTCGACCTGTGGGTGCTGCCGGGCGGCGAGGTCGGCCCCGAGGAGGACTTCCAGCGCGCCGCCGTCCGCGAACTCGCCGAGGAGGCCGGCGTCGACGCCGACTACGAGGGACTGGGGGTCCTCACGCAGGTCACGATCACCTGCGGGGAGTACGAGACCTGGGGCGTGATCCCCGTGTTCGTCGCCCGCGCGCTCACGACCGAGACCCACATCGCCGACCCCGACGACGAGATCTCCGCCGCGCGGTGGTTCTCGGATCTCCCCGAGGACACCCGCGACCGCGAGGACCTGCTCGCGTGGCGCGAGCGCGAACTGTGAGCTACGCGGAGTCGGGGCCATAGCGCTCGCCCTCGCGCGAGTCCGCACGCATCCGCCGCAGCGCGGCCTGCGCGTTGGCGGCGTCGTAGCCGAAGAAGACGTCCTCGCCGTAGGCCGCTGCGACCTCCGCGGCGTGGATCAGGGCGTCGATGTCGAGGTCGACCGCGTAGAGTTCGACGCTGAAGGGCGTCTCCAGAAGCGTCTCGAAGCCGCTGGCGATCGTTTCGAGCCAGTAGGTAGTGGAGTACGCCATGTCGTAGAGGGGAATCACGAACTCGTCGACGTGGGGTTCGATGGCCTCGACGTCGAGGCCGGCCCGCTCGTAGAGGTGGCCCGGGTACGGGTCGGGATAGAGGGTGAGATAGGTCCTGCCGGGGATCCTCTCGCTGGCGTCGGCGATAAAGTCGGTGATGACGGAGGCGCGCCACGCGAGGCGGTCCTCGAACTCGCTTTCCTCGAACAACCGGGTACAGCGCTCGCAGAAGCAGTACTCCTGACGCGGGAAGCCCACGTCGTCGAGGCGGACGTCCTCGTTTTTCTCGCTCGCTTCGCTCACCATCTCCAGTAGGCCCTCGCGGTAGCCCTCGTGGGTCGGGCAGATGTACGCCCAGTCGAAGTACGGGCGTTCGCGCGTGGCGAGTTCGCCCTCGCGGTTGCGCGGGACGAGCTCCGGGGAGCTCTCGGCGGCGGCGTTGTCCCCGAAACAGGAGATCATGTTGACGGCCTCGGGGATCGGCTCCGCAGCGCGCCCGCTCACGTCCTTGGATTCGTAGAAGGCGAGATCGAACTCGGGCCAGGTACACTCCTCTCGGTTCCGCGTGACGACCCCGAACATGGGGGTCCTACCGGCGCGGCGCGTAAGTGCGTTGCTACGTGGTCGACAGCGTTTTATCCGCGATGGTCGTGCGTCGACGTATGGGACAGTATCAGCGGATGGACTACTCCCAGTACGCCCGCGGCGGCTTCGCCCTCGGCGTGGCGGTGTTCGTCGTCGGGATCCTCGGCCACGCGCTCGGCCCGGCGCTGTTCGGATCGCTCCCCGGGTGGGAACTGACGCTCTTTACGCTCATGGAGTTCGGCGGGATCGCCATCGCGCTGTGCTCGCCGATCGTCTTCGCGGTCGTCCTCCCGCTGATCGAGTGAGGGCGGCCGCTCACACCGGCCACTCCTCGCCGTTCCAGGCGGCGTCCCAGAACAGGTACTCGTAGCGCGCGGAGGTGAGAAACGCCTCGCGATACCGTTCTCGACGGGCCTCTCCCGCGCCGGCGGCCACCTCGTCCATGAGTTCCTTGCACCACTCCGCGAGTTCGGTGAACTCGGGACTCGAGTACATCTCGATCCAGCGTGCGTACCCCTCGTGATCGGGCAGACCCGCCTCGGCGAGCCTCCTCCCCGTGTCGTTGAACCCCCACATACACGGCAGGAGCGCGGCGATCAGTTCGCCGAAACTCCCGGTCGCCGCGGTCCGCACGAGGAAGTCGGTGTAGGCGCGCGTCGTCGGCGAGGGCTCGGTCGACTCCAACGCCGTCTCGCCGATCCCGAACTCCGCGGCGTAGGAGCGATGCAGGTCCATCTCGGTCGAGACCGTCTCCGAGAGCAGGTCGGCGAAGCGCTCGATCCGGGCGAGATCCGGCGCGCGGGCGGCCCCGAACGCGAAGACGCGGTTGTACTCGATCAGGTAGACGTAGTCCTGTCGGACCCAGTGGCGAAACGGCTCCTCGTCCAGACTCCCGTCGCCGATCCCCCGCACCATCGGGTGCTCGTGGATGGCGTCCCAGATCCGTTCGGCCTCGGGTTCGAGCGACGCGACGAACGACATACCGCGAGATGACGACTCCGGATCGAAGTACCTTCCGGTCGTACTACCGGGTTATCTCCGCTTTCGAACGACGATCACGGGTCGGTCGGCGGTGCGGACCACCCGTTCGGTCACGCTTCCGACCAACATTCGGTCGAGTCTGGAGCGACCCCGCGGCCCCATGACGATGGCGTCGATATCGTGGTCGGCGGCGTAGTCGTTGATCTGGCGGTGGACCGACCCCTCCCGGAGTTCGGTGACGGTCTCGACGCCGCGGTCGGCGGCGACGCGCTCGACGGTCGCGAGCGTCTCGCGGCCCATCCCCTCAAGGCGCTTGTCGAGCGGGTCGAAACTGCCGACGCTGCCGTATCTGTCGAGGTCGACGACGTAGAGGCCGTGGAGCGTCGCGTCGAACGCCGCCGCGAGTTCGACCGCGTGTGAGAGCGCGTTCTCCGCGTCGGTGCTGCCGTCCGTCGGAACGAGGATCCTCTCGTACATGTCTCCGGCGGGTCTACGCGCCGACACGACATAGCATTGGTACCCGTTCCCGATCCGCGGGCCCGGGTGTCGTGATCGCCCGCATCGCGGCGGTTCCCGACCGGTAGTTCCCAGCGTCCGAGAACGCGCGAATCGGTTTTATCCGCTCCCTTCGTAGACACGTCCGAGGGAAATCACGATGAAGATCCTCGTTCCGATCGACGAGTCCGACCAGTCACGCGAAGCACTGCGGTACGCCCACGAGGCGTTTCCCGACGGCGAGATCACCGCGGTACACGTGATCCCCGTCGAGGGCTACTGGGCCGCGTTCACGGACGATCCGGAGGCCATACCGAGATACGAGAAGGCGCGTGAACACGCCGAGGAACTCCTCGACGCGGCGCGAAGCGAGGTCGATGCCGGGATCGAGACGCGAATCGAGACCGGGAGCCCGGTCCGCGAGATCGTCGATATGGCGGGTAGAGACGGCTTCGACGCGGTCGTGATCGGCAGTCACGGCCGTACCGGGGCGACGCGAGTCCTGCTGGGGAGCGTCGCGGAAGCGGTCGCCCGGCGCTCGCCCGTCCCGGTGACGATCGTTCGGTAGCGACCTATCCGACGTCGATGTGTGTCGCGAACTCCTCGCGGATCAGCGTCCCGCAGTACGCACACCGGACCCCGTCCGCGAGGACGGTAAAGCGCGAGTCGACGGGTTCGCGTTCGGTCGTGATGCAGTTGGCGTTCGGACACGAGAGGACGCCGACGACCTCCGCGGGGCGCTCGACGCGGTGTTTCTCCACCACGTCGTAGTTCCGGACGATGTTGATCGTCGCGTCGGGGGCGATCAGCGAGAGGACGTCGACCTCGCCCTGGCTCAACTCGCGGCCCTCGACCTTCACGATGTCCTTTCGTCCGATCCGATCCGAGGGGACGTTCATCCCGACGGAGACCTCCTCGCCGCCCGACCCGTCGATGTCGAGGATCGCGAGGACGTTCAGCGCCTGGCCGCCGGTGACGTGGTCGATGACGGTGCCGTTCTCGATCTTGCCGACGCGGAGTTGGTGGTCGTCCGTCATAGGAGTAAGTCGAGCAGTGCCATCCGCACGGGGATGCCGTTGTGTGCCTGTTCGAAGTACGTCGCGTGGTCGGTGTCGTCGATCGCGGGGTCGATCTCGTCGACCCTCGGGAGGGGGTGCATGATCGAGAGGTCATCCTTCGCGTTTTCGAGCGTCCCGAGGTCGATCCCGTACTCGCTCGCCACGGCGCGGTACTCGTTCTCGTCGGGGAACCGCTCGCGCTGGATCCGGGTGACGTACAGCACGTCGAGGTCGGGGAGGACGCCGTCGAGTCCGGTGTGTTCCTCGACCGACGCGCCGGCCTCGTCGAGGTCGTAGCGCACCGTCGGCGGGAGCGCGAGGCTCTCGGGGCTGACAAAGTGCTGTGTGACCTCGAAGTTCGTCAGCGCCTGCGCGAGCGAGTGGACCGTCCGCCCGTACTTCAGATCGCCCATGATACCTATAGAGAGGTCGTCGAGGCCGGCGTTCTCGCGGATGGTGTAGAGGTCGAGCAGCGTCTGGGTGGGGTGGTGGCCCGCGCCGTCGCCCGCGTTGATCACGGGCACGTCGACGAACTCGCTGGCCATCTTCGCCGCGCCCTGTTTGGGGTGGCGAAGGACGAGCGCGTCGGCGTAGCCCTCGATCACCCGCACCGTGTCGGCGAGGCTCTCGCCCTTCGACACCGACGAGGAGCCGACCGATCCCATGTCGATGGTGTCACCGCCGAGGCGTTTGATCGCCGTCTCGAAGCTCATCTTGGTGCGCGTGCTGGGTTCGAAGAACAGCAGACCGAGCAGCGAGTCGGTGTGGCGGGTGTCGCCCGTCGGGCCGTCGAAGTCGGCCGCGCGGTCGAGCACCGTCTCGATGTCCGCCCGCGAGAACTGCTTTGCGGTGAGCACGTGATCGTGCCACATTACCCCAACGGGGGGTGTAAGGGGCCTTCAATCCCGCGGTTGACGACATGTACTGACAGCCGGGATACACGCTTAACAGCCCCGCCGCCGAAGGTCGGGACGATGGTCGCTCTCGGCTACACCCTATCGAGCGAGGAGCACGGCCCGACCACGCTGGTCGAGAACGCCGCCCGCGCCGAGGAGGTCGGCTTCGAGTTCGTCTCGATCTCCGATCACTTCCACCCGTGGGTCGAAGCGCAGGGCGAGAGCCCGTTCGTCTGGAGCACGCTCGGCGGTATCGCACAGGCCACCGACGAGATCGACGTCGGCGTCGGCGTCACGTGTCCCACCGTCAGGATCCACCCCGCGATCCTCGCCCAGGCCGCGGCGACCACGGCACGGATGCTCGACGGGCGCTTCTTCTTCGGCGTCGGAAGCGGCGAGAACCTGAACGAGCACGTGCTGGGCGACCGCTGGCCCGAGGCGGCGGTCCGCCTGGAGATGCTCGAGGAGGCCGTCGGCGTGATCCGCGACCTCTGGGAGGGCGAGAACTACAGCCATCATGGTACCTACTACGACGTCGAGAACGCGAAGATCTACACCCTTCCCGACGAACTCCCGCCGATCGTCGTCTCCGCGTTCGGCCCGAAGGCCGCCCGCTCGGCGGCCGACATCGGCGACGGCCTGTGGTGTGTCGGTCCGCAGGAAGAACCCCTCGAGACCTACGCCGAGGCCGGCGGCGACGGCCCGAAATACGCCCAGATCGACGTCTGTTACGCCGAGAGCGAGGAGGAGGCGCTCGACACCGTCTACGAGACGTGGCCCAACGGCGAGATATCGGGCGAGTTGAGCCAGGTCCTGCCGACGCCGGCGCACTTCGAGCAGGCCGCGGAGATGGTCGACCGCGAGGACGTCGCCGAGAGCGCCACGCCGCTGGGGCCGGACCCCGAACCGTTCGTCGACAGCGTCGAGGCCTGCGTCGACGCCGGCTACGACCACGTCTACTTCCACCAGATCGGCCCCGATCAGGAGGGCTTTTTCGAGTTCTACGAGGAGCACCTCCGATCGGCGTTCTAACCGGGCGAAGGTTTATTTCTGTTGAATGATATACCATTCTAGAGATGAGTCGACGCTTACCGACGGGGATCGACGTGCTCGACCGGAAGTTGAGCGGCGGGATCCCCGCGGGCAGCGTCGTCGCGCTCTCGGCCGCGCCGGCGAGCCAGTCGGAACTGCTGTTGTACGAACTCACCGCCCCCCGCGAGACGCTGTATCTCACGACCGAGCGGTCGGTGGAGGCGGTCCGCGACGCGTTCGAGCGGACCACCGCCCCGACGGGAACCCCCGAGATCGAGCAGGTCGCGAGCGACGCCCCGCTGGACGAGGTGAGCCGCCTCGTCGAGACGGTCCCGAACGGGGCCACGGTGATCGTCGATCCGGTCGACGCCCTGGAGCGGCGCGATCCCGCCCGGTATCGACGGTTCATGAACGGGCTGCAGACGGCGATGGTTAACACCGAGAGCGTCGCGGTGTTACACTGTCTCGCGGGCAACGACCCGCCGGCGGGACGCGACCTCACCGAGTACATGGCCGACGTGGTGTTCTCGCTCGAGACGACGATCAGCGGCGAGTCCATCGAGAACCGGCTCGCGGTCCCGAAGTTCCGCGGCGGACGTGCGCTGAGCGAGACGATCAAACTCGAACTCGCAGAACGGGTCCGGATCGATACGAGCCGGGATATCGCCTGACTACTCCTCTGCGTCGAGTTCGCCTTCGAGTTCCTCGACGATCTCGTCGGCGTCGACGTCGGCGTCCTCGAGCGCCTCCTCGACGCCGCCACCGCCGCCCATGCCGCCCATCATGCCGCCGAGACCGCCCATCATGCCGCCGCCCTCGATGGTCTCCTGGATGATGACCCGATCGAGGTCCAGCCGGTCCATCAGGTCCTGGGCGATCTGCTGTTTCTGGAACATCCACTGCTGGTTCATCGTCAGCTGTGGCGTGGCCTCGATGTACAGCGTCTCCTTCTCGACCGTTTCGACCTCGGTCTCGGGTTCGGCGTCTTCGTCCTCTTCGTCGGGTTCGACGACCGTCTCCTCCTCGACCTCGTCGGTCTCGACCCACATCTCGAGGTCGGCGTCGACGAACATCGAGAGCATCCCCTTCGCGCGGTCGACGCGGTCCTCGACCTCCTCGACGATCTCGTACTCGTACTCGATGTCCTCGCCCGCGAGCGGGTGGTTGAAGTCGACGCGGGCGCGCCCGCCGATGACGGTCTCGACGTGGCCGTGCTGGCCGTCGATGTCGACGTGTGCGCCGGGGTAGCGGTCGTCCTCGGGGATCTTCTCGGCGCTGACGGTGCGGACCTCGTCCTCGCTGTACTCGCCGAAGGCCTCCTCGGCAGGGACGACGACGCTTCCCGAATCGCCGGCCTCCTTGCCCTCGATGTCGGCCTCGACCGTCTCGAAGAGGTGGCCCGCGCCGAGCGCGATCACGCGCGGCTCGATGTTCCGCTCCTCGACGTCGACGCCCTCGTCCTCCGCGATCTCCCGATCCGTGGTGTCGACGAGCTGGTCGTCCTCGACCGTGCGTGCCGTGTACGCGAGACGAACGAAGTCGCCGTCGGAGAGCCCGTCGGCCCCTTCCGAGGCGTCCTCGTCCGACTGAGACTCCGCCTCCGTCTCGGCGTCGGTCTCGGGTTCGTCGGCTGCGTCTGCCTCTTCTTCGTCACTCATACCACAGACGACAGGCGTTCGCGCCTTAAGAACAACGTTTCGTGTCCGCCACGGACGCGGACGATCAGCGGCGGTTCATACCGTTGATCACGGGACAGTCGACGGCGTGTGCCCGAGCTGACGGACTACGGCGCGAGTCGGTCCCGTCCTGCCAACGGTTGATCGGAGGTATGACCGACAGCATCAATCGTCGGCGTACGTTTCGATCGCCTCTTCGACGTCTTTTTCGTCGATCTCGCCCTTTCGGTACGCTTCGATGACCTCCTCGATGTCCTTTTGATCGATCTCGCCGTTGGCGTAGGCCTCGAGGAGCTTCTCGACCGTCTCCCGGTCGATTTCGCCGTCGATACGGAAGGCGATCTTTCCGTGCTCGTCGATGACACAGATCGTCACCGAGGCCTCGATGCCGTACTTCTCGAGGGCCTTGGCGTGACCCATCGCGTGGTCCCAGTCGCCGCCGTACTCCTCGTGGAACGCCTTGAGGTCCTCCTTCGAGACGTCCAGGTTGGAGTTGATCGTGACCACGTACGCGCGGTCGTGGTACTCCTCGTGGAGGTCGACCAGCGTCTTCGAGTAGGACTTACACTCCTCGCTTTCGATGTCGGCGAACATCACGATGGTCGGTTTGTCCCTGGCCTCGACCGTGACCGTCTTGCCGTCGTGGGTCTCGACGTCGACCTTCGGGGCGTCATCCCCGCTTTTGGGCTTGTCGTTCTCGCCGCCATCCTTGGTATTCTCGCCGTCGTCAGGGTCGTTCTTCTCGTCGGTGTCCTTCGGATCGTCGTCGCTGCCGAGACAGCCGGCCATGCTCGCGAGCGCTATGCCACCGGACAGCTGGATCATACGTCGACGGTTTATGTCGCGCATCGCCTGTATGATTCATTCGTTGATACTTACTTATCCACGATAATATCAGTACTATAGGAAACGGGTAATCGGTTCACGTCTGCGTCGACGAACCCCACCGACGAACGCGAGAATCGCCGCCGTCGCTGGGCGACTCTAGCGGGCGGCTAATCGGGGGAGGGGCTCGTGACGAGGCGCGATCTCACCGGCGACGTTAGCCGGTGTCAAAGACCGGATGAGGGGAAAACGGACGCTTTTCGGCGCTTCGGTCCGTCCGAAGGCGTATGTACGAGGTCGAGATGAAGGTCCGGGCCGACCACGGGCGGGTACGGGACGCCTTGCGGGAACTGGGGGCGAGCGCTCGCGGCGCGATCACACAGCGCGACACGTATTACGACGCGCCGACGCGCGACTTCGCCGAGACGGACGAGGCGCTTCGGGTGCGTCGCGAGGAGCGCGGCGGTACGGAGCGAGCGAGACTCACGTACAAGGGGCCGTTGATCGGGGAGACGTCGAAGACGCGCGAGGAGTACGAGACGGACCTCGGGGACGGCGACGCGGCGGCGGCGATCCTCGACTCGCTCGGGTTCGTTCCGGTCGAAACCGTCGAGAAGGTACGCGAGCGCTTCTCGCTCGCGGAGTACGCCGTGACGCTGGATTCGGTCGCCGGGGTCGGGGAGTTCGTCGAAGTCGAGACGGAGGCGTCAGAAGGGGACGTCGACGCCGCACGCGAGGGCGTCGCCCGGACGGTCGAATCGCTGGGGTTGGATCCCGACGAGGAGATCCGGGTCTCGTATCTCGAACTCCTGCTCGAACGGGACCGCGACCGGCCCTGATACCGCCGGTCATACCGCCGTGACTCGATCGGAGCCACGACGGGTGGGACTCGTGCTCGTGCCCGCCGAATCACGCCACCGCAGGTCAGACTCCCATGACCGACGGTGTGAGCCTCAGTCCGGGAAGTCCGTCGGGAGGCGGTGCCGACACGGATATGCGATCGAGACCCCGTCGTCGTCGGTGACGATCCCACGGATCGGGTCGAGACAGTCCGGACACTCGTACCAGGACAGCGACCACCCGTCGCGTCGAACCGGAAACAGACACAGCGCCGCGGTATCGGGTCGTCTCATAGTCTCCACCGCGGAATGCGGTAGGCGGACGTTTGCGTATATTGCATTATAGATAATGCAGTATATCCGTCGGTCGCTCCGGGGATGCACACGAGTTATAAACAGTGGGGAAGTTATCGGAAGGTATAGCACACCCGGACGTGTAGGATCGCCAATGACCGAGCGGAACATCCGGGTCGAGCCGATCGATCGCCGAGCGGTAGAGGACCAGGAAATCGAGATCGTCGAGCGGAAGGGGTTGGGCCACCCCGACTCGATCTGTGACGGCGTCGCCGAGAGCGTCTCGCGGGCGCTCTGTCGGGAGTACATCGACCGGGTGGGCAAGGTGTTGCACTACAACACCGACGAGACCCAACTGGTGGCGGGCAACGCCGCTCCGGCGTTCGGCGGCGGCGAGGTGATCGACCCGATCTACCTGCTGATCGTCGGGCGGGCGACCAAGGAGTACGAGGGGACGCGGATCCCCACCGGCAAGATCGCGCTCGAGGCCGCCCGCGAGTACCTCGCCGAACACGTCCCCGAACTCGAGTTCGGCACCGACGTCATCGTCGACGTGAAACTCGGCGAGGGATCGGGCGACCTCCAGGAGGTCTTCGGCGAGGAGGGCGAGGAGCGTGCCGCGAGCGGGCAGGGCCGACAGGGACGGGGTTCGCCCGTGCCGATGGCCAACGACACCTCCTTCGGGGTGGGTCACGCCCCGCTGACGGAGACCGAGCGCATCGTTCTGGAGGCCGAACGAAGTCTCAACGGGTCCTACAGCGATACGAACCCGGAGGTCGGCCCCGACGTGAAGATCATGGGCAAGCGCGAGGGCGACCGGATCGACATCACCGTCGCCGTGGCGATGATCGACGAGCACGTCGCCGGCATGGACGAGTACGACGCGGCGGTCACGAGCGTCAGGGATCACGTCGCCGATCTCGCCGGCGAGTACACCGACCGGGAGGTCTCCGTCTACGTGAACACCGCCGACGACTACGAACGGAACTCGATCTACCTCACGACGACCGGCACCTCGGCCGAGCAGGGCGACGATGGTTCGGTCGGTCGAGGAAACCGGGCGAACGGCCTGATCACGCCCAACCGCTCGATGTCGATGGAGGCGACGAGCGGAAAGAACCCGGTCAACCACATCGGGAAGATCTACAACCTGCTGTCGACCGAGATCGCCCACGCGGTCGTCGAGGAGGTAGAGGGGATCCGCGACCTGCGCATCCGCCTGCTCTCCCAGATCGGCCGGCCGATCGACCAGCCCCACGTGGCCGACGCCCACGTCGTCGCCGAGGATGACGTCGAACTCTCGGACATCGAGGACGAGGTGATCGCCATCGTCGACCGCGAACTCGCCGACGTCTCCGAGATCACCCGTCGCACCATCGACGGCGAGCTATCGACCTTCTAGACGAAGCCCGTTTATCCCTCCCGTTTCTACCTCGGCCATGATCCCGCCCGGAGCCGACACCGTTCTCGTGCGCTACGGCGACATCGGCGTCAAGAGCACCAAGGTCCGGCGGGACATGGAGGACTCGCTCGAATCGAACCTGCGGGCGATGCTCGACTCGCGGGACGTCCCGGGAGAACTCGACTGGCGGTGGTCGCGCCCGCGGATCAGGACGCCGGCGGCCGACCGCACGACGGACGTCGCCCGTGACACCTTCGGGATCGTCTCGGCCAGCCCCGCCGTCTCGACGGAACCGACGATGGCGGCCATCCGCGAGGCGCTCGCGGAGACGGCCGGCGCGATCGGGGTCGACGGGTCGTTCGCGGTCGAGGCCCGCCGGGCCGGCGAGCGCGAGGCCCACCCCTTCACCAGCGAGGACATCGAGCGCGAGGGCGGACGGGCGATCTGGGAGGTCCTCGCGGACCCCGAGGTCGATCTGGAGGATCCCTCTCGCACCTTCTACGTCGAGTGCCGATCCGAGGAGGCGTTCGTCTTCACCGAGAAACGCGCGGGGCCGGGCGGCCTCCCGCTGGGAACCCAGCGCCCGCTCGTGGCGCTCCTCTCGGGCGGGATCGACTCCCCGGTGGCCGCGTGGGAGGCCATGAAACGCGGCGCGCCCGTGATCCCGCTGTACTTCGACTTCGAGGCCTACGGCGGCGCGGACCACGTCGCGCGCGCGGTCGAGTCGGCCCGCACCCTCGCCGGGTACGCGCCGAACCACGCATCCGACCTGCGGATCGCACCCGCGGGCGCGGTCGCCGACCGCCTCGTGAGCGAGGTCGGCCCGACCAGAATGCTCTCGTTGCGCCGGTTCATGCTCCGGGTCGCCGACCGGGTCGCCGAGGAATCGGGCGCGGCGGGGATCGTCACCGGCGAGGCGATCGGCCAGAAGTCGAGTCAGACGAGCGCGAACCTCGCGGTGACCGACCGCGTCGCCCGACTTCCGGTTCACCGCCCGCTGTTGACCCGGGACAAACAGGAGATCATCGCCCAGGCCCGCGAGATCGGGACCTACGAGGACGCGACCATCGCCGCGGGCTGCAACCGGATCGCGCCCGACTACCCCGAGACGAACGCCTCCGTGGAGGCCGTCGACGCCGCGGAACCCGACCTCGGGACGCTGGTCGAGGAGGCGGTGTCGGGGATCGAGACGGTCGAGTTGTAGGACAGGTGAACCGACCGAAACGAAACCGACTTTCGACGCCCCCGCCATTCTCCGGCCGTGACGACCGTCTGCATCGTCGGCAAACCGGACGTGGACGTTCGATTCGAACTCCTGAGCCGCGAGACTGCCCGCGAGGCGCTCGCCACCCACGACGTCTCGGTCCCGTGGGAGAACACGATCAGCGTCGAGACGGTGAGTCTGGGCGGGGCGGTCTCGCTTCTGAACGACCTGAACTGGTATCTGGTCCGGTTCGCGGAGGCGGCGTTCGTCGCGGAGCCCTCGATCAGCGACGACGAGTGGCTCTCGCGGGAGTTAGCCGAACGGGTCCGGGACAACGAGACCGACCCGGAGGAAACCGACCGGTTCCTCGCGGTCTACGGCGTCGAGGAGGGACGACTCGTCGAGCCGATGTACGTCACCCGGCGGGACGGCGAGGTCCCCGGGTACGACCTCCGAGAGGTCGAGGAAACGGTAGTGGTCCGGGTCGCGCAAGGGGAGTTCGGCGACTGACGGCGGACCGTCCGGGACCACGGGATCGACGGCCGAAACGACGGGCGCGTCGCTACCGGACGAGGTGTATCGACGAAAGGGTGGTGTCAGAGGCACCCTCGAAACGAGCGCCTTGCCGCTCGCGCGTGACCATGAGCGCAGGCGGCGAGGGATCGATCCGTGGCGCTCGAACACACGTAGTCCGGGTGATACCAAATGCGCTGTTCCTAAACAGCTAGCCCCGGCGGGCGGTCGCCTCCGGTTCGATCCGCGGAGCGCCTCGACCGTCGGTATCGTCCGTGGCGCTCCGCGACCAGCCCTTCGAGGACGGCCGACCCGAACGAGCAGTCGGTGGGGGAACGGATTGATATTGGTCGACGGGCTAATGGTCGAGAATGGCCGCCGGCCATCGACCGGCGCCGACCGTTGAAGCGGGATCGGACGGCCCCGACGGATCGGCCAGCGGTCGTCGCACGCGGATACAGCATGGACCAGAACCGCCGCCCGGAGAACGGATCGGTGCTCGTCGCGGTAGTGGACCCGTCCCGCGAGTCCGTGGACGGGGACGCGTCCGCGGGACCCGACTGGAGCGAGAGCGAGGACGGCCCGCGCGTGGTGTCGTTCGCCGACGTCGAGGGGCTCTGGCGGACGTTCACGCCGACGGCGCTCGAACTCCTCGAGACGGTTCGACGGGAGCGCCCGGCGAGCATCAACGAGACAGCGCGCGTCGCCGGTCGCGACGTCAAGAACGTCCACGACGAACTGAAACGCCTCGCCCGATCGGGCGTGATCCGCTTCTCCGAGGAGGGTCGGGCCAAGCGGCCGGTCGTTCCGTTCGACGAACTCGTCGTGGACCTCCCCCTCGTCGAGGACGTCCCTCCCGGTGGCGTCGGTGACGTCCCCGGCCTGCGCCGGCCCGAGGGCGACCTCGAAACGGTGTACGGCCGTCTCTCGGACGCGGTCCTCGCGCTCGATACCGACGAGCGCGTGACCTATCTCAACGACCGGGCCGAGGAGCTACTGGACCGATCGAGGGACCAGCTATTGGGTGAGGTGATCTGGGACCAGTTCCCCGTCGCGGTCGGCACGACCTTCGAATCGGAGTATCGCCGGGCGATCGAGAGCCAGGAGTCCGTCAGGTTCGAGGAGCACTTTTCGCCGCTCGAGACCTGGTTCGTGGTTCGGATCTACCCCTCCGAGACCGGCGTCTCGGCCCACTTCCGGGACGTCACCGAGCGAAAGCGCCGCGAGAAACGACTCGATTTCCAGCGCGAGCAACTCGCGTCGATCAACCGGCTGAATAGGGCGATCCGGGAGATCACACACGCCGCGATCGGAGCGTCTTCCCAGGGGGAGATCGAACGCCAGGTCTGCGATCGGCTCGTCGAGATGGGGATCTACGCCCTCGTCTGGACCGGGCGCGTCGACCGCGGCGGCCGAACGGTGACGCCGAGCCGCACGGCGGGCGACGACGAGGGGTACCTCGACGGGATCGGGATCGCCGTCGGGAGCGCCGACCCGCTGGGGCAGGGGCCGACGGGGGTGGCGGTTCGGACCCACGAGCCGCAGTTCGTTCGGGACGTCCGCGAGGACGCCGCCTACGGGCCGTGGCGAACGCGAGCCCTGAACCGGGGCTTTCGCTCGACGGCGGCGATTCCGATCCGACACGAGGGCGTCCTCTACGGCGTGTTGAACGTCTACGCCACTCGAACGGACGCGTTCACCACGGTCGAACGCGAGACGCTGACACACCTCGGCGAGGTCGTCGGCCACGCGATCCACGCGATCGAACAGCGAAAGGTGCTGGCGGGCGACGCCGTCCTCGAACTCGAGTTTCGCAACGAGGCGATCGCCCGCACGTTCACGGCGGGGCTGGACGCCGACGACGGGGGCCCCGTCGAAATCTCGATCGAGCGGACGGTCGCCGCCGACGAGGGGTCGGCCCTCCAGTTCGTCACAGTCTCGGGGATGTCCGCCGAGCAGTACGAGGCCGCCCTCCGTCGGTTTCCATCGACCGATCGAGTACGACACGTCGCCGGCGACGCCGACGACGAACTGCTGTTCGAGATCCGGGAGAGGGGGCCGTCGATAAGCGCGACGATAGCGTCGTACGGCGGCCGAATAACGGGCTGGACGATCACGCCCGACGAGCTACGTCTGTTCGCGGAGCTACCGCCGGAGGTCGACACGCGGGCCGTCACCGAGGCGATCGGGGAGGTCTACCCCGGCACCGAACTGCTCGCACAGCGCACGAAGGCCCGAGAGGAGGTGACCCTCCACACGCTCGACGGCGCGCTCACGGATCGGCTCACCGACAGACAGCGCACCGCGCTGGCGGCGGCGTACGTCGCGGGCTACTTCGAGTGGCCCCGAACCACGACCGGCGAGGAGGTCGCGGAGATGCTCGACGTCTCGCCGCCGACGTTCGCCCAGCACCTCCGAACCGCCGAGCGAAAGCTCTTCGCCGCGCTCTACGACGCCGACTGAGGCCCGCGAGGACGCCACGCCCTCCCGACCGCGACCGCAACCGCTTTCTCGATCCGGCGCGGCCGGTTCGGTGGTAACGATGGGCCTTTCGCGCACGCTCCTCGATCGGACGTTCGGCCGACCCACCGGCTTGCTCGGCCGGTTCGGCGGACACGTGATGGCGCGGATGAACGCCGAGACCATCGAACGGGTCACGGCGCTCGCCGATCTCGACGCCGGCGATCGTGTCCTCGAAGTCGGGTTCGGCCCCGGAGTGGGAATCGAAACACTGGCTCGCGCCGTTCTCGACGGCTCCGTTGCCGGCGTCGACGCCTCGCCGGAGATGGTCGAGCAGGCCCGCCGCCGGAACGCGGCGCTGATCGAGGCGGGCCGCGTCGATCTCCGGCAGGGAACGGCCGAGGACCTCCCCTTCCCGGACGGGTCGTTCGACGCAGCGTTCGCGTTCAACACGATGCAGGCGTGGACGGAGCCGAACGCCGGCCTCCGGGAGATCCGTCGGGTGGTGAAACCGGGCGGGCAGGTCGTCGTCTCCGTTACCGTTCACGCCGGCACGCCGGAGGACCCGGTATCGATGCTCACTGACGCGGGGTTCGAGTCGGTTCGCGTTTACGAGCGCGGAGAGGACGTGTGCTTTCTCGCGGCCGCTCAATCGAACAGCCCGGTCGAGAGGTAGCGCTCGCCGCTGTCGGGGAAGATCGTCACCACGAGCGGGCAGTCGTGGTAGCCCGCCTCCGCGCCGCCGTCGGCGCTCATCGAACTCGTTGCGGGCGCTTCGGGACAGTTCAGTTCGGGTCGGGCGAGGCGGTCGGCGACCCGACGGGCCGCGATCGAGGCCGCGCCGCTTGATTGACCGACCAGGATTCCCTCCTCGCGCGCGAGGCGGCGACACTCCGCCTCGGCGTCCGCGAGCGCGACCGTCTCGATCGAATCCAACAGATCCACGTCGAGCAGTTCGCTGACGAACCCCGGTCCCATCCCCTGGAACTCGTCCTCGCCGGGTTCGCCGGTCGAGAGGACGGCGTTGGCCTCGGGTTCGACCGCGATCACCTCCATCTCGGGGTACTCCTCCTTGAGTCGTCGTCCGGTGCCGCTGATGGTCCCCCCGGTTCCGACGCCCGCGACCAGCGCGTCGATCTCACGATCGCCGACGGCCTCGACGATCTCGGGGGCGGTGGTCCGGTAGTGGGCCTCGGCGTTCGCGGCGTTCTCGAACTGACCCAGCTGGACGGCGCCGGTCTCGGCGACGATCTCGTCGGCGCGCTCGCGCGCGTCGGTCATGTCGCCGGAAACGAGTTCGATCTCCGCGCCGTAGGCCCGAAGGAGGCGGCGGCGCTCCTCGGACATCGTATCGGGCAGGACGATCCTCAGGTCGTAACCCTTCGCGGCGGAAGCGACCGCGAGGCCGATGCCCGTGTTCCCGCTGGTCGGCTCGACGATCGAATCGCCGGGTTCGACCAGCCCCTCGCGTTCGGCGGCCTCGATCATCGCGATCGCGGGCCGGTCCTTCGCCGACCCCCCTGGGTTGAACGACTCGAGTTTCGCCGCGACCGTCGCCCCCTCGGGGGAGTCGACCTGGACCAGCGGCGTCCCGATCGCGTCCAGAATGCTCCCGTGCATACCCGGCGACTAGGGAGCACAGCTATAAACCCCTGATGGACGCGAGTAATAAATACGGGGCCGGATATTAACAATCCCTCGCGAGAGGGCTGAAACCCGCCGATGCTGCCGGGATCGACAGTCGAATGTCCGGCGTCAGCGTGGGTGGCGAACGTGCAGCGGACCGGCACCACGGCCCTCCGAACCCTCGCGCGCGACCTCTGGAGCGGCGGGCGCGGGTGGATACTCCTGGGCGTCGCCGGCGGGTGGTTCCTCTCGCTCGGCGTCCGCCTCGTGTTTCCCGCCCTCCTCCCCCATCTCCGCGAGGCGTTCGACCTCGGATTGACCACCGCGGGCCTCCTCATAACCGTCCTGTGGGTCGCCTACGCGCTCGGGCAGTTCCCCGGTGGGATCATCGGCGATCGCCTCGGCGAGGGCAACGCGCTCGTGATCAGCACCCTCGTCTCGGGGACGATGATCGCTATCGTGGCCGTCTCGAACACGGCGCTGGTGCTCTTTCTCGCGACCGCCCTGTTCGGCTTCTCGACGGCGCTGTTCGGCCCCGCGCGCTTCACGATCCTCTCTGGGATCTACGACGAGCGCGACGGCACCGCTATCGGCCTGACGCTCTCGGCGGGCGAGGCGGGCAACGCGATCCTGCCGGTCGTCGCGGGCGCGCTGGCCGCCGCCGTCTCGTGGCGACTCGGTTTCGGTCTCATCGTTCCGCTCTTCTTCCTGATGGCGGTCGTCCTCTTCCGGGTCGTCCCCGGCCAGGTGAACGAGGGCAGCGCGGTCGACAGCCTCTCGGTTGCGACGTTCGGCTACGTCGCCCGCGGGATCGCCGAGCGATCGATCCTGATCGTCACCGGCGTCCACGTCTTCCTCTTTTTCGTCTATCAGGGCTTTACGGGCTTTTACCCCACCTACCTCGTCGAGGTGAAGGGACTCTCGCCGGGGATCGCCGCGGGCCTGTTCGGCCTCTTTTTCGCCAGCGGCGTCGTCGTCCAACCGCTCGCCGGGGCCGGCGGGGATTGCTTCGGCACCCGCCCGACGCTGTACGCCGTCATCGGCGTCACGACGCTCACGCTCGCGGCCCTCCCGTTCGTCGACGGCCTCTCGGGGATCGTCCTCGTGACGGTCGTCGCCAGCGCACTGCTCGGGGTGACGCCGCTGACCCAGACGTTCCTCGTCAACGCCCTGCCGGAGGATATGAAGGGCAGCGGTCTCGGCCTCCTCAGAACCGGCCAGATCGCGCTCGGGGCGACCGGCCCGTTCGTCGTCGGCGCCGTCGCCGACCTCGGATTCTTCGACGGCGCGTACCTCGGCCTCGCCGTCGTCTCGGGCGCGGGTATCGTGCTGACGGCGCTCGTTCCCGACGACTAGCACACCCGTTAAGGCGCCTCGCTACGAACGCCCCGCCATGACTCTCGAAACGATGCGTCCGAACCCGACGTGGGACCCGAAGGCACACGAGGCCGAACTCGAACCCTTCAGACGACACGCCGAGGACCTCACCATCAGAGTGTGGGGCGGCGACTGGTGTGGCGACTGCCGGGCGGTACTGCCCGATCTGGGTGCGGCCCTCGACGCGGCGGGGATCCCCGACGAGCGAATCCACGAGTACCCCGTCGAGAAGCGCGAGGACGGGTCAAAGAAGGGTCCGAAGGTCGAGGAGTACGGCATCGAGTACATCCCGACGGTGATCGTCGAGCGTGACGGCGAGGAGGTCGCTCGGTTCGTCGAGAGCGAGCCGATCCCGGCGGTCTCGTTCCTCGCGGAACAGCTGCGCGAACTCGAAGCCTCCGCCTAACTCGCGGGGTCGAGGTCGGCGGCCCACTCCAGGGCCTCCTCGATCCCCGTGACCGGCGGCGAGCAGGTGAACGACCGACAGACGTAGGCGGTCGGCTCTCCCTTACTCTCCCGTTTCGCCCAGATCGGCGGCGCTTCGTCGAGTTCCAACTCGTCGAGCCACTCCTCCAATCCGTCCTCGGTCGGCGGCCGCCGCGCGAGGATCCGCCCGGGAAGATAGGCATCTCCTATGCTCTCGCGCCACTCCTCCGGGACCTCCTCGGCGGCGACCGTCAGTTCGAGCGACCCGTTCTCGAAGCGATCGGCGACCAGCGCGAGCGTCGCGTGTTCGAGCGGATTCCCCCGAATCCGGTCGCCGTGCCGGGCGAGAACGCGTTCGACGATCCCCTCGAAATCGGCGTCGGCGAAGTGCGAGAGGGAAAGGAGGACGTCGCAGGCGACGCCCAGGCTCGACGGGGTCGACTGGTCGCCCAGTTCCTGCGGGCGGGCGACGAGTTCCTCGCCCGCCTCGGGCGTGAAGTACAGCGTCTCCCGATCCGCGTCCCAGAACTCCCGCTCGATCGCCCGCGCGAGGTCGAGGGCGAACGTCAGGTGTTCGAGTTCGCCGGTCGCCTGGTAGGTGTCGAACGCCCCGCGAGCGAGGAAGGCGTAGTCCTCGAGGTAGCCGTCGATCTTCACCTCTCCGTCCTTGAACCGCCGCGAGAGCCGTTTCCCCTCCGCGTCCCAGAGGTGTTCGCGGACGAATTCGAGGGCCGAGACGGCGCGCTCGGCGTACGCCTCGTCGAGGGTCAAACCGGCCTCGGCGAACGCCGAGACCATCAGGCCGTTCCAGCCCGCGAGCACCTTCTCGTCCCGGCGCGGCCGCGGGCGTTCCTCGCGGGCCTCGAACAGCCCCCTTCGGGCCTCGTCGAGTCGCTTCTCGACCTCGCCCTCGTCCATGCCGTACTCCTCGGCCAGCGACCCGACGCTCCGCGAGAGCGTCAACACCGTCCTCCCCTCGAAGTTTCCTTTCGAGCGGACCCCGTAGCGCTCACAGAACAGTTCGGCGGCCTCCTCGTTGAGGACCTCGTGGACCTCCTCGGGCGTCCAGACGTAAAAGGCGCCCTCCTCGCGTTCGCCCGTCTCGGGGTCCTCGCTCTGGGCGTCGAGCGTGCTGTAGAACCCCCCCTTCGAATGCCCGAGTTCCCGGTCGACGAACGCGAGGGTCTCGCGGACGACCTTCGCGTAGCGTTCCTCACCCGTGGCCTGATAGCCCGCCAGATAGGTTCGGGGGAGTTCGGCGTTGTCGTAGAGCATCTTCTCGAAGTGCGGGACGACCCACTCGCGGTCGGTGGCGTAGCGGTGGAAGCCGCCGCCGAGGTGGTCGTACATCCCTCGACTACTCATCGCGTCGAGCGTCTCGCGCACGACCTCGCCGTAGGGTCGCCGTCCGGTGCGGTCGTGCGCGCGCAGGAGGACCTCCAGTCGGGCGGGCTGGGGGAACTTCGGTCCGCTCTCCCCGAACCCGCCGTGCTCGCGATCAGCACCCCGCAGGGCGGCGTCCGCGGCCTCGATCAGCACGCCCTCGGGGCGCGTGCCTGCTTCAGGAACCTCCTCCAACTGGTCGGTGATCGCGCGGGTCCACTGGTCCGCCCGGTTCTCGATTTCGTCCCTGTCGGTCTCCCAGCTCTCCGTGATGTTCTCCAGCAGGTCGCCGAATCCGGGCATCCCCTGTCGGGACTCGCGCGGGAAGTACGTCCCCACGTAGAAGGGCCGGCCGTCGGGCGTGAGCCACACCGACAGCGGCCAGCCGCCCCGTCGGGTCACGAGTTGGCAGATCGTCTGGTAGATGCTGTCGAGGTCGGGGCGTTCCTCCCGGTCGACCTTGATCGGGACGAACCCCTCGTTGAGCTTCCTCGCTATTTCCTCGTCCTCGAAGCTCTCCTCCTCCATGACGTGACACCAGTGACACGCCGAGTACCCCACCGAGAGGAAGATCGGCACGTCGCGATCCTCGGCGGCGTCGAGCGCCGCCTCGTCCCAGGGCTGCCAGTGCACCGGGTTGTCGGCGTGCTGTCGGAGGTACGGGCTCTCCTCCTCGCCGAGCCGGTTCCGGTCGATCGTGCTCATGGATCGCGATAGGAGGTCACGGCAGGTAAACGTGGCCACAGGGCTATGTGGTCCGACGCCGTACCATACGCATGGACGAGAGGAGGGACGACGGGCTGGGATCGGTCTCGGGGCTCCCCGACGAACTGGGAATCGACGACGATCTGGCACGGGCGGATCAGCGCGCGACGGTCCGCGTCGAATCCAGGCGCTACGGCAAACCGGTGACGATCGTCGGGGGGCTGGACCCGCGGGCGATCGATCTGAAGGAACTCGCCTCGGAACTCAAACGCGCGCTCGCGGTCGGCGGCACCGTCGAGGAGGGGCGAATCGAACTCCAGGGCGATCACGCGAAACGGGTGCCGGACCTCCTGCGCGAACGCGGGTTCGAGGTGGCCTGAGGCGTGTGTACCCTCCTCTTCGCGTGGCAGGTTTTCGAGGACGCTCCCGTGGTGATCGCGGCGAATCGTGACGAAGCGATCGGACGCCCCTCCCACCCGCCCGGACTCTACAGCGAGAACCCGCGCGTGATCGCCCCCTGGGACGAGCAGGCCGGTGGGACGTGGATCGGGTACAACGCCTTCGGAGTGACGGCGGTGATCACGAACCGCTGGATCGACGACGAACTGGCCGCCGAGCGCTCGCGGGGCCTGCTCGTCGGAGAGGCCCTCGAACGCGAATCGGCCGAGGACGCCGCCCGGTTCGTCGAGCGGTCCGTGAGGGAAGTCGAGTACGACGGGTTCAACCTCGCGCTGATCGACGAGAACGCGGCGATCCTGCTGGAGTGGGACGGCGGACTTCGGGTAAGGAACGTCGACCCCGGCGTCCACGTCGTCGTCAACGTCGGCGCGGACGGCGACTTCGAGGTCCCTGCCTCGCGTTCGGCGTTCGGCGAACGACAGGCCGAAAACGCCCGGCGGGCGCGCGAGGCGCTCCAACCCGACCCCGGCGAGCGTTCGGGGGAGTGGCACGGCCGAGCGGCCGAGATCCTGCGGGATCACGACTACGGCTTCTGCGTTCACGCCGATAGCTACGGGACGCGCTCGTCGTCGCTGATCCGGGTGAACGCCGAGGGCGTCGAGTACCGGTTCGCCGACGGGCCGCCCTGCGAGACCGAGTACGAACCGGTGGATCGACACGTCTTCTAAACGTGGATCGGCGAGGAGGTCCGTGGTGGCGGAGTCGTCACGGGAGCGGTAGTAATCGGGCGGGAGAAGCAGGCAGCGTTCTTATCAGCCCACAAACCGATCTATGAGTATGGTACTCGATACCGTGATCGTGTTCCTGATCAGCCTGCTGGTCGGGAGCCTCGGGATCTACGTCGGTGTCAGCCTCGCGACTAACGAAGCCATCGGGTTCGGGGGTGCGGCCCTCACCGCGCTGTTGGGCGCGCTGGCGTGGGGGATCGTGAGCCTCGTCCTCGGCGGGATCCCGCTCGTCGGCGCGCTGCTGGCGCTCCTCGCGTGGATCGGCGTGATCAACGTCCGCCATTCGGGCGGGTGGGGGACGGCGGCCCTGATCGGGATCGTCGCGTGGCTCGTCGCGGGGGCCGTCCTCTACGTGCTCGCCGGAATCGGGCTCGTCTCGGCCTCCGCGGTCGGGATCCCGGGCGCCTGATACCGTCGGCCGTAAGTGCGTAATCACCGCAGGGAACGCGCGGCCGAGCTACCGATGACGTCGGCCAGTTCACCACGAGTCACGCTCGGAGAGTTACAGCCGACGGTGGGAGGCGTCCCGATCACTCCTCCGCCCGGAGGCTCGGCACGTCCCCGGGCGTATCGAAGTCGTGGAAGTGCTCGCCCTTCTCCTTCGTGAGGATCGAGAGGGCGGCCGCCCCGCCGTCGCCCGCGGAGATGATCGCCTGCCACTCCTCGGCGCGGACCATCGCCCCCGTCGCGTAGGCGTCCCCGACGCTCGTCTCCATGTCGAGGCCGACGTCGATCGTCCCCTCGTCGGTGGTCTCACAGCCCAGTTCCTCCGCGAGGTCGCGCTTCGCGCCGGTCGCGAGGACGACGTACCGCGCGTCGTACTCGTCCTCGTCGGTGGTGACGGTAAAGCCCTCGTCGGTCGGTTCGACCCTGGAGACCTCCTCCTCGCGCAGGTCCGCGCCGCGGTCCTCGGTCTGGCCGCGGGCGATCGCCATGAACTCGCTTCCCCCGATGCTCCGGACCCCGAGGTAGTTGAACAGGTGTGCCTTGTACATCCACGTCCCGTCCGTGTCGAACACCACGGTGTCGAGCCCGTTTTTCGCGGCGAACAGCGCCGCGCTCAGCCCCGCCGGACCGCCGCCGACGATCGCTACGTCGCTCATGCGATTCCAGACGGGGAGACCGTCAATAAGCCTACTGGGCGGCGATCGATAGATAAGTACCAGATGTACTGAGTAACTATTAAATGGATCTTTTCATTGGTAGCAAATGGAATGTTCGATACTACCATACTGCAGTTGGGGGGGCAGGGTCCCCTTGTTTCGCTCCTGGCTGGAATCGTAGCGATCGTCCTGTTGCTAGTCGTCCTTGACTTGCCGCCGTTCATCGCGCTCGTCGTCGCAGGACTCGTCGTCGGCATTGTCACGCCGGAGGTCGCGTTCGCCGATATCCCCGGCGAGTTCGCCACCGCGTTCGGTGAGAACATGGCCGGGATCGGGATCCCGATCCTCATGGCGGCGGTCATCGGAAAATCGATGATCGAAAGCGGGGCCGCTGATCGCATCGTCCGCGGGTTTAGTTCGGTCGTCGGACAGGATCGGACCGAGCTATCGCTGTTCGGGAGCAGTTTCGTGATCGCGATACCCGTCTTCTTTGACAACGTCTTCTACCTGCTCGCACCCCTCGCGCGGGCGGCCCGATCCCGGACGGGCGGGAACTACGCGCTGTTCATCGTCGCCGTGGGGGGCGCCGGCGTGGTCACGCACGGGTTCGTTCCGCCGACGCCCGGCCCGCTCCTCGCGGCGGGCGAACTCGGCGCCAACCTCGGGACTACGATCATTATCGGGATCCTCGTCGGGATCCCGACCGCGCTCGTCGCCGGTCTCGGATACGGCTACTGGATCAATCGCCGGATGGACATCCCGCTGCGCGACGCGATGGGAACCTCGGTCGACGAACTCGAGGAGAAGGTCAACACGCCGACCAGCGCCCTTCCGGGTCTGTTCGAGTCGCTGCTCCCGATCCTGCTTGCGGTCGTTCTCGTGGCCGCGAACACGGGCGTCGAGACGTTCGTCGGCGAGGAGAGCGCACCGGCGGCCTTCACGGGATTCTTCGGCGATCCGAACTTCTCGCTGACGGTCGCCGCGCTGGTGGCGGCGTTCACGTTCTACCGCATGAGCGACCTCTCCTCGGAGACGTTCTCGGACGAACTCACAGAGGCGCTCAAGAGCGGCGGTAACATCGCCGCGATCACCGCCGCCGGTGGCGCCTTCGGTGCGATGCTCGCCGCGGCGGGCGCGGGCGAGTACATCGCCGGTGCGCTGGAGAACGTCGGATTCGGGATTCTCGTGACGGCGTGGATAATCGCCGCCGGCGTGCGCGTCGTCCAGGGATCGGCGACGGTCGCGATCGTCACCACGGCCGGTATCATGGCCCCGTTCACGGACCAGTTGGCGGCCAATCCCGCCTACATGGTGATGGTGATCGGCGCGGGTGCCTCGTTCCTTTCGTGGTACAACGACAGCGGCTTCTGGATCGTCAAGGAGATCGGGGGGCTCACACAGGCTGAGACGCTCAAAACCTGGACCGTGTCGACGATACTGATCGGGGTCGTCGGTCTGATCACCTCGCTCATCTTCGCGACGGTCCTTCCGCTCGCCTGAGGAGGTCGGAAGTCCGTATCTAAAAACCGGAAGCGGTTTCGCAGTCCAGGTTATCGCATGTCGACTTCGCGTTTCTCCCAGTCCTTCTCGAAGAGGTTGATCGTGTGGACCCCCTCCCCGGTGTAGGCGTGCTCCTCGACGACGTCGTGGTCGAGTTCGATGCCGAAGCCGGGACCGTCGGGCACCTCCATGAAGCCGTCCTCGACGACCAGCGGCTCCGTGAGGAGGTCGTCGACCCACTCGACGTCGTAGGTCTGGAACAGCTCCTGGATCATGAAGTTCGGTACCGTCGTACAGAGGTGGGCGTAGATCGCCGACGCGACCGGGCCCTGCGGGTTGTGCGGCGCGAAGCTGACGTGATCCGCCTCCGCGAGGCCGGCGATCTTTTTGCCCTCGGTGAGCCCGCCCGTGTTCATCAGGTCGGGCTGGATGATGTCCACGTCGGTTCTGGTCACGAGTTCGAAGAAGTCGTGTTTCGAGATGTGGCGCTCGCCGGTCGCGACCGGAATGGGCGACTTGTCGGCCACCTCGGCGAGGCTGTTGATCGAGTCCGGCGGGCAGGGCTCCTCGAACCACGTGGGCTCGAACTCGTCGAGCTTTCGGGCGACATCGACGGCCTGCCCGGCGGTGAAGCGCCCGTGACACTCGATCAGGAGGTCGACGTCCGGGCCGACGGCCTCCCGGACCGCACGAACGATCTCGACGGAGTGGTTGAGGTCCTTCTTGGACATGCGCTGCCAGGCGGTTCCGAAGGGGTCGAACTTCATGGCGTCGTAGCCGTCGGCGACGACGCGCTCTGCGGCCTCGGCGAACCCCTCGGGTTCGCCCTCGGCGTCGGTGTACCAGCCGTTGGCGTACGTGCGCAGGCGGTCGCCGTGGACCTTCCCTCCTAAGAGGTCGTAGACGGGTTCGTCCAGCAGTTTGCCCTTGATGTCCCAGCAGGCCATGTCGACCGCGGAACAGACGGTGGTGTTGATGACGTTCTTCGAGAACCACTCGTCGCGGTACATCTCGAGCCAGATCCGCTCGGTGTCGAAGGGGTTCTGGCCGACGAAGTAGTCCGACATCTCCTCGATGGCGGCGGCGACGGTGCGAGGCTTGTCGTGGGTCGTCGCCTCGGCGAGGCCGGTCACGCCCGCGTCCGTCTCCAGTTCGACGAACACCCAGGGTTTCCAGGGGTTCGCGACGATGTACGTCTCGACGTCCGTGATCGCTACGTCCTTCATGCTCGGGTAGCCAATCGGACCCGGGATAGTAAAACTCCGGGCACGGACGGGGACCGGGTGAGCCGTGTATCGCGCCCTCGCATCCGCCCGTCGAAGGACAACCTTTACCCCACGGCCCGCGCGTCTCTCAGCCATGTCAGAGACCGTGCTGCTGGTCGGTGGCGGCGGGCGCGAACACGCCATCGCGCGGGCGCTCGAAGGAAGCGACTGCGACCTCTATGCGTGTGCGGGCAACCGGAACCCGGGGATCACCCGGATCGCCGCGGGATTCGAGACGCTCGACGCCACGAACGCGAGCGCCGTGACGACCTACGCCGAGGAGGTCGGCGCGACCCTCGCCGTGGTCGGCCCCGAAGCGCCGCTGCAGGCGGGGGTGGCCGACGCCCTATCGGAGGCGGGCGTCTTCCCCTTCGGACCGAGCGCCGAGGCCGCGCGCATCGAGACCGACAAGGCCTACCAGCGACGGTTCATGCGCGAGCACGACATCTCGGGCTGTCCGGAGTTCGAGACGTTCGAGAGCACGGAGGAAGCCTGCGAGTACATCGACTCCTCGACTACTGACCTCGCCGTGAAACCCGCCGGACTGACGGGCGGAAAGGGCGTGAAGGTCATCGGCGATCAGGTGACCAAGGAGGAAGCGAAGGCGTACCTCCGCGAGGAGGAATACGAGAGAATCGTCCTCGAGGAGCGGTTCGTCGGCGAGGAGTTCACCGTCCAGGGCCTCGTCGCGAACGGCTCGCTCAGAGTGACCCCGGCGGTTCAGGACCACAAACGCGCCTACGAGGGCGACGAGGGGCCGAACACGGGGGGAATGGGCTCGTACAGCGACGCGGGCCTCGAACTCCCCTTCATGACCGAGGACGACTACCGCGATGCGGTTTCGATCCTCGACGAGACGGTCGCGGCGCTGGGCGACTACACCGGTGTTCTCTACGGGCAGTTCATGCTGACCGCCGACGGGGTGAAAGTGATCGAGTTCAACGCCCGCTTCGGCGACCCCGAGGCGATGAACACCCTCCCGGTGATGAACACGGACTTCCTCGACGTGCTCGTCGCCGCCCGCGAGGGCGAGGAGCTTCCCCAACTGTCGTTCGCCCCCCGTGCCACCGTCTGTAAGTACGCCGTCCCCGAGGGCTACCCCGTCGACCCGCAGGGCGGGACCCGGATCGCCGTCGACGAGGAGAGCGTGGCGCGGGCGGCGACCGGGAACGCCGAGGCCGCCCTCTTCTACGCGAGCGTGGACGAGCGCGACGGGGGTATCTACACCACCACCTCGCGCGCGTTCGCCGTCGTGGGGATCGCCGAGAGCATCGCCCAGGCCGAGGAGATCGCCGAGGACGCCCTCTCGGAGGTCGAGGAGGGCGTCCGGATCCGCCACGACATCGGCACCGAGGACCTGGTCCGCTCGCGGATCGACCACATGAGCGACCTCCGCGGCGAGTAGCCGGCATACGCAGGGATAACGACGAGGGGGATCCCCGTGGTGTCACGTCGCATGGACGATCACGCACGCGACGAGTCGCCGTGGCTCGCGACGACCGACGGCCCACGATTTTCGGCGCTCGACGGCGACCGAACCGTCGACGTTGCGGTCGTCGGTGCCGGCATCGCGGGGCTCTCCACCGCCGTACACCTCGCCGAGGACGGGATCGACGTCGCGGTGATCGAGCGCGACCGGGTCGGGGCGGCGGTGACGGGCCACACCACCGCGAAGGTCACCTCCCAGCACGGCCTGAAGTACGATCACCTGCTCGACACCGTGGGCGAGGAGCGCGCCCGCCAGTACGCCGAGGCGAACCAGGACGCCCTCGAGGAAGTAGCGGAGCGAAGCGAGGGCTTCGACGCCGAGTTCGAGCGCGCGCCCGCGTACGTCTACGCCGACGATTCGGACGGGCGCAGGCAGGTCCGCGACGAGGCGCGGGCGGCCGAACGGCTGGGACTGCCCGCCGCGTTCGTCGAGTCGGTAGACCTCCCCTACGAGACGGCGGGCGCGGTCCGATTCACCGAGCAGGGCCAGTTCCACCCCCGGAAGTACGTCCTCGGACTGGCCGAGCGGATCGAAGAGGAGGGCGGCGAGGTGTTCGAGGAGACGCGCGCGACCGACCTCGACGTCGGCCAGCCCTGCGAGGTCGAGACCGAATCCGGAGCCGTCACCGCCGAGCACGTCGTCTGTGCGACCCACTTCCCGGTCTTCGACCGCGGGGGCTACTTCGCGCGGATGAAGACCAAGCGCTCGCACGTCGTCGGGGTGCGGGTCGCGGGCGATCCCCCGGAGGGGATGTACTACAAGGCGGGCGATCCCTACCGGTCGATCCGCGTTCACCGATTGGACGGCGAACCGCTCGTCCTCGTGGGCGGGGAGAACCACGAGACGGGACGGGGCGGCTCGACGAGAGAGCGCTACGAGCGTCTGGAGGGGTTCGCCCGCGAGCAGTTCGACGTCGAAGAAGTGGCGTATCGCTGGTCGACGCAGGACTACAAACCGTTCGACGCGATCCCATACGTCGGCCGACTCGGGCCCGTCGGGAAGAACGCGTACGTCGCCACCGGCTTCGGCGGGTGGGGGATGACCGGCGGCGTCGCGGCCGGGCGGATCCTCGCGGGGCTGATACGCGACGGCGAGCACCCGCAGGCCGAGGTGTTCTCGCCCGCGCGGGTCACCGGAGAGTCGGCGACGTCGTTCCTGACGCACAACGCCGAGGTCGGCGCACGGTTCACCGCCGACTGGGCGCGCTCGCTTCTCGCCGACGAGGAGGCGACGCTCCGCGCCGGCGACGGGACGGTCGTGCGGACCGACGACGGGCCGGTCGCCGTCTCCAGATCCGAGTCGGGGGAGTTGAACGCCGTCTCCGCGGTCTGTCCGCACATGAAGTGCGTGGTGCGCTGGAACGACGGCGAGGGCAGTTGGGACTGCCCGTGTCACGGCTCGCGCTTCACCCCCAGGGGGCGGGTGCTCGACGGGCCGGCGATCGAGGACCTCCCGCGCCGACGGGCGCGTGAAAAGTGACTGCACGTGCCGGCCCACCCCTTTCGGCCGCGGGCGCGCTGGGTTCGACCATGGGAGAGGACGACGATCCGGCCTACGGCAGCGACGACGTGAAAAACGAGGACGGACAGTACGGCGGCACCGAGGACGGCGGCGACGAGAAGCGAAGCGCCGGCGGCGAAACGGACGAGAACGCGGAAGATCACGAGGACGAGGAAGAGGGTGAGGACGAGGAGGCGCTCGGGCAGGACGAGACCGACCCCGAATAACACTAGTTCAAGGGGCGCTCGGGCGTACGGGGGGCCGTGAGCGACGAGACCCCGCCCCGCCACGACCGCGTGACCCGCCACCCCACCCCGGACCGCGCGAACTCGCTGTGGCACTGGCCCGACGCGCGCCACCCCCTCCGAGTCGCGCTCAACTACCTCGCCATCGTGCTGGCGCGCCATTCGCCGAGCCTCAGGCTGAAGAACCGGCTGCTCGGGGGGATCGGCGTGACCGTCGGCGAGGGCGTCTCGTGGGGGCTCGAATCCACCCCCGACGTCTTCTGGCCCGACCTCATCACGGTCGAGGATGACGCGATCATCGGCTACGACGCGACCCTGCTGTGCCACGAGTTCCTCCAGGACGAGTACCGGACGGGGCCCGTCGTGGTCGGCGAGCGGGCGATGGTCGGCGCGGGCGCGGTCGTCCTCCCGGGCGTCGAGATCGGAGCGGAGGCGCGCGTGGCGGCCAACTCGCTCGTGATCGAGGACGTCCCCCCGGGCGCGACGGTCGCGGGCGTTCCCGCGGAGGTGCGCGATCCCGGCGAGTGACGGCCACGGGTTGAAGGGCGCCTCGCCGATACGATTGGGTATGGAACCGTCCGAGTTCTACACGATCGTCCGACAGCAGGCGAACCTCGAATCGGCCGAGGAGGCCGAGGCGGCCGCGGACGCGGTCCTCGAGACGTTCGCCGAACGCCTCTCGCCGGGCGAGAGCGAGGAGATCGCCGAACGATTGCCCGACGAGCCCGCCGGCGCGATCGGCACCGACGACGAGGGCGAGGACTTCGGGCCCGAGGAGTTCCGAACCCGGGTCGAACGCCGGGCGGGGATCGACGAGGACCTCGCAACTCGGGCCACGCGGGCGACGGTTCACGCCCTCGAGGAGGCGGCCGGCGAGGCCTTCACCGACGTCCGCGAGCAGTTCCCCGCCGAGTACGACGACCTGTTCGGGGGCGCGTCCGGCTCGTAGGCGACCGGCGAACGAAAGCGATATTTTAACTGTCGACGCGCGGCGACCGTCGCACATGGACATCAGCGAGGTCGCGACTGACGAGTACGTCGCGGTCGACCCCGACGAGCGGATCGCGAAGCTCAAACCGTACTTCGAGGACGAGCACCGCGACGGCGTGTTCGTCGTCCGCGACGGCGAGTGCGAGGGCGTCATCACGCCCCGGGAGTGGCTGCGCTCCCATCGCGACGACGACACCGCCGCCGAACGCCTCGCGAAGGCCGTCCCCCGGTTCGATCGGACCGCGGACGTCCGGGACGTCGCCCGCCAGCTCGTCGAGAGCGAGACGCGGATCGCCCCCGTCTACGTCGAGGGGGAGCTGTGGGGCGCGATCACGCAGGACGCCATTCTGGAGGCGACCCTCGAGAACCTCGACGTACTGGAGGTGCGCCAGATCATGACCGAGGACGTGGTGACGATCTCGACCGACACCACCCTCGGGACGACGATCAACAGGCTGCGCGAACACGGCGTCTCGCGGCTGCCGATCGTCGAGGACGGGCGGCCCGTCGGGATGGTGACGACCAAGGACATCGTCGACTTCGTCCTGCGCAGTGCCGACCGCCCCACCGAGGGGACGCGCGGCGGCGATAGCGACGCCCTGCTCGACATCCCCGTCTACGACGAGATGAGCCGGCCCGCCGAGACGACCGGCCTCGAGGACACCGTCGCCGAGGCCGTCCGCACGATGTTCGAGTACGGCTACGACGGGCTGATCGTCTCGCCGGAGTACGACGAGCGCGTCGCGGGCGTGCTCACGAAGACCGACGTGATGCGCGCGCTGTCGTACACCGAGGCGGAGGGGATGGACGTCCAGATCACCAACGTCGACGCGCTCCGTTCGACCTCGCGCGAGGAGGTCGGCCGGCGCATCCGGGCGATCAGCGACAAACACCGGAACATGAACGTCCACCACGTCCACGTCCGGTTCAAGGAGCACAAGGAGAGCCTCCGTGGGCGGGCGCTCTACCGGTGTGGGATCCGGATGCGGACCAACGAGGGACAGATCGCCGGCACGGGCGAGGGCTACGGCGGCGACGAGGCGTTCTCGCTCGCGCTCGAGACGCTCGAACGCAACGTGCTGGACAGGAAGGGCAAACGGAGCGACGAGGAGTACCGCGGACAGCTCCTGCGGAAGCTGGGCGAACTCTAGTCGCGCGACCGACTCGCGCCCTCCTCGAAGACCGCTCTATTGGGAACGATGTACTCGGTGCCGTCGTCCTCGATCCGGGTGACGAACAGTTCGACCTCCTGGACGACGCCGGTTCGCTCGCCGATCGTCACCCGGTCGCCGATCCCGTAGGGCTGGTTCAAGAACAGGTACAGCCCGGCCGCGCCCGAGGCCAGCAGGTCTCGGCCCGCGACCCCGATGAGGAAGACCAGTCCGAAGACGTAGACCGCGAGCAGGACGAGCAGGGCGTTGGTGGCGATACCGAGTTGGCCCATGGCGATGAGGACCGCGACGTAGATGACGCTGTACTTGGCGACCGTGCCGACGAGGCCGACCTCGGGGAACTTCACCCCTCGAAGGCGCTCGTCGATCAGCACGTCGACCTTGTCGCCGGCGACGATGCCGGCGATGACCACGAACAGCGCGATGAACGCCCGCGGGAGCAGCCAGGTGACTTCGGCGAACAGCTCGCTCACGTCGAGCACGCCCGCGACGTAGAGCGCGAGCATGAGGCCGACGCCGTAGAGGAACCACGAACTCAGCCGCGAGACGACCGAGACGGTCGAGCTACCCAGCCCCTGGGCGGTGCGCTCGAAGGCGGTCCCCTCGACGAGTTCGCCGACGCCGATCGCCGTCAGGACCTGTTTCATCAGCTGACCGAAGACGTACCCGAGGACGACGACCCCGACGAACACGGCCAGTGCGAGAACCAGCGGTTCGCGCAGGACCGATACCTGCATCAATACTCCTCCGGATCGATTTCGAGGACGAGTTTCCCGCCCTTGAACGCCCGGACCAGCCCGTCGCTCTCGGAGAGGACGATCGAGGTGGCGTTCGTATCGCGCGTGATCGCCCCGCCGGCCATGTGGCGCGCGCCCAGTCCCTTCGGGATGTCGATCCCCTTCGCGTCGGGTTCGAGATACCGGTAGGCCGAAACGATCTTGCCCGAGTCGCTGATGACGAACGCGCCGTCGAGCCGCGAGAACTCCTTGAGCATCACGTTGACGATCGGGTCGCCGACGTGGACGTGGGACTTCTCGAAGGGGTTGTACGAGAGGGGACGGGACTTGTTCATCACGTTGCCCGCGTCGCCGACAACGAACAGCGCGCCCACCGGCTTTCCCTTCTGTCCCTTCTTCCCGAGGTCGATCGCGACCTCGAGGACGCTCCGGATGACGCCCGGTTCGGCCCGCGAGTTGACGAACAGGTCGTAGAGCTCCGAGTGGACCGACTCCTCGGCGCGCACCCGCGAGACGGTGTCGATCTCGTCCTCGAAGACGCTCGTCGCACAGACGACGACGTCGCCCTCCTCGACGTAGCCGTCGCCGACGGCCGCGCCGATCCCGAACCGGACGAGGTCCTCGATGTCCGAGAAATCGAGCGGGATCTCGACGAACGTGCCCGCGTCGACCGCGTTCTCGGTATCGACGACGATCACGTCGAGGTCGGTCTCGCTTTCGACGAACCGATCGTACAGCGATCCCGTGGGCGAAAAGAGCGCGACCGCATCGGCATTCTCGACGATACCGGAGAGCAACTCGGAGACGATGTCCATTGGCGATAACTCACTCAGCGCGCGCGAAAAGCGTTGTGGCACGCTTCAGCCCGTCCGATGGGTGGCTGACGAGTACGTGCCTGCCGAACGCTTTTGGCCCGCTCGGGCGAAGGTGTCCCATGGTCGCCCTGCTCGCGATCGTCAAGAAGGCCGCATCGTTCGGGTACAAGAGATACGGCGTTCCCGGCGCGATCGCCACGACGCTGATCGCCCTCGGGGGCTATTACTATCTGAAGAAGGCGCTGAGTGGGTCGAAAACGAGCGAGAACTGACGGGGCGGCGAGGCGCGCGGATCGGGATCGATCGCCGACCTGGCTAGCGGTATCAGGCCACCTCCTCCGGGGTGACGGCGAGGTACTGTTCGAGGAGGTCGTCGCGCTCCCGGAGGTCCTCGATCGACCCCTCGAAGACGATCGACCCTGTATCGATGACGTACCCGCGGGTCGCCAGATCGAACGCGAAGTGTACGTTCTGTTCGGACAGCAACACGGTCACGTCCTGCGAGACGACGTCGTGAAGCATCGCCTGGAGGTCGTCGACGATGACCGGGGCGAGCCCCTCGGTCGGTTCGTCGAGCAACAACAGCGACGGCCGTTGGACGAGCGCGCGGGCGACCGAGAGCATCTGCTGTTCGCCGCCGCTCAGGTTCCGTGCCCGACTCGTCCGGAGGTCGTCGAGGACCGGGAACAGGTCGTACATCTCCTCGACCGGACGCGGGTCGGCCGCGAGTTTGTGCGCGAGGACGACGTTCTCGTGGACGGTCAGCGTCGGGAACACGCGGCGGTCCTCGGGAACCAGCCCGATCCCGCGAGCGTTGATCTCGTTCGGCGACAGGCCGACGAGGCCCTCGCCACGGTAGGTGATGGTGCCCCGCCGCGGGGGCGTCACGCCCATGATCGAGCGCATCGTCGTCGTCTTCCCGGCCCCGTTGCGTCCGAGCAGCGCCACGACCTCGCCCTCCGCGAGGTCGAGCGAGACGCCGTGGAGGACGTGGCTGTTCCCGTAGTACGTGTCGACGTCGGTCAGTTCGAGGACGGTCATACGGTCTCACTCCCGAGATAGGCCTCCGTCACGCGTTCGTCCGACAGTACCTCCCGGGGCTCTCCGTCGGCCAACACGGCCCCCTCCGCGAGGACGACGATCCGGTCGGAGACGCCGGTGACGACGTCCATGTCGTGTTCCGTGACGACGAACGTCGCGTCGATGTCGTCGTTCAGCCGTCTGATGAGCGAGACGACCTCCCGCGTCTCGGTCGGGTTCATCCCCGCGGTCGGCTCGTCGAGCAGGAAGACCGTCGGCTCGATCGCGAGCGCCAGCGCGATCTCGACGTTGCGTTTCTCGCCGTGGCTGAGTTCGTCACAGCGCGTCTCCGCCAACTCCGCGAGGTTGGTGAGTTCGAGCAACCCGTCGACGTCCTCGTTGAGCGCCTCGTCGGCCGCCGTCCGCGATCGGAGGTCGAACGTCCGCCCGTCGTGGGCGATTCGGGCCACCTGCACGTTCTCTCGGACGGTCAACCCGTCGAACACGTTCGTGATCTGGTACGATCGGGAGAGTCCGCTCCGCGCGACCTCGTGGGGCGGGGCGTCGGTGATGTCCCGGAGTTCGCCGTCCGTTCGGAGGCGGATCGACCCCGCCGTCGGCGCGAGGACGCCAGTCAGCAGGTTGTAGAACGTCGTCTTGCCCGCGCCGTTCGGGCCGATGATGCTGGTGACGTCGTCCTCCTCGATGGCGAGCGAGACGTCGTCGACGGCGACCAGGTCCCCGAACTGCTTGCGGAGCCGTTCGGTCTCGAGGACGGTCGTCATCGCGTCCCTCCCTCGGGGGCGTCCCCGCTCGAGGTGACGCGCTCTCGCGCCGCCCGGAGCCTCGCGGCGATCGACTCGCGGGCGAACGTTGCCACGGCGCCCGCGCCGCCGCGTTCGTACTCCGAACGCGCTTCGAGGAGCCAGGCGTGAACCAGGACCAGGCCGCCGGCGGCCCCCTGCTTGAAGTAGAGCACGACGACGATGAGCATGACGCCGAAGAAGAACTCCCAGTAGGCCTCGAGGGCGGGATAGCGGCTGATCCCCCACCGGACGTAGAGGTAGACGAACGCGCCGACGACGGGTCCGGCGAAGTAGGTCGCGCCACCGATGACGGTGGCGACGACGGGGATCGCGCTCGTCGTCCAGTGGGAGTGATAGGGCGAGGCGACGCTGGAGAGACCGGCCGTCAGCACGCCCGCGACGGCGACGAAGGCCGCCGAGATGACGAACGTCATCCAGCGGTGGCGGGTGACGTCGACGCCGAGGGCGGCCGCCCGGTCCGGGCTCTCGCGGATCGACTTGCAGATCGTCCCGAACGGCGAGTGGACGACCCGCCAGATCGCGTAGATCGAGGCGATCACGACCGTCGCCGTCAGGTAGTAGTACGTCCGGCGATCGCCGAGCATGACCTCGGCCCCGGCGACCTCGGCGATGCCGAGGAGGACGATGACGCCGTCGGTCCCGTTGGTCAACCCGCCGGGGTCCTGGATGATAACGGAGTAGCCGAGCATCCCGAACGCGAGCGTGATCAACGCGAAGTAGATCTCCTCGAGGCGGACGGACAGCCAGCCGACCGGGACCGCAAGCAGGACGACGACGAGCACGCCCACGACCCCGCCGACGGCGAACGTTACCAGTGGTGCGAGGCCGCTGCCGACGGCGTCGACGATGGACGGCCCGGCGTCCCGCAGGACGATCGCGAACCCGTACGACCCGCCCGCGTAGAACAGCGCGTGGCCGAACGAGAGCAACCCGGTGTAGCCGTACAGCAGGTTGAACGCGAGGGCGAACAGCGCGATTATCAGGAACTCGGTGAACAGATAGACCTGGAACGGCGGCCCGAACGACACCACCACCAGACCGAGCAGGCCCAGGAGGACGAACCGCTCCCTGGTCCAGCCGTTGCGGACGGCCTCCCGCCCGAACGCGCCGATCCGGGAGCCGGTGGATTCGTCCTGCGTGCTCATTCGCCGATCCCCCCGAACAGCCCCTCGGGGCGGAACACCAACACCAGTACCATCGCGAGAAACGGGATCGCGATGTGGCCGGCGGCGATGAACTGCGGGCCGATGCTCTGGAGGATCCCGACGAACATCGCCCCGACGAACGCGCCCGACAGCGACCCGAGGCCGCCGATGACGACGATGATGAACGCGTCGATGATGACCTGATCGCCGAGCGCCGGGCTGACCGACTGCAGCGGCGCGGCGAGCGCGCCGCCGAGGCCCGCGAGGAAGCTCCCGAGGAAGAACACCGCCGTGTACAGCCGGGGCACGTCGACGCCCAGCATCGACGCCATCTCCCGGTCCGAGGAGGTCCCCCGAACGAGCGATCCGAAGTAGGTCCTCGTGATGAACACCCACAGGCCGCCCATCACGACGAACGCGGCCCCGATCACGAACAGCCGGTAGGCGCCGAACGTGCTGCCGCCGATCGACACCGGGAACGCCAGCGAGGCCGGCGCGCCCATCGAGTACGGCTGGGAGCCCCAGACGAACCGGACGCCCTCGTGGATGACGAGGACGAACCCGAACGTGACGATCAGCTGATCGAGTTCGTCCTCGATGCGGCCGTACAGCGGCCTGATCGTCCCGACCTCGATGAGGACGCCGAGCAGCCCGACGGCCACCCCGCCGACGAGGACGGCGATCCAGAAGTTGCCGATCACCTGATTCGTCACGCCGAGCGTGACGTACGCGCCGACCATGTAGAACGCCCCGTGTGCGAAGTTGAGGACGCCGAGAACGCCGAAGATAAGGCTCAACCCGACGGCGATCAGGAACAGCCGGCTCCCGAGGCTGAGGCCGATGACGAGGTCCGAGACGCCGATGAACGGGAGCACGCTCGTCGCGCCCATCGCGGCAGCGTGGACGATCGTCACACCCCCGGGGGGAGGTCGGAACCGGCGGCCTCGAGCGTGCCGCGGAGGTCCTCGGGCGTGGCGTCGTAGACCTCGACCGGGCCGAGCACGTTGCTCTCCCACTCGTCGGCGTACCCGATCTGCCCCCAGATCGCCGGCACCGTCGCCTGGTTCGTCTCCTCGTTGAACCGGTACTGCCCGACCGCGCCCGTGTGTTCCATCCCGTCGAACGTCTCGACGAGCGAATCCGCCTCCGTGGAGCCGGCCTCCTCGATCGCCGCCTTGTACAGATAGAGGGCGCGATACGCCCCCTCGGCGTTGTACGTCGGCAGGGTGTCGTACTCCCCGACGTAGGTCTCCCGGAACGTGTTGTTCTCCTCGCTGTCCGGGACGAACGGGTCGTAGCGGGTGGAGGCGTACTGGCCCTCCGGGAGGGGCGAGCCGTCCGCGGGCAGGTCCGTCCCCATCCCGACGCTGAAGAGGGTGTAGTCGATCCGGTCGAACCAGCCCGCGCCCTCCGCCTGCCCGACGAACGTCGTCAGGTCCGCGCCCCACAGCGGTGTGACCACGGCGTCCGGCCCCGCGTCCATCACAGCGCTGATGTACGGCGAGTAGTCGTTGGTTTCGAGCGCCGGGAACTGGGCGGTGACGAACTCCGCGTCGACCCCGAGGCCCTCGGCGAACGCCTGGAAGTAGTCCCACGTTTCGTAGCCGAACGCGTAGTCCGGCCCGATCGTCGCCCACGTGGTGGCGTCGAGTTCCGAGGCGACCTGGGCGGCCCCGTACATGTCGTGGGCGACGGTGTTGCTGTTCCGGAAGACGTAGTCGTTCCCGACCGAGTTCTCGTGTTCGCCCTCCGGCGAGGTCAGAAACGGCGTCGCCGCGTGCGTGACCATCAGCGGTATCCGGTACTGCGCGATCTGGGGGGCGATCGCCTGTGCGACGCCGCTGCTGTCGAGCCCGAACAGCCCGTCGACGCGCTCCTCCTCGATCAGACTCGTCATCTGGCGGATCGCCGTGTCGGCGTCGGCCTCCGTATCGCGGGAGATCACCTCGACGTCCTGGCCGTCGATGCCGCCGTCGTTGTTGATCTCGTCGACCGCCAGTTCGAACCCGCGCTCGGCCTCGTCCCCGTAGAGCGAGGCGAACCCCGAGAAGATGTAGAGCGCCCCGAGCGTGATCGTCCCCTCGTCGTCCCCGCCCCCGAGACAGCCGGCGACCGCCGTTAGTCCCGCCCCGGTCGCCGCCGTCTTCAGGAACGTCCGACGATCGAAACCGGTGGCGCGGCCTCCTCCATCAGTTGTATCCTTTCGTACCGAATCCTCGATCATTGTTAAGCGAGTAGGGCATTGTGAACACATAACATAAATATTGCGTCCGTCTTTCGGGTCCGTAGACCGGACGGTACCTCGGAGTTCGACGGTGGAATACCCGCTGCTGTGCTCCCCTTCCCCCAACGATAGCTATAGGTCGTTCGTGAACGATTCCTGTACCGGGACCGACAATGGTAGACGATACCGCACTACAGGCCATGTTCGAGGACATGGTGACGGCCCGATACTACGAGGAGCGCCTCCAGGAGGAGTACCTGGAGGGAAAACAGCCCGCGTTCGACATCTCTGCGGGGCCGATCCCCGGGGAGTTACACCTCGCGGCCGGCCACGAAGCCGCCGCGGCCGGGGTCTGTCGGCACCTCCGCGAGGACGACGTGGTGACGGCGCCACATCGACCCCACCACGTCGCCATCGCGAAGGGCGTCGACTTGGAGCGGATGACCGCCGAGATATTCGGCCGGGAGACGGGGCTGAGCAAGGGAAAGGGCGGGCACATGCACCTGTTCGACCCCGACGTCGGGTTCGCCTGCAGCGGCATCATCGCCCAGGGCTGTCCACCGGCGGTCGGGGCGGGACTCGCCGCGAAGCGGCGAAACACCGACGGCGTGGCGGTCGCGTTTCTCGGCGAGGGCGCGATCAGTCAGGGCGCCTTTCTCGAATCGCTGAACCTCGCGGCGGTCCACGACCTGCCCGTCGTCTTCGTGATCGAGGACAACGACTGGGCGATCAGCATGCCCAAGGGGCGGGTGACCGACGTCGCCGACGGCTCGCGGCGCGCCGACGGGTTCGACCTGCCGGGCGTCCGCGTCGACCACGACGACGCCGTCGCGGTGTACGACGCCGCACGGGAGGCGATCGGGCGTGCCCGGGACGGCAACGGCCCGACGCTGCTGGAGGTGCAGGTCCACAGACGGATGGGCCACTTCATGGGCGATCCCCAGAGCTACCGGCCCGACGAGGACAGCGAGGCCGCACAGAATCGCGACTCGATCGAACGCCTCGCCGCCGACCTGCGGGACCGGGGCGTCGACGACGAGGCGCTCGACGAGATACGCGAGCGAGCACACGAGCGCGTCGACGCGGCGATCGAGTGGGCCAAGGACCAGCCCCAACCCGACCCCGAGGCGGCCCACGAGGACGTCTTCGTCAACCCGCCCTCGGGCGTGACGGAGAGTGAACCCGACTTCGACCTTGCAGGAGGTGACGACTGATGGCACAGCAGGAACAACGGGTCGAGCGCGAACTGACGATGAGCCGCGCGATGGTCGAGGCCATCGCCCACGAGATGCGCGAGGACGAGGAGGTCTTCTACATGGGCGAGGACGTCGCCGACTACGGCGGCATCTTCGACTCGACCGAGGGCCTGCTCTCAGAGTTCGGCCACGACCGGATCATGGACGTGCCGATCAGCGAGACGGCCTACCTCGGTGCGGCCGTCGGCGCCGCCCAGCAGGGGATGCGCCCGATCGCCGAACTGATGTTCGTCGACTTCTTCGGCGTCGCGATGGACCAGATCTACAACGGGATGGCCAAGAACACCTACATGAGCGGCGGGGCGGTGAACGTCCCGATGGTACTGACCGCAGCAGTGGGTGGAACGTACAACGACGCCGCCCAGCACTCCCAGACGCTCTACGGCACCTTCGCCCATATGGCGGGGATGAAGGTGGTCGTCCCCTCGACGGCCTACGACGCAAAGGGGCTGATGCACAACGCGATCCGCGACGACGACCCGGTGGTCTACCTGTTCCACAAGCGCCTGATGGGGATCGGGTGGATGCCCGCCCCCGACGGCCCGAAGACGCCGGTCCCCGAGGACGAGTACACCATTCCCTTCGGGAGCGCCGACATCAAGCGCGAGGGCGAGGACGTCACCGTCGTCACGCTGGGCCTGCACGTCCACCGGGCGCTCGAGGCCGCCGAATCGCTCGCGGGCGAGGGGACGAGCGTCGAAATAATCGACCTGCGTTCGCTCGTGCCCCTCGACACCGAAACGATTCGGGAGTCGGTCGCGAAGACGGGTCGGCTGGTCGTCGTCGACGAGGACTACCGCTCGTTCGGCGTGACCGGCGAGATTATCGCCCGCGTGGCCGAGGGGTCGCTCTCGGATCTGGAGGCCGTCGAGCGCGTCGCCGTCCCGGACGTGCCGATCCCGTACGCGCGCCCGATGGAGGACGAGGTCATCCCGGGCGTCGAGGACATCGAGACCGCCGTCCGAAACGCCGACTCAAAATGAGCGCGAGCGACGACCGCGTGGCCGTCGAGGCCGCCGCCGTCTGGCCCGACGACGTCGACGAGGAGGAGGGCGTCGTCGTCAACTGGTTCGCACGCGAGGGGCGGGTCGTCACCGAGGGCGAGGCCGTCTGCGAGATCCAGATCGAGAAGGTCGACGTCGACGTGCCGGCGCCGGTCGCGGGCGAACTCGTCGAGATCGTCCTCGAGGAGGACGCGGAGTGTACGCGCGGCGCGACGCTCGGGTGGATCGACCCCGAGTGAGCCCGTCGAGTCGGTAGTCTCTCCGCGAAAGCCGTTCCCGGTCGCCGGGCAGCAGAACCGTCTTGTATACTGGCTCGTATACAAAAACTATGAGCAAGAGCATCCGGATAACCGAGGAAACACACGCCGTGCTCGCCGCGCTCAAGGGCGACGACGAGACGTTCGACGACGTGCTCTCGCGCCTCATTGAGGACCGCCGCGATACCGTGCGAGAGGGTGCCGGGCTGTGGGAGGGCACCGACGCAGCGGAAGGGGCTCGCCGGGCGCGAAAGGAGATGAAACGGGGCGTCGGACCCCGATGACGCTCTACGACAGTAGCGTCCTCATCGACTATCTCGACGGCGTCGACGAGACGGTCAGGTACATAGAAACCCGCTACGACGAGCGCACGATCACGATCCCGCTAGTGATGTTCGAACTGTATCAGGGAGAGGTGTTCAAGTCCGGTCCGGCGGCGTTCGACGCCGTCGACGGCGCGCTCGACTGGCTCACCGTTATCGAGGAGACGCCCGACCTCGCGCGCTCGGCGGGCGACCTCTAGGACGCGCTCCATCGGCGCGGAGAGGCGCTCGCGGCCCGTGACGCGTTCATCGCCGGGACCGCGAAGGGACTCGACGAACGGCTCGCGGTCGCCGATTCGTATTTCGACGTCGAGGGGATCACCGACGAACTGGACGTCGAGTTCGTCTGAGCCGCGAGAGTCAGAAGACCTCCAGATACTCCTCGGTCACTCGGCTCTTCTTGAAAAAGATGGTCGAAAAAGATATCTCACTGATAGACGTGATGAGATAGCTGTAGGCCGATTTAACCGGGAGTGAATATCGGCGAGCGAGCGGTTTGGAAAAACCCGAGCGAAGCCGTTCCCCGCGAGCGAAGCGAGCGGTCGCGGTGAGTGACCAACGGGAGTGAACCGCGTTTTGGTCCAGCTTTTGCCAGCGAGTGAGCGAGGCGAACGAGCGCAGTAAAAGCTGGATGCGCGGGACCGGATTCGAACCGGCGGACCCCTACGGGACAGCGTCCTAAGCGCTGCGCCTTTGGCCTGGCTCGGCAACCCGCGCGCACCACTCACTTTTCGAGAGCGGAGTAAAAACCCGTCGCTGTCCGCGTGTCACGGAGTTTAAATCCGCTGACGATCAATCGGAGGTGTGTACCGCGCGAGCGACAGGGTACGGAACGAACGCTGGCTGGCCGACCTCGGACGGGCAGCGGACGACCTCGACATCGGGAGCGACGCGCGCTCGGTCGCGGAGGACCTCTTCCTCTCGACGATGCCCGACGCCGAGCGCTCGAAACCCGCCGCGATCGCCGCGAGCCTCTACGCCGGGGGGTTGATCGCGGGCGACCGTCGCTCGCAGGGGGCGGTCGCGGAGGCGGTGGGCGTGACCCGACTGACCGTCCAGAACCGGTGGAAACCGTTGCTCGAGGAGGCGGGATTGGACCCGCCGACGTGGTAGGCAGTTATCGTGGCCGCTCGCGCCCGCGTCCCTCGCGATCGGGCGTGAGGTTGCCGTGTTCGTCGATCTCGCCGTCGACGATCCGCGTACTCGAGATGATGTCGCCGTCCTCGGCGCGCAGGTGATCGACGACGACGAGTTCGAGGGGGTCGTGGCCCCGCTCGCGCCGGAGGTCGTTGATGCGCTTTCCGCCCTCGACCGTCTCGGGCGAGACGATCAACGCGTCGAACCGGGGCCGGGTGGCGATGCCCGTCGGCTCTTCGAGTTTCCTGACCTCGTACTCCCGACCGTGTTCCTCGGCGAACGCGGCGAGTTCGTCCTCCAGATCGGCCCTTCGCTCCTCGAAGGGGCGGACGTAGCGGTCCTCCCGACGGGTCTTCGGCGCGAGTTCGTCGCTCGTGAGGCCGACGGTGACGTCGCCGAGTTCGAACGCGCGCTCGAAAAGGGCGCGATGGCCGTCGTGTACGGGGTCGAACGTCCCCCCCAGCGCAACCTGCATACCGGGGCGATGTGAGCCGGTGGCTTAGTGCCTTCGGAAGGGCTACTCGTCGACCCCCTCGGGTTCGTCCGTGTCGTCACCGGCGTCGTCACCCTCGGGGTCGTCGTCCGTGTCGTCGACGGTGATGGTGATCGGCCTGCTCGTCTCGCTCGCGTCCTCGGCGAGGTACTGATCGAGGTTGAACACCGTGTTGAGTTCGTCCTGGACCTGATGGAGGATCCCCCCCACCAACTCGCTCGGCGCGATCGCGGTGTACTCGTAGGGGTTGTTGCCCGCGCCCTCGCTTTCTCGCTTTTCGCGGGAGACGTTGCCCTCCTCGTTGAGTTCGGCGAGCGCCTCGCGCACGGTGCTGGGGTACAGGCCGGTACCGCTCGCGATCTCCTCGCTGGTCGACCCGGGGTACTGACGCAGGTAGACGTAGATCCGCGCGCGCGTCTCGGTGTCGAGCACCCACGCCAGCAGGTCGACGATCCCCTTGTCGAACTCCTCGACCGCGCGGTCCGCGCCCTCCTCGATGCGCGTTCTCGCGTCGCGGTCCTCGGAGTCGACGGTCACCGGGATCTCCTCGCCGTCGTCTGGGTCGTCTTCGGACATGTCCTCTCTGAGGGGACGAAAGTCGGCCCCGGCCAAAAGTCTTGCCTACAGGACGAGCGACTCGTAGAGCGCCTCGGGGCCCGATTCCTCGCGAATCCGGCGCTGGCGCGCCGCCCCGCTCTCGGCGTCGTAGATCCGCCCGATACCCTCGACCCCGAGGCGGTCGCACTCCCGGGCGACGACCTCGCCGAGTGAGACGACACCCGATCGGTCCCGGTCGACGAAGGAGGCCCCGTGGCCGTGGCGCATCGCGCGCCACTTGTTCTCGTCGAGGAGTTCCCGGCGGTGGTCGTGGCCGTCCGCACCCGCCTCGTACCGTTGGGCCAGATCCATCACGAGCGCGTGGACGTACTCGACGAACGCCAGCACGTACTCGGGGTCGGCCTGCCCGTCGGGGGTGCGGACCTCGACGGTGCCGTGGCCCGAGTGGGGGCGCACGTCGTACCAGAGTTCGCCCCGGTCGTTGATCGATCCCTGCTCGACCATCAGGCGCTCGAAGGCGGCGAACTCCTCGAAGTCCGAAAAGGCCGTCGGCATCCCCGTGTTCGGAAGCCCCTCGAAGACCTTCGCGCGGGCCGAGGCCAGCCCCGTGTCGAACCCGTTCCAGTAGGGGGAATTGGCCGAGAGCGCGAGCATGATCGGGAGGAACCAGCGGATCTCGTTTGCGATCCAGGTCGCCTTGTCGGCGTCGTCGACCCCGACGTGGACGTGCAGGCCCGCCGTGGTGTTGCGGTGCTGGGGGTACTGGATCCGGTCGAGTTGGGCGCGATAGCGGGGCTTCTCGGCGTGCTCGAGTTCGCGCCACTTCGCCGCGGGGTGCAGACCGGCGGCGGCGATCCGATAGCCGTACTCGGCGGCGTAGGCGACGAGGGTCTCCCGGACCTCTCCGAGCACGTCACCGGCCTCGGAAAGCGACTCGATGACCGGGGTCTGGGTTTCGATGACGCACTTGAACAGTTCGTGATCGAGGCGCTCGGTAAGGATACCGGGAGGATCGTTCGCGTAGACGAGGTCGTCGGTCCCCGAGACGGGCCGGCCCGCCCCGTCGACGACGAAGAACTCCTCCTCGATCCCGAGGGTGCCCATCCGCTCGAAACGCTCCGCCGAACCCGTCTCCATCGGAACCGAGTTCGGCCCCGCTCAATAAATAGCCCCTGTTATACCTGCGGGCGGGCGACGACGGCGAGGTGGTCGTCGTGATAGGGTTCGAGTCGCTCGGTTTCGAGGACCTCGTACTCGGTTTCGAGTCGGTCCACGACCTCGGAGAAGACGGTCTCGGGTTCACGGGTCACGTCCTCGCTTCGGGCCTTGATCGCCGCGAGCAGTCGGCCGTCGTCGGCGAGAAACGCCCGATTGCGGAGCGCCACGTCGGCCTGCCCGCGGGTCGCGACGTCCTGGATCACGGCGTCGACGTCGCTCTCGACGACGTGGGCGTAGGTCGCGGGCTTGCGGGCGTCCTTCAGGAGCGGAAAGAGGTTTCCTCGATCCTCGGCAACGGGGAGTAGATCCCGCACGGGGCGGGGCGCGAACTCGACGGCGTAGGTCGGCCCGGCGAAGTCGGCGACGTGGCCCACGGTCGTGCCGCTCGCCGCCCCGAGATAGAGGACCGTGGGTTCGTCGGGAAGGCCGAGATCCATCCCCTTTTCGAGCATCGCGCCGAGTTTCGAGCGCCGGGGATCCCACGCGCGCCACTCCCCCTGAACTGGCTCGCCGTAGACCGGCTCCCCGCGGGTCGCGAGGCGATCGCGGCCGTCGATGGCGTGGCGCTTGATTCCCTGGGGAAGGCTCATGACTCCTCCCGCGCCCGGATGGTCGCGATGCGTTCGTCGAGTTCCGCGTCGAGTTCTGGTCGGCGCTCGCCCGCGTAGTGGTCGACACGCGCGGCGATGGTGAGCTTTCCGGCGAGCGCACGGGCGGCCGAACCCCGGTCCTCGGGGCGCGTCCCGTGAACGTACTCGTGGGTGTAGATGATCCCGTGTTTCGGCGAGGGGGCGTGTCCGCGGAGGTGCGCGAACAGCGCGTCCTCCGCGCCCAGCACCTGGAGGGTGCCGCTCGGTTTCTTCGCCAGCTCTCCGAGTCCGCCCGCCAGTGCCATCAGGCGCGCCGCGAGCACGGGCCCCGCGAGCGCCGAGAGGTTGGGCGCGACCGTCGGGGTGGTCCGCTCGATGAATTCCCTAAGCGAGTCCGCCTCGTCGGCCAGCGCCGCCGTTCGAGCGGCGAGCGCGATGGCCCGCTCCTCGACCGGCGTCTCGCCCTCGCGGTCGGCCAACCGGCGGGCGTACTCGACTCCCGATCCCGACTCCGAGAAGAGGCTACCGCCCCACTCCCCCACCCTCTCGGCGAGTTCGTTGGCCACCCGTTCGGCATCGTCCATCGCGCGAACCGCGTGGACGAGCTGGGCGTCGTCGGCGCGTTCGCGCTCGCGTACCTCCTCGCGGGCGGCCCCGAGCGTCGCCTCGTGGAGTCGCTCGTAGTACTCCTCGTCGTCGGAAGCGAACCCGCTCCCGACGGCCAGCGCCGGCCAGTCCTCGGGGGCGTCGGCGCTCCCTTCGCGGATCGCACGAGCCGCTTCCCCGCGATCGTCGGGACCGATGTCGGCGAACCATCCCTCGCTCATGGGGCCGCGTACTCCTCGAATCGGGTAAACCCCTCCGACTTATGGGTCGGTGGCGCGACCGTTCGCCATGGAACTCGTCGCCGCGAACGGAAGCGACCGCGGGTACGCCGTCTCGCTGCTCGAAGCGAGCGACCTCCCGACGGACCTCGACGGGACGGCCCTCTACGTCGCCCGGATCGACGGCGAGCGCGTCGGCTGTGGCGGCCTCGAGGTTCACGGCACCGACGCCCTGTTGCGATCGATCGCCGTCGATCCCGCGGTCCGCGGCGAGGGCTTCGGGAGCGAGATCACCGACCGGCTGTGTGCGATCGCCGCCGATCGGGGCGTCTCGGGGCTCTACCTGCTGACGACCACGGCGGCGGAGTTCTTCGAGAAACGGGGCTTCGAGCGGATCGACCGGGAGCGGGTTCCCGATCCCATCGCGCGGACGAGTCAGTTCACGACGACGTGTCCGGCGAGTGCGGTTTCCATGCGCCGCGTCCTCTGAGTTACTCCATCCGTTCGAAGGGCTGCCCGCAGCCGTGACAGAAGTGCATCGACCGACAGAGCGACGGTCCTTTCGGATGTTCGCGCTCGGTCTCGGTCGACCCGCAGTAGGGACACTCCACCGGGTTCGATTCGTCCGCCTCGCCGGTCGTAACGCTCGGGTCGGGTCGCCTCATATGCTGAGGCCGAACTCCCGAAGGTCCTCCTTTCCGGCCTCGCTCACCATCTCGAGGGTCCACTCGGGGCTCCAGACGAGGCGCACCTCGGCCGAGTCGATTCCGTCCGGGCTGGCGGCGGCCTCGCGGATATCTCCTTTGAGCATCGAGCGGGCCGGACAGCCGGTGTAGGTGAGCGTCATCGTCACGACCGCGTTCGTCTTTCCGTCGAGCCCCTCGATGCCCACTCCGTAAATCAGCCCGAGATCCACGACGCTGATCGGCATCTCCGGGTCCTCGACCTCGTAGAGCGCGTCCCACACCTGTCGTTCGATTCCGGACGACCCTTCGCCCGTCTTCGGAAATTCTTCGATACTCTCGCCCGGCGTGTAGTCGGTATACGCACACGCGGTCGGGCGCTCGCTGCTCACGCGCCCCCACCCCGGAGTCGGGTCGGCTCGTCGAAGCCGAGTTCGTGGTACGTCGCGGTAAACGAGGCGTGGAGATCGAACCACTCGGCGGTGTGCGAACCGTCCCGTCCACGGATCTCGGGCCGCGCCACGTCCTCGGGTTCGGGCACGGAGAGACCGAGCGATTCGAGATACGGGATCGTAACCGCGAACCACTCCTCTCGGAGAGCGGCAAGTGACTCGGTGCGCAAGCCCTCCGAAATGACCTTGTCCTCGTTCTCGCCGGGGTCGAACAGCGAGAGCGCGTGCGGGAACAGCCGGTCGAGCGCGGCCTGCACGCGCTCGCGGCTCTCGCCCTCCGCGAGGCGTTCGAGCCAGCTCTGGGCGTGCTCGCGGTGGTAGTCCTCCTCCGAGAGGACCTTCTTCACCCGGGAGGCGATCGCCGGCTCGCTCGAATCGACCAGCGCCTCCAGCCGCAGGCGTTCTGCGGTGTCGTAGAGGTAGCTCCGGACGACGGGATCGGCCCAGTCGCCCTCCTCGAAGGCGAGTTCACACAGCGTGCTGTGGCGGAAGTCCTCGGGAGCGCGCTCCCAGAGGAGGTCTTTCTCCTCGTAGCCCCGTTCTTCGAGGACGTCGTACCACAGGCGGGCGTGGCCGAACTCGTCCTGTGCGATGTTCGCCAGCGCGAGATCCGACTCGATGGTGGGCGCGTAGATCTGCCACTCGGTGTAGCGCTCTGCGATCACGTACTCGTCGTCCGCGAGCCGAAACAGTAGCTCTTCCGTGGGCGTCATGGCTCCTCCCTCGCTTTCGCGGCCTCGCGCTGTTCCTCCTCGCTCCGTTCGACCTCGGCGGCGAAACTCGCGTCCACTCTATTATAGGTCATCGCCCAGCGGTACGCCTTGTCCGTGCTCCCGCCGAAGGTCGCTTCATCACTGTCGACCTCGCTCACTTCATCCTGCGGGACGACCCACAGGCTGTTGGTCTGCATCCGCCGGCCGTGTTGAATCTGGGCGAACAGCTTCGCCATCTCCCGGTCGGGGGCGTGGACGTTCCCGCAGTGGGTGTGGTACTTCCCCGGTTTCGCCTGTCTGAACACTTCCCAGATCATATCAATCGGCCACCTGTGGCGCTTCCTGACTCGTTTCCCACGCGTCCATCGACTCGCGCACCCACGCCACCGCCTCGTGACGCCGTCGGCGCGATCCGATCTGTTCTGCGCTCCCCTCGTAGTCGTTGTTCGCGATCGTCCAGAACTCCTCCCAGTCCAGGTCGTCGTACTCCAGTTCGTATCTCCCGGAGCGCTCGTCGTACTCGATCCGGGGTGTATCCGGAAGCTCCAGTCCGTACTTCTCGGCCTTCGGGATGTAGGCGTTCAGGAAGGCCTGCCGGAGGTCGTCGTTGCTCGTCGTCTTCAACCCCACCTCCTGGGCGAAGTCGTTGTGTTTGCTGTCCTTGTTCGGCGGCCCGAAGAACTGGACGATCCGGGGCCACCACTCGTCGAACGTCTCCTGTACCCGCTCCCGGTTCGCCCGCGAACTGCCCATCAGCTCTCTCAGAATGTCCTCGCCGTGTTTGACGTGAAAGCCCTCCTCGAAGCAGACCTTGTCCATCGCGTGGGCGTAGGGCTCCCAGCTCGTCGCCTTCAGCGTCGCCTGCCGGCGCATCGCCCCGCCGTCGACGAAGAAGTCGATCATCGGCGCCTCGTACCACGAATCGACCGGGTAGTGAAAGCAGTTCAGGAACTTCCCCTCGCCGCGTTCGAGTTCAGCGAGCATCTCCTCGCGCGTCTTCACGCCCAGTGTCTCGGCGGCCCGGTACAGCAGTTGGGCGTGGCCGATCTCGTCCTGTACCTTCGCCGTACATGCCAGTTTCCGGTCGAGGCTCGGCGCCTGACGGGTGAACTGCTTGTCGAGGTATCCGCCCATCACCTCGCTGTTGGCGTGGAACTGGATCATGCGCGTCGCTGCTCTCCTGTACTCCTCGGACAGGTCGTCCTTCGGGCTGAACGCCCGCGGACCCGCGCGCTCTTTGAGCTCCTCGATGTCCATAGTTCTTCATGGTCGTTCGAACGCATACCGATTCACCCGCATATAGGCGGGGTTTAAATACCACGGCGGGCTACGGGAGGCGATGATCGAGGAGTGTCTCGTCGTCGAGTTCCGGGTGACGGGCGACGACTGCCCGCTCGCACGGGCCACGCGGGAGGCGAACGCGACCGTCGAGTGTCGCCCGCCACAGGCCCGACGCGACGGCAACGCGCTGTTGCGGTTCAGCGTTCGGGGCGGGGCGGACGCGCTCGTCGAGCGTCTCGACGAGGACGAGGACATCCGGTACCTGCACGTCTCGACCGTAAACGGGGCTGCTAACGTCCGGTGTCTCTCGAAACACCCCTGCGTGGTCCACCGGCTCGTCGACGTGGGGTTCATGGCCGAATCGTTGCAGTACCGCGGGGGGGTCGAGACGTATCTGGGGGCGGTCGTCGGCCACGACGTCCTCAGGGGGGTTCTCGCGGCCGCGGGCGAGGCGGTCGGCGTCACCCTGGAACGGGTCTACCCGCTGGGGACGGGCAACGATACCCCCGTCGCGCAACGGTGGGACCTCACCCCGACTCAGGAGGCCGCCCTCGAGACGGCCCTCGACATGGGCTACTTCGAAATCCCTCGAAAAGCGACCGCGAGCGAGGTCGCAGCGGAACTCGGGATCGGCACGTCCGCCCTCTCGGAGCGGCTCCGTCGCGGGCAGGGCGCGCTGTTCGCCCAGCTCTTCCGGTGAGCGGGAGGATTTAAGTAATATAACCGATATTTTCCGGCAATGAACGCGCGAGGCGAGCCATGAGCGAGGAACGGGTGACGGTCGGCACCGCGGACGACGGCGAGAGCGTCGAAATGCCGGTCGTTCAGCTTCTGACCGGACGCGGATTCGTCACCGGCAAGTCGGGATCGGGGAAGTCGAACACCGCGAGCGTCGTCGTCGAGGAACTGCTGGAGGCGGGCTATCCCGTTCTGATCGTCGACACCGACGGCGAATACTACGGACTGAAAGAGGAGTACGAACTGCTGCACGCCGGCGCCGACGAGGAGTGTGACATCCAGGTTGGTCCCGAACACGCAGAGAAGGTCGCCGAACTCGCCCTGGAGCAGAACGTCCCCACGATCCTCGACGTCTCGGGCTACCTCGACGAGACCGCGGCCGACGACCTCCTGCGCGAGACCGCCCGTCACCTCTTCGCCAAGGAGAAGAAGCTCAAAAAACCGTTTCTGCTCGTCGTCGAGGAGGTCCACGAGTACATCCCCGAGGGGGGCGGGATGGACGAGACGGGGCGAATGCTGATCAAGATCGGAAAACGCGGACGGAAACACGGCCTCGGCATCGTCGGAATCAGCCAGCGCCCCGCCGACGTGAAAAAGGACTTCATCACCCAAGCGAACTGGCTGGTCTGGCACCGCCTGACGTGGGACAACGACACCAAAGTGGTCGGACGGATCGTGGGAAGCGAGTACGGCGAGCGCGTCTCGGATCTCGACGCCGGCGAGGCGTTCCTCCAGACCGACTGGACCGACGGCGACGTTCGGCAGGTGCAGTTCAAGCGAAAACGGACGTTCGACGCGGGGGCCACGCCGGGGCTCGACGACTTCGAGCGTCCCGAACTCAAGTCCGTCAGCGACGGACTCGTCGGCGACCTCCAGTCGATCACTGAGGACCAACAGCGCGAGCGGGAACGGGTCGCGGAACTCGAACGCGAACTCGCCCAGCGGGACCGCCGGATCGAGCAGTTGGAACGCGAACTCGACTCCGCCCGCGACGTGAGCGAGGCGGCCCGACAGATGGCCGACGCCCTGTCGGGCGAGACGCCGATCGGATCGGCGCAGGCGACGCTCCCCGACGTGGGGATGGACGAGGAACTCGAACGACTGCGCTCGGAGAACTCCGCGCTCGAGGCCGAGGTCGAGGAGCTTCGCGAGCGCCTCGATGGTACTCGGAATGATGGGGAAGGCGACCGGCCGCGGGACGAGGGAGTCGGCGGCATCGAGGGGGGCGAGACGACGGACGACGACGCCGAGGCCGTGGGGGTCGCCGCCGAGATCGAGGCCGCAAGCCGGCGGTCGCTCTGTAACGAGGCCCAGACGTGGGCCGTCATCGAGTCGCTCGCCGAACGCGGGAGTGCGACCGCCAGCGAGGTCGGTACCGAAGTAGCTGCACCGTTCCAGCACGTCTGGACCCTCCTTCTGGAGCTTCGGGGCTGTTCCTGTGTCGAGTGGCGCTCGGACGGAACGTACACGCTCTCGCCCGTCGCGCGCGAACTCGTCCTCGAGAGCGCCGATCCGCTCTCGGTCTGAGGCGAGGACTTACCTCGGTGGGCTGAATCGGACCCGGTATGCAGATCGCCGACAACGACGACGGCGTTCGACGGATCACGTTCGACCGCCCCGACGTCCTGAACGCCTTCACGACCGAGACTGCCGCCGAACTCGCCGACGTGCTCGCCGAAAGCGATCCGACCGAGCAGGACGCGATCGTTCTCACCGGCGAGGGACGGGCGTTCAGCGCCGGAGGCGACATCGAGTCGATGGCCGCCCGCGAGGAGACCCCCGAGGAGGCCTACGAGCGCATCGACGAGACGTTCGGCCGCCTCGCCGAGGAGGCGCTCTCGTGTCGGGTGCCGATCGTCGCCCGGATCAACGGCGACGCGGTCGGCGCGGGGATGGCGATCGTCGCGCTCACCGATTTCGCCTACGCAGTCGAGTCCGCGGGCTTCAGCGCCGCGTTCGTCCGCGTGGGACTGATCCCCGACACCGGCGGGACCTTCCTCCTACCGCGACTCGTCGGCCTGCGGGCGGCGAAGGACCTCGCCTTTACGGGTCGCTTCTTCGACGCCGCGGAGGCGACGGACCTCGGGCTGATCAACGGGGTCGTCGCCGAGGACGAACTCGACGAGCGGATCGACGACCTGCTCGACACCCTGCGAAAGCGTCCAACGAGGACGATCGGGCTGGCCAAACGGACGATCCACGCGAACCTCGGACGGGGATGGGAGGGGGCGCTCGACTACGAGAACGTCGTCCAGTCGCAGGCCTACGGCACGCAGGAGCACGGCGAGGGCGTCGACGCGTTCCTCGAGGACCGCGATCCGGACTTTCAGTCGTAGAGGAACTCGCGAATCGCGCCGTCGAACTCGCGCCGTCGGTCGAGGACCGCCTCGTGGCCCGCCTCCTCGATCTCGACGAACTCGACCTCGGGGATCCCGCGAACGGTCTCGCGGTAGCGCTCGGGCGTGAAAAACGGGTCCTCGGTCCCGCCGATCACGAGCGTCGGGACCTCGATGTCGCCGAGGCGATCGGTCGCGTCGTGGGCGAGGCAGGCGTCGGCCGAAACGAGGAAGTCCCGCCGGTCGACCCGTGACTGGGACGCGAGCAGGCCGTAGAGCCGTGCCGCACCCCTGACCGGTGGCCCCCGGAGGCCGCCTGCCACCGCGCCCGCGGCCTCCTCGTAGATCGGTCGGAACTCCCCCCGCTCGGCGTGTTCGCGCCATCGCTCGACGATTTCGCGTCCATGCTCGCTCAGGCGGGCGGCGGCCAGCCCGAGGATCGCGTTTTCGACGAGTTCGGGGTAGTCGGCCGCGAGGTGCTCGACGAGGAAGCCGCCCATCGAGAGCCCCAGCACGTCCGCGGGGCCGATTTCGTCGAGCACCTTCGCGTACCCCGCCGCCAGATCGCGCGTCGAGGCGTTCTCGGGGAGTCCGGAGGGACGGCTCACCATCGCCACCGTGTGGCGACCCGTGTATCGGTCGCAGTAGGTCGCGACGAGCAGGCTGAACCAGAGTCGGTCGGTGACCCGACAGAGCGGGTCGTTGAGGCCCGGAACGATCAACAGGGTCCGCGGCCCGTCGCCGACGGCGACGTAGGGGTGGTCGGCCCACCGCCCACGACGGAGGGGGGTTCCGATCACCGCTCGCCACCCCGGACCTGTCGATTCGACGGACGGGCCATACCGGATCGTCGTCGGGAGGGACCAAAAACCGTCGCCCGGCGGCCGTCGAGACGAGCGCGAGGAGCGGGAGTTTTACGCGTCGCCCGCCTCCGACCGGTATGACCCGTGGAACGGTCTCGGAGACGTACCACGCGGCGCTTTCCCACGGCTTCGCCGACGTACCCGAGGACGCCACCCGTGTCGGCGTCGTTCGCCGGCCGACGGCGTGGTTCTCCGGGGAGGTCGACGAGAACGTCCCCGAACTCGGCCCGCCCGAGGAGCTACTCGAGGAGTTCAAACGGCGCCACGAGGACTTCAAGATGCAGGGGATGTGCGACGAGGGAGCGCACAACGCCGCCTGGGAGGAGGTGCGCTTCGAGGAGCGGTACCGCGAGCACCTCGACTCGCCCGAAGCGGACGCGGCGCTCTCGGACCTCGCCCAACGGGTCGCGAACGGCGAGAGCGTCGTCCTCGTCTGTTTCGAGAAGGGCACCAAACGATGTCACCGCCACGCGCTCGAGGCGGAACTGACGGCCCGACTCGACCGGGACTAATCGTCGTCGACGGCGTGATCCGACCCGAGGAGACCGATCTCCCGCGAGAGCGCGCCCGGATCGAAGCGGGCGTCGGTCAGCCGAGCCGACAGGACGGCGAGGCCGGCCGACACCGCCGCGGCACCCAGAAACGCACGGAGGAACGAGGGTTCGGGGAGCGGGACGAGCGCCGACAGCAGACCGTGCGTCGTCGGCAGGTACGCCAGCCCGACGAGCAGGCCAGCGACGCTCGCGGCGAGCATGCCGTACTCGCTCGCGCGCATCGAGTAGAGCCCGTAGACCAGCGGGACGGCCGCCGCGACGGCGAAGAGGTCCGCCGTGAGGAACAGTGCGAGGACGCTGTATGCCCGCGCGCCGATGAGGATCGCCCCGAGCGCGACCGCGACGGTCGTGAGCCGTGCGGCGAGCGTCAGCGAGCGTTCGGAGGGCGAATCCAGCAGCCGCGGCAGATCGGCGGTGACGACGCTCGCGATCGCGTTGAACAGGGTGTCGGCGGTGCTCATCACCAGCAGGACGGCGAGCAGGACCACGACGAGGCCGACCCACTCGGGCAGCGTCTCGAGGACGAGCACGAACAGCGCGACGCTCGCGTCGCCCGGCCCCTCGAGGAGGTCGAACCCGGCGGCGGCGACGCCGAACAGCCCGGCGACGAGGACGATCGGGGCGACCGCCAGCCCGGAGATCGCAAAGGAGCGTCGCACCGTCTCGCCGTCCTCGGCGGCGTAGACGCGCTGCCACCACGACTGGTTGAGCAGTTCGGCCCCGGCGATGGCCACGACGATATATACTCCAAACAGCAGGCCGGGGACGAAGCCGGGATCGAGCAGCGTCGGGTCGGTAGTAGCGACCGTCCGCCCGATCGGGCCGGGGCCGCCGAGGGTGAACAGTGTGACGGCGAAGACCACGCCCAGAAGCGGGAGGACGACCAGCAACTGGACGGTGTCGGTGAAGATGCTGGCTCGCAACCCGCCGTAGGCCGTATAGAGGAGGACGAACCCGCCGACCAGTCCGGCGGTCTGCCACGCCGGGACGCCCGCGACCAGCGAGAGGACGCCGACGATGCCGGTCATGTTCGCCGCCAGCGAGACGAACATGAACGCGACGCTGACCAGCAGGACGTAGGCGTACATCGCGGGGCCATATCGAACGAAAGCGTACTCGGTGAGGGTGTGGCCCTCGGGGATCAGCCGACGGATCCGCGGGCCCACGACGACGTAGACCAGGCTCGCGGCGGCGCTGCCGAGCGCGTAGCCCGCGACGGCGGTGACGCCGCCGAACGCCGCGCCCGCCTCCGCGGGGCTGAACAGGATCCACCCGCCCATGTTCGAGGCGAGCAGCGTCGCGACCAGCGTCCGGGTCCCGACCGAGTCGCGCGCGCTGATGAACTCCTCGATCGAGTCCGTTCCCCGAGAATACCAGAGGCCGAGCACGGCCGTCGCCGCGACCGTCACGACGACCAGCGCGATCGCTCCCGTCGAACTCACCATCCGAACCGCCACCCCTCGTTCGAGCGCATACCGGCCGTCCGCCGGTCACGGGGATAAACCCGGCGAATACCACCCGATACTACCACGGACGATCCGAGTGGAACCCGATCCCGATCACTCCCGGCGTTTGATCAGGAACTTCATGTCGCCGGCGAAGACCGTCCCGCCGTCCTGATTGGTCATCTCCGTGTCGATGGTCACCAGCCCCGAGTCCTCGCGGCTCGACAGCTCCTTTTTCCCCGTGACCTCCATGTCGAGCGAGACGGTGTCGTTCGTCCGCACGGGCGCGGGGATGTCCATGTAGTTCATACCCAAAAAGGCCAACACGGTGCGTTCGAGGAAGCCACACCGGTAGACGAACCCGGTGGCGAGGACGAACGTCATCGGACCGTGGGCGACCCGCTCGCCGAAGTACTCCCCGTCGGCGTAGTGGCGGTTCGTGTGGAGTTCGGTCCAGTCGCCCGAGAACGCCGAGTGGAGAACGAAATCCGCCTCCGTCACCGTGCGCCCGACGCTCTCGAACGTCTGACCGACCTCGAAGTCCTCGAAGTGGTGTGGCTCGTAGCTGTAGGCCATGTCAACCGTTTTATCGACCGTGAAGAAATACGTTCCCGTTTTTCGGGGTCGTTCACGGTCCGCCAGTCGGCCGATCGGCGCGAAACGCGACCCGGGATCGTGTCCGATTCATATATTCTTCAATATGAATTACACAATGCACAAAGCATTTATTCGTAGCCCTCCTTGGAACAGTTGCCGTCAAGGAGACGGCCGTTGTGCCTGTCAGAGGCCACCCCCCCTCCCCATCGCACTCTCGATGGCGTCGTATCGCCATCCCCACCAGTACGCCGGTGATCCACTCCCCCCCGGATCACCCCGATGCCGGTCGGGCCGATCCCGACCGGCGTCGCGTACACTGTTTCGGAAGAAAACGTCACATCACCCGTGAGAGGGATCTAACTTGCCGCGTGTTCTCGAACCGCGTTCGCGAGCGTCGGATGCAACACCGGTCGGTCCTCGTCGTCCCGCCGAAGCAGCGGGTCGCCCCCGAGTTCCTCCTCGAGGGTGTCGACCCGCTTTTTGATCGTGCGCTCGGTGTAGCCCGTCTCCTCGGCGAGTTCCTCGGTCGATAGCGGCTCTTGTGCGTTCGCGAGCGCGAGCGCGATCTCGTACTCCGACTCGCGGTACTCCGTCGCCATCTTCTCGGCGAGCGCGGCCAACGTATCCGGGACCTCCTCGGTTGCCATACCCCTCTCTGGGGGGAGCGGGTATGTAAAACCTATACTGTCGCGACGAGCGCGGCGAGGCCGACCCCGCCGACCGAGAGGAGGAGGTTGACCAGCGCGTAGCCCGCGGCGAGCACCACCGTTTCGTCCTCCGCGAGTCGAACCGTGTCGACCGAGAACGACGAGAACGTCGTGAACGCGCCACAGGTCCCGACGCCGACGACCAGCAGGGTCCCCTCGCCGAACCCGGCGAACGTCACCCAGCCCAGCAGGAAGCTCCCGACCACGTTGACCGCGAGCGTCTCGAACGGGAACGGCCCCTCCACGTCCCCGAGGGCGAGGCCGACGAGGTACCGCGACACCGCGCCGACCGCCCCGCCGACGCCGACGAGAAGCGCCTCGATCATCGTCCGCCCCCCAGCGCGAGTCGGCGGCCGAGAACGGCGGCGGCGAACCCGACGGCGTAGCTTCCGAGCACGTTGAGGGCGCCCCACGTAAGCGGGGCGTCGACCGTTTGGAGGGCGAACGTGCTGTAGGTGGTGTACGAGGAGAGGAAGCCGGTCGCGACGAGCAACCGCGTCCGCGGCGAGATCCGGTCGGTGGTCGCGGCGGTGTAGAAGACGTACCCCAGCGCGAAACTCCCGGTGACGTTGACGGCGAACGTGCCCGCCAGCCCCGGCGCGAGCAGCGCCACGCCGTAGCGTGCGATCGCGCCGAGGAATCCTCCGGCCGCGACGAGCGCGAGCGGGGTCGGTCGTACCGGAGCCATCGCTGGTCGGTTCTCGGCTTCGGCGATAAAAACGGCGGTTCGCGTGCGTTACAGGCCGCCCTGCCTGCGGGCGCGGTCGCGGTCCGTCAGCGTCTCGACCAGCGGACGGGTGGCCTCGACCACCGCCTGCGTCCGCTCGGGGTTGCGTTTCGAGACGTACGCGAGAGCGGAGACGACGGTGAGGGCGGTGACGAACGTGATGACGATGGCGCTGCTGATGGCGACCGGTATGAGTGCTGCGATGAGTGTCACGCTGATGCCATTGATGAACAGCAACGCCCCGGCCAACAGGAGGGCCCTGTTGATCGCGGCGGTCGCCCCGCCGGACCCCGGATCGGGTCCACGCCGTCCGGTGGTCCGGCGGGAGGTATGGTCGGATAGCGAGTCCATACCCACACCCTCTTGCGGTACCCTCTTGAAACTCAGTCAGCTATCCGTCAGACAATCGTGTTTCATTCAAGGAGACGTGGTTTCGAAACACCCATCGGGAGGTCCGAGAGCCGGACGGGGGTCGGGACGCGAGCCGTGAGCGCGGCGAGACCCGACAGTATACAACCCTCGGGCGGCCTCGTCCGAGTATGATCGGGAAAGTCGACCCCGAACGGCTCGAACGCGTCTTCTCGCGGACGGGCGTGCCCGACGACGACGTCCTCGTCGGCCCGGCCTACGGCGAGGACGCCGCCGCGGTGCGGATCGGCGAGCAGGTGCTCGTCGTCAACACCGACCCCGTCTCGCTGGCCGCCGAACGCATCGGAACGATCGGCGTCCACGTCGCCTGCAACGACGTCGCCGCCTCGGGGGGCGAACCGCGGTGGCTCACGACGACGATATTCCTCCCGGACGCCGACCTGTTCGAGCCCGTCGTCTCCCAGCTCGACGCGGCCGCCCGCGAGGCCGGCGTGGCGATCGTCGGCGGCCACACCGAGTACGCCCCCGAGCGCGACCGGCCGCTCCTCTCGCTGGGCTGTCTCGGCCTCGCCGACGAGTACGTCCCCACGGGCGGCGCACGGCCGGGCGACGTGCTGATCCTGACGAAGGGCGCGGGGATCGAAGGCACCGCGATCCTCGCGACGGACTTCCGCGACGACGCGGGGCTTCCCGAGGAGATGCTCGACCGGGGTGCGGCGCTCTTCTCGGAGTTGGGCGTCCTCCCCGAGGCGAGGGTCCTCCGCGAGGACGCGAGCGCGATGCACGATCCCACCGAGGGCGGGGTGGTGGACGGCGCGCTCGAACTCGCGGTCGCCTCGGGCGTGCGCGTCGAGATCGAGCGCGAGCGGGTGCCGGTCCGCGAGCCCACGGGAGCGCTCTGTGCAGCGATGGGGGTCGATCCCCTGCGGATCTTCGGCTCCGGCGCGCTGCTCGCGGCGATGCCCGAAGAGCGAGCCGAGAAGGCGCTGGCCGCGCTCGACGACGGGGGAATCGAGGCGGCGGCCATCGGGACGGTCGAGGACGGCGATCCCGCCCTCGTCATCGACGGCGAGCGGATCACCGACCCCGTCCGCGACGACCTCTACGAGCTATGGAGCTAGCCGGGATCGGAGGTCGTCGGGGTCGACGCGGTACTTGAACGCGGGGCGGCCGTCGACGAGGACGTAGGGGACCCGTTCGCCGTACTCCTCCGCGAGACCGGCCTCGTCGACGTCGACGAGGTGAACGTCGACGGGGGTCTCGACGTCGCGTGCGACCTCCTCGACGGTTCCGATCGCCTCGGCGCACAGGTGGCAGTCCTCGCGGGTGTAGACGGTGACCTCGGCCATACTCGGGGAAGGGCGCGAAACGACAGGGGGCTTTCGATATGGGCAGCTATTTATCCGAAACCGAGTGAGTCGGGAGTATGACGGAACAACCAGTTCGCCTCGGCGTCGTCGGCCTCGGCTTCATGGGGACGGTCCACGCCGAGAACACCGAGGAGTTCGGCCACGAGGTGGTGGCGGGGACGGACCTCGACGCCGACGCGCGCGAGGAGTTCGCCTCGCGCTTCGGGGCGGCGACCTACGAGGACTACCACGAGATGTACGACGGGGAGGCCCTCGACGCGGTCGCGGTCTCGGTCCCGAACAAGTTCCACGAACCCGTCGTCGTCGCCGCGCTCGAACGCGGGATGGACGTGCTCTGTGAGAAACCGCTCGCACACACCCTCGAGAGCGCGGAGCGGATCGCGGCGGTCGCGCGCGATTCGGAGGGGTTCTGTGCGGTGAACTTCCACAACCGCCTCTCGGCCGCCGCCGAGATGGTCAAGGGCTACGACGAGGAGGGGAAGTTCGGCGACCTCACCCACGTCCAGGCCAACTACGTCCGCTGGCGGGGCGTTCCCGGACTCGGGTCGTGGTTCACCTCGGAGGAACTCGCGGGCGGGGGCGCGCTCGTCGACATCGGCGTTCACGCCATCGACTTCGCGCTCTACCTGCTCGACTTCCCGGCCGTCGAGGAGGTCATGGGGATCAGCCGGTCGAACGTCGCGGGTGACGAGGACTACGCCGACCCGAACGACTGGGGGACCGGCGAGGGCGAGTTCGACGTCGAGGACTCGGTCACCGCGCTGATCCGGTGTGAGACGGGCCAGACGATCTCGCTCGAGGTCTCGTGGGCGGCCTCACAGGAGCCGACCAACGAGTTCACGGTGAGGGGCACCGATGCCGGCGCACGGCTCAGCCTCGGCGAGGAGGAGTTGGAGCTGTTCGAGACCGGCCATCAGGGGACGGATCACTTCGTTCGCTCCGAGCTAGAGGGAAGCCTGCCCGAGACGGGCTGGCCCGCGAGCGACAAGCTGTTCGTCGAGAGCGTCGCCCGCGGCGAGGCGCCCGAACTCAACACGGTCGAGCAGGCGCTGACCGTCCAGCGGGTCATCGACGCGATCTACCGTTCGAGCGAAGAGGGGACCTCGGTCCGAGTCAATTAGTCCTCGCTGGCCCGCCCGATGAAGGCGAGTGCCGCGCCCAGAAGCGCGAGGTTCTGCAGGAAGTTGGTCTGTTCGGTGTCGCGCTCCTGTCCCTCGAGGTTCCAGAAGTCGTGCATCAGCGGCGTGACGCCGACGAGGAAGCCGGCGATCGCGCCCGCGGCGAGTCGGGGAACCCGCCAGAGGATTATCGCGAGGCTCCCGAACGCGAGCATGCCGCTCGCGAACGGGACGAGCCGATCGGCTTCGGGAACGTCCTTCGAGTCGGCGTAGCCGATCATCGCGTCGAGTTCCTGGAAGTTGCTGTACGCGAGCAGGCCGAGGCTACCGCCGAACAGTAGCCGGCCGAGCAGTGACGGTGTGTCGTCGCTCATGGGACGACCGCCGGTAGGCCCGCGCACGCCAAAAGCCGACGGGTTCCGGCAGCCGATAGTGACGATTCAGAGATAGGACAAGTTGATAACGGGGTCGGTAGTACGTGGAGGCGGGGATGCACATGCCAACCTGTGCCTCATGCGGTGAACACGTGACTGGGCGGTTCCAGCGGGTGTTCGCCGGAAACGACGGCGAAGTGTACGGCTGTCCGGCCTGCACCGATATGACCGCAATCATCAACGGTGCGCCGGCCCGACGGTAACGGCCGCCGCTCGTCACGTACAAGTACCGAGGGCCACAAGGCGTGAGCGATGCCGACACGTCTTCGGGGTCCACCCAAGCCGCGCAGCCAGCGGGAGCCGGACCCGCCCGACGCGCGGACGTTCGCCACGTTCGCGGCCATGATGATCGTCATCGCGCTCGTGATCGTCGGGATCGGCGGGATACTCCACGGATTCCCGACGTTCTCGGGACCCGACCAACCGGACGACGCGGGCACCGGCGCGGACGACGCGGAGGACGGAAACGGCGAATCCAACGGCTCGTCGGCCAACGATGGGAGCGGCGACGGCGGCCCCATCTTCGGTGGCGACGATGGAAACGAGTCCGATTCTAGTGAGAACGACGAGAACGGGTAGGGGCGGGCGATCTCTATATAGAGGATGACAGCCACTCCCGCCCCGACCTCATATCGGCAACGTCGTACGGTTAGAACCCCAGGAACGATGTTGTACGGGGATACATATTGGATATCCGGAATACGTAGGTATTTATTATCGGGAGCACGTACAGGTCGTATGGGAACCAGAACCCAGTCGACCGAGCGATCCGAGCGGCAACTCGGGCCGCTCGGCTGGTTCGCCCTGCTCGGGTTGCTCAGCATGGGAGGGCTGTACGCCCTCGACGTGACGACGCAGGGAAACGGCGTCGCGCCGACCACGAGCCTTCCGATCGGGATCGTCGCCGGGATCGGTGCCCTGCTGCTGTGGTTCGGGAACGACCCGACCGTGAGGCGAGCGTAGCGGGCCGACCACCGACGTCCCGACGAGCAGCGGCTAGTCGTCCGTCCTCTTTCCGGCCATCATCTCGATGACCTGCATCACCCCGGAGTTGTCGTCCCGACCCATTCCGTTCTGGACCATCGTCTTGTAGAGTTGATGTGCGAGCGCGGTCTGGGGCATCGGCGAGCCGAAGGCCTCACCGGCGTCCGTGGCGATCCTGAGGTCCTTGTACTGGTACTCGGCGAAGAAGCCGGGATCGAACTCGCCCTCGATCATGGCCGGCGCGCGGTTGTCGAGCGTCCAGCAGCCCGCCGCGCCGCCGCTGATCGCCTCGACCACGGCCGCGAGGTCCGCGCCCGCCTGATCCGCGAACACCAGCGCCTCACTCACGCCCACCATCTGTGCGGCGACGACGATCTGGTTGCACGCCTTCGTCGTCTGTCCGGCACCGCTCGGCCCGCAGTGGGTGACCGTTCCCCCGAGCACGTCGAGGACGTCCCGCTGTTCGTTCAGCACTTCCTCCTCGCCGCCGACCATGATCGAGAGCGTCCCCTCGATGGCCCCCTCCTCACCGCCCGAGATCGGTGCGTCGAGCATGGCCACGCCGCGATCGGAGAGCCGTTCGGCGATCGCCTCGGTGACCGTCGGCGAGATGGTCGAGTGATCTACGAGGGTCATGCCCTCGCTCAGCCCGTCGATCACGGGCTCGGTCTCCTCGCCCTCGCCGAGGACGACGTTCTCGACGTCCGGCGAGTCCGGAAGGCAGAGGAGGACGACGTCGCTCGCCTCGGCGACGCCCGCGGGCGATCCGCCGTCCTCGCCGCCGTACTCGACGAGTTCTTCGACCGGGTCGTCCGAGCGGTTGTGGCCGACGACGTGATAGCCCGCGTCGAGGAGGTTCTTCGCCATCGGCAGGCCCATGATTCCGAGTCCGACGAAGCCGACCGTTTCGTCCGTCATGCCTTGGCATACTACGGTCATCGTTCATAAATACCTATGAGACGCTCGGACTGTCACGAGGACGAAAAGTGCTCCGCCAGGGTGGGTGCGTACCCCGATCGAGTATCGGCACCTGACGGAAGGGAGCGTTTTATTCGTGGATACGTGCCCACTCGGTTCCCTGTTCTATCTGCTTGATGAAACGTGCGATATACTTACATCGGATCAGGACTACTGCTAGAGTAGCTCGACCATGCGACCTATCTCGTCCGAACTCCGCTCACTACTCACCGAGGCAGGCGTTATCCTAGTGCTCCTCTCTACACTCGTCGTGATTGGAGTCGTTGCCCTCCTCCTCGGGAACGGGGGATGATCGGTACGGAACGCTCCGACGAGTTCCTTCCTTGCACTTCCTACTTCGGCACGCGGTTCCTTAGAAGAGTGCTCCGTCAGGGATTCGAACCCTGGTCATTGCCGTGAGAGGGCAATATGATTGGCCGGACTACACCAACGGAGCCCGTATCGTCCTGCACTCTCGGGTAGCCACGAGAGTCGTTTAACAGTTGCGCTTCGCCACAGGTGTGGCGCTCGCTATCGTGTGCTCACGTCCTCGATTCGAGCGTCGAGCGCGTCGCGTCGGGTTCGAATCCGGGGTGGCTGATGATGTTCTCGCGTCCGATCCGGAGTTTGGTGATCGATCCCTCCGCTTCCATCTCCGAGAGGAGCATGCTCACCTTCGACTTCGACCACTCGGTCTCCTCGACGATGCGCGCCTGGCGCATCCGCCCCTCGTTCGATTCGAGCAGCCGGTGGACCCGCTCCTCGTCGGTCAGGACCGCCTCGGCGACCGGCGTCGGTTCGGCCGATTCCTTCGCGGGTGACTTCGCCGTCGAACCGTGTCGTCGTCGCCACGCGATCACGCCGCTGCCCGCCAGAACCACCCAGACGCCGACGATGACGACCCACCCGCCGCCCGTCGGCGTCTGCAGGCCGACGGTCGACGAGAGCCCCTCGATCGGATCAGTCACCCAATACATTCTCTATCATATTCTTCCTTAGATATGAAAACTCTTGTGTCCGGTTCGTGTCATAAGCGAACAGTCAACAGCACGGGGTTCGATCGACGGGTATGGAGACGCTCTCGCTCGACGGGCGAACCGCACTGATCACCGGCGCGAGTTCGGGTATCGGCACCGCCTCCGCGCACGCCCTCGCCCGCGAAGGGGTTGACCTCGCGCTCGCCGCGCGCCGCGAGGACCGACTCGACGGGATCGCGGACGAGGTCGAATCCGACCACGGCGTCGAGACGCTCGCGGTGCCGACCGACGTCCGCGACGAGGAGGCCGTCGAGGCGATGGTCGAGGAGACCGTCGAGCGGTTCGGCGGTCTGGATATCCTCCTGAACAACGCGGGGCTGGGCCGCGGCGGCGCGGTCGAGTCGCTCTCGACGGAGGACTACCGGCTCATGCAGGAGACCAACGTCGACGGGATGTTCTTCGCGACGCGGGCGGCCCTGCCCCACCTCGAGGAGTCGCGGGGCAACCTGCTTTTCATCGGGAGTTTCGCGGGCCAGTACCCCCGCCCCTCGAACCCCGTCTACGCGGCGACCAAGTGGTGGACCCGCGGGTTCGCCCACAGCGTCGAGGCCAGCGTCGGCGACGAGGGCGTCGCCGTCACCGTCATCAACCCCACCGAGGTCCGGACGGAGTTCGGGAGCGCCTCGGGCGAGTCGTTCGAGGAACGCTTCGAGGAGGGCGAGGTCACGGAACCCGAGGAGATCGCCGACGCGGTCGTCTTCGCGGCGGGCCAGCGCAACTCGACGGTGAGCGAACTCGACCTCTACCGGCGCGACAAGTTCGGTCACTTCTGAGACGGCCGACAGTATCAGTCCTCGGAGCCGATATCGGGGGGCGAACAGCTCCCAGAGGTGGAGATCCCGCTTCGATCGACCGAGGACCCGTCGTTCAGGACGATCTCCTCGCCGGTCACGTCGATCGTGGTGTCGACCACCTCGTTGTCGTCCGACCCCTCGAAGACGATCCCGTTTCGACGCGTCCCCGACTGGCTGATGCAGGCGCTCTCGATCGTGTTGTCGTCGCGGGAGAACCGCATCGCCCCCCGATACGTCCCGCCCCCGGTGACCGAGACGTTCTCGATGGTCCTCGTACCCGTCTCGGCGTCGGTGGCGTCGTCGACGTAGATCGCGTAGCTCGTTCGTGACCCGTTCGAGCGCCGGGTGGTGTACTCCTCGCCGACGTGGATCCGGGTGTCCCGCACCTCGAAGGAGCCACCCGAGTACGCGCCCACGACGGCGCCCGTTCCTTGACTGTTCTCGACGCTGATCTCGCAGTTCTCGATCGTCACGGGGCCGGGGCCGTCCGCGATCCGGATCCCGCGCATGTTGCCGAATCCATCCGGTCGCTCGTCGACGACGACCTCGCAGTCCTCGACGGCGCTTCTGGCGCTTCCCAGTCGGATCTGCGTGACGTTGCTGTTGGCGTACCGCCCGCCCTCGACGGAGACGGGCCCCGAGGAGTGGGAGGCGTACAGCCCGTTGTCCGCGAAGCCCTCGACCTCGCAGTCCCGAAACGCGATCGAACCGGTCGTGTTGACGTAGACGCCCGTCCCGGACCCGCCGTCGGTCGACTGGAGGCTCTCGATGAGGCTGTGGCCGTCCTCGTCGAGGGTGCGAAAGCCGAAGGAGGTGTCTCCGTCGTGAAAGCCCTCCTTGCGGAGGTCCCGGACCACGAGGCCGTCGTGGGCGCTGACGACGACCTCGGGGGCGACGCCCTCGCGCGTCGCGTCGATCGTGAAGTTCTCGATCCGGAGGTCCCGGGTCTCCGCCCCGCCGAGCCAGAGGTCCTCGTCGTAGTCCTCGCCCGGCACCAGCGTGACGTCGCCCTCGCCGACCATGGCGAACTCCGAAAGCGCGTAGAGGCTGAGGTCGTTCGCCTGGTACCGTCCCTCCGGGAAGCGGATCAAGGTGTCGTCGTCGGCGTGCTCCTCGAAGACGTCGTCGATCGGTTCGCTTCCGGTGTCGTCGGCACCGGCCTCGACGATGTCGACGACGGTCCCGTACTCCTCGTCGTCCGCCGCCGCGGTTCCGAGCAGACCGGTCGAGAGGGCCGCGCCCCCGACCGTCCGTAACAACACTCGACGACTGACGCCCGATCGGCCCGCGGTACTCATCTGACGCATGTCCCATTCCCCTTCAACGATGAAGAATAAACCCTCCGAACTAAATTTTCACAGCCATACGTAGATTTTAGAAATAGTTATCACTAGGATTGGGATATAATCTCTGGAAAAACGGAACTACAGGCGTCGAACTCCCTCGATCGCGCTGTGTTTCACCCATCCCGCGTGTGATACGACAACGAACGATATAGTACGTTCTTTGGATATTCTCCAAAAAATTCTGCATGAATATATTATATTATTGTTCTAATATTCTGTACTAACCGATCGAACGGCCGCCGAAGTCGGGCGCGGCGGCCGGGATCGGGAGTCGTTAGATCACGCCGGCGTCCCGGAACCGATCGATCTCCACGGCCGAATAGCCCGTCTCCCGGAGGACCGCCTCGGTGTGTTCGCCGAGTTCGGGCGGGTGGCGCCGGATCGACGTCGGCGTCTCCGAGAGGAACATCGGGCTTCCCGGCATCTCGATGGTGCCCGCGGGACCTTCGACCTCGCGGGCCATCCCGCGGGCCTCGATCTGCGGATGGCTGAAGACGTCCGCCATGTCGTTGACCGCCCGCGCGGGCACGTCGTGGGCGGCCAGCCGGGAGAGGGCCTCCTCGGTGGTGTACTCCGCGAGTTCGTTTTCGAGAATCGGGACCAGCATCTCGCGGTTCTCGACCCGATCGGCGTTGGTCTCGAAGCGCTCGTCCTCCGGGAGGTCCTCGCGGTCGATCGCGGCACAGAACGCCCGCCAGAGTTTTTCCGATGCTGCCGCGACCACGACGTGGCCGTCGCGGGTCTCGAACGCCTGATAGGGGACGATCGTCGGGTGGGCGCTACCCATCTTTCCCGGAACGTCGCCGCTCGCGAAGTAGTTCGTCGCCATGTAGGACATCCAGGCGGCCTGACCGTCGAGCAGGCTCACGTCGATCTTCTGGCCGCCGACGTCCTGCAGTTCCCGAGCGAGCAGCGCCGCGAGGATCGACTGGGTCGCGTACATCCCCGCGCCGATGTCCGCGATGGCGACGCCCACGCGGACCGGCTCTCGACCGGGTTCGCCGGTGATGCTCATCATCCCGCCCTCGGCCTGGATCATCAGGTCGTAGGCCGGTTTCTCGCTGTAGGGCCCCCACTCGCCGTAGCCCGACAGCGAGCAGTAGATCAGTTCGGGGTTGACCTTCGAGAGCGCCCCGTACCCGAGTCCCCACCCCTCCATCGTCCCGACTCGGAAGTTCTCGACGAGGACGTCCGCGTCGGCGGCCAGCGTCCGGAGGACCTCTTGGCCCTCTTCCCGGGCGAGGTTCAGCGTCACCGATCGTTTGTTCCGGTTGACGCTCGCGAAGTAGGCGCTCGGGCCCGCCTCGCCGAAGCGCGGGGGGTACCACCCGCGGGTCTGGTCGCCCACGTCGGGGCGTTCGACCTTGATCACTTCGGCGCCGAGGTCCCCGAGTTGCATCGTACAGAAGGGTCCGACGAGTACCTGCGAGCAGTCGAGTACCGTCAGCCCGGCGAGCGGTCCCTCGCCGGTCGCGTCGCGGGCCTCGCCGGTCATGGCGCGAGGCGGTTCTTCCGGCCCTTCATGTGTTCGTCGTAGTACGCGAAGGTGAGCGGACACCACTCCGCAGCGAGGGCGAGCACCTTCTCGGTCATCTCGCGGATCTCCCACTGGCTGTCTGCGGCGGCGCGCATATCTGCCACGTGCATCAGCATCCGGGCGTTCATCGACATCACGAGGTTGACCTCGGTGCCGATGGGCAGGACGAACCGGGCGTCCTCGGGGGCCATTCCGAGTTCGAGCAGGCGCTGGTACTCCTCGACCGACCGGGAAACCGACTCGGTGAACACCCGTTCGCGTTCGCTCACCGTCTCCTCGTCGACCGCGCCGCTCGTCTGATTGCGCCCGACCCAGTTCGGGTCGCTCGCGGAGGGGGGGACGACGACCATCTCGCCGTCACGCACGTCGTCGGGATCCACGTCGTCGAAGGCGACGTAGCGCATCGACTGGACGTCGAAACTCACGTGACGGTGGCGGGTGAGTTGGGCCATACACGACCGGCTGATCCCTCGTACGGCGAACGTCGCCTGCGGGTGTTCGAACGGTCCGAAGTGCCCGTGCGAGAGGAGGTGGCCGATCAGGGTCCGTTTCTTCTCCTCGATCCCCTCGCCGTCGACGCTTTCCATGACCTCCTCGAAGGACTGATCGCCGACGAACCCGCTCATGTAGTCGTTTCGCGCGGCCGTACAGATGACCCGCTCGGGGTCCTCGGTGGCTTCGAGCAGCGTGACGTCCATGTCCGGTGAGTTACCGCCGACCACAAAACACCCACCGATCCGACCCGACATTCGTATCGCAAAAGATATGTAATAGTTGAATGATAACTACCGTAATGAGCCCACGCGTGCGGGTCGCGTTCGTCGGCAGTTCCGACGAGTGCGCGGCGGTCGGTCGAGGCCTCGGTGAGCGAGTGACGCTCACCCCCGTCGCGCCGGACGAGGTGGCCGACTCCGCCGGGGTCGACTGCGTCCTCTGCGTCGGTTCGTTTCCCGAGGGGTTCGAGGGGAGTTGGCCGCCGACGGTCGTCCTGACGGACGACGAGGACGACGCGAGGGCCGCCCGATTGGCCGGCGTACGCGTCCTGCCGACCGACGCCGCCGGGCGACCCGAGGTCCTTCGCGCCCAGATCGAGGCCGAAGCCGATCCCGGCCACGAGACGGCCGACGACCACCTCGCACGCGCGATGATCGACACCGTGACGGATGTCGTCTACGCGTTCGATGGGTCGGGGTTCACCCACTGGAACGACCGTCTCTCGGAGGTGACGGGCCTCGTCGACGAACAACTGGCGTCGATGCACCCCGTCGATCTCTTCGACGACGAGGAGGCGGACCGAATCGCGGCGATCATCGACGACTGCAACCCCGAGGAGTTGCCGATCACGATCGAGGCGGAGCTTCCCGGTCCGGACGGCCGGTCGAGGCCCTACGAGTTCACCAGTTCGCGCCTCGTCGACGACGGCGAGACGATCGGGATCTGCGGGATCGGGCGGGACGTCACCGAGTTCAAGCGCACCGAGTGGACGCTCGAACACCTGCTCGAAGCGACCCGCGATCTGATGGCGGCCGAAGGGAAAACGGCGGTCGCGAACGTCACGGTCTCGGCGGCCGACCGCGTCCTCGGGCTGACCCACACCGGGATCCACCTCGTGGATTCGACCGGCGACCGACTCGAACCGATCGCCTACACCGACACCGTCGAGGCCTCGCTCGGGACGGTCCCGACGCTCGAACGCGACGAGAGCCTCGCGTGGGAGGTCTTCGAGTCCGGCGAGGACCGCGTCTTCGAGGGCGTCCACGAGGAGGAGGGCGCCCACAACCCCGAGACGCACCTTCGAACCGAGATGATCTTCTCGCTCGGCGATCACGGCGTGCTCATCATCGCCTCGGACAGCCCGGATGCGTTCGACGACGCGGACGTCTACTTCGCGAAACTGCTCGCGGCGACCGCGACGGTCGCGCTGGATCGGGCCGCCCGCGAGGGCGCGCTCGAGGAGAAGAACGCCCGACTGGAGGAGTTCGTCGGCGTCGTCTCACACGACCTTCGCAACCCCCTGACCGTCGCCGAGGGGTCCGTCTCGCTCGCGAGGGAGACCGGCGACGACTCGCACCTCGATCAGGTGAGCGAGAGCCACCGGCGGATGCGCGAGATCATCGAGGGGTTGCTCGTCCTCGCGCGCGAGGGGAAGGCCGTCGGCGAGACGCGGCCCGTGATACTGGGGACCGTCGCCGAGGAGGCCTGGGCAAACGTCGGCACCGGGGACTCGACGCTCGTCGTCGGCGACGACCGCACCGTCCACGCCGACCGGAACCGTCTCACACAACTGTTCGAGAACGCGTTTCGCAACAGCGTTGAACACGCCGGTCCCGACGTGACGATCACCGTCGAGGCCACGCCCACGGGCTTCGTGATCGACGACGACGGCCACGGCATCCCGGAGGACGAACGCGAGACCGCGCTCGAACCCGGCTACAGCACTGACGAGGGGACGGGATTCGGGCTGGTGATCATGCAGAACATCGCCGAGGGCCACAGCTGGGGCCTCTCGCTGGCCGAAAGCGACGCCGGTGGACTACGGATCGAGATCACAACGGACGGAAAGGGTCATTCCGCGGGCGGCCGATGAGCGGGTATGATCGCCAACCTCGCGGCGGGCGTCCAGGCCTTCACCAGCAACGCGTTCCTCGTGACGGGCGAGCGGACCGTCCTCGTGGACGCGGGCGCGAACTTCGACGTCGTGAGCGCCGTCCGCGATCGAACCGTGGACCTCGACGCGCTCGTCCTCACCCACACCCATCCCGACCACGTCGGGAACGTCTCGGGGGTTCGTGAGGCGTTCGGCGTCGAGGTGTGGGGCCACGACCCCGACCACCCGGCGGTCGACCACGCGATAAGGGACGGCGAGTCGGTACGGCTGGGCGATCACGAGTACCGGGCGCTTCACACGCCCGGCCACAAGGACGACCACCTGTGTTTCTACGCCGCGAGTCCGGAGATCCTCTTCGCGGGCGACCTGATCTTTCAGAACGGCGGGTTCGGGCGGACCGACCTCCCCGAAGGGGACCGCGAGACGCTGATCGGGAGCATCGACAGGGTCGCCGAAACGATCTCGTCGGACCTCGCCGAACTCCACCCCGGTCACGGTCCGAGCGTCGAGGGCGACGCCTACGGCCACATCGAACTCGCCGGGCAGGCCGCGCGGATGTCGTTCTAGTCGTTCTTCAGGTCCTCCTCGCGTTTCAGCCCGTAGTAGCCCGGCTGGTCCTCGGAGACTGGGTTTCCGACGACGAGGTCGTCGCCGTTCTCGACCACCCACGGGATCGCCCAGTCCAACAGGACGGCTTCGGTGTCGGGTTCGAGTTCGGATTCGGGATCCAGCCCCTGGAGCAGACGGCCGATCTCGTAGACGGTGTACATTTCGTCCTCGTCGAACAGTTCCTCGGGGGTGTAGAAGTCACAGGGGTAGAGTTCGTCGAACTCGTCTTTGGGTTTGGGCATGGGAGGGGTTGGACGGAGACGCCACTAAAGGCCACGGTGTGGCGGCGAAAAAACGGTGAGGTCTCAGCGACTTACTCGAAGTGGTCGACGGACTTCTGGTACTGTTCTTCGGCTTCGTCCCAGTTGACCACGTCGAAGAACGCGTCGATGAAGCTGCCGCGGTCCGGGCCGTAGTCGTAGTAGTACGAGTGTTCCCAGACGTCGAGCGCCAGCACGGGGTGGGCGCCCCAGAGCGCGCCCTGGTCGTGCTTGTCGACCGCGAGGTTGCGCAGCTGCTTCGCGACGGGGTCGTAGACCAGCAGCGCCCAGCCGCTCGCGGTGGTGGCTGCCTTCTCGAACTCGCCCTTCCAGCCCTCGTAGGAGCCGAAGTCCTCCTCGATGCGGTCGGCGAGTTCGCCGGAGGGTTCGTCGCCACCCTCGGGGCTCATGTTCTCCCAGAACAGCGTGTGGAGGTAGTGGCCACAGCCGTTGTGGGTGACGTTGCCGAGCGCGGTGCCCGTCGAGCCGTAGTCACCGGACTCGCGGTTCTCCGCGAGCGTCTCCTCGGCGGAGTTCAGGCCGTTGACGTAGCCCTGGTGGTGCGTGTCGTGGTGCCACGTCAGCACCTGCTCGGAGATCGACGGCTCGAGCGCGTCGTAGTCGTACGGAAGCGGCGGCAGTTCGGCGTCTGATTTCTCTGGCATGATGATCTCCTCCACTCCTACCATCTCCGGCCGCGCTGTTAAAGCTTTAGAAGCCCCATGCTATCGTATATCATTCTCCCCGTGCGCGCTCGACGGTCGAGACGGCCGTCTCGGCGTTCGGTGCGGGCCACGATCGGGACCGGTCGACGTCGAACGCCGACGGGTCCGTAGCCCGGGTCGTCGAACCGTGAACCCTACCGTTCGAGAACCGTCCGTTCGGAGCGGTCCGTCTCGAGGGCCTCGCGGTCGGCCTCGACCATGATCTCGACGAGTCCCGCGAAGGTGGTGCGTGGCTCCCAGCCGATCTCCCGTTTCGCCCGCGAGGCGTCGCCCTTCAGCAGGTGGACGTCCGTGGGCCGGAAGAACTCCTCCGTGACCTCGACGAGCGTCTCCCCGCTGTCGGCGTCGATCCCGCGCTCCTCGACGCCCTCTCCCTCCCACTCGATCCCGTAGCCCAGCGTCTCGAAGGCGATCGTCGCGAACTCCCTTACAGTATGTGTCTCGCCGGTCGCGATCACGAGGTCCTCGGGCGTGTCGTGGTTCAGGATCTTCCACATCGCCTCGACGTACTCGGGGGCGTACCCCCAGTCGCGTTGCGCGTCGAGGTTGCCCAGGTACAGCCGATCCTCCACGCCGGCGTCGATCCGCGCGACCGTGCGGGAGATCTTCCGGGTCACCGCGGCCTTCACCCGGCGGGGCGACTCGTGGTTGAAGAGGATGCCGTTGCACGCGAAGATGTCGTAGGCGTCGCGGTAGTTCTTCGTGATGTGGTGGGCGTAGAGTTTCGCCGAGGCGTACGGGCTCTCGGGGTCGAACCGCGTCGATTCGTTCTGTGGCGTCTCGGTCGCGTTGCCGAACAGTTCGCTCGTCGAGGCCTGGTAGAAGCGCGCGTCGACGCCGGTCTCGCGGATCGCCTCGAGAACACGGAGCGTCCCGAGGGCGTTCACCTCCGCGGTGTAGTCGGGCTGGTCGTACGAGACCGCGACGTGGCTCTGTGCGCCGAGGTTGTAGATCTCGTCGGGTTCGACCTCGCGGATCACCCGCCGGATGCTGCTCCCGTCGGTGAGATCGCCGTAGTGGAACTCGAGGGGCTGTCCCTCCCGGTCCGCACGAGCCTTGATCTCCTCGACCCGACGGGGGGTGTGTGCCCCCCACGAGCCGTCCGTCGTGTTCCATCGCACGATACCGTGGACGTCGTATCCCTTCTCGAGCAGTAGCTCTGCCAGATACGATCCGTCCTGTCCCGTAACCCCAGTTATCAACGCCCTCTTCATAGTCACTCTGTCCGTATTCTTACCGGTTCGTACCCGCGTTGCCTTAGCTTTTCGGAGCCTAAACAGAGGTGTCTCGGTCGCGGCGCCCCCCAGCCCATCTCCGCCATCGGGATCGCCTCGACGAGATCGGGGTCGAGACCGTGTCTACGTGCGATCTCCCGCCCCAACTCGTAGCGCGTCATCCGATCGGGCGACGTGACGTGAAAGACGCCGCGTTCCTCACGCTCGACGAGGTAGCCGAGCGCGTCGACCGCGTCCGAGAACACCGTCGGCGTGATCTCCTGATCGTCGATCAGCCGCACCCGCTCGCCCGCTTCGAGCTGTCTGCGGACCCAGCTTCCGAAATCCGGACTGTCGGCCCGGTCGAGACTCACGACGACGCAAAAGCGCACGATCGTGCCCGCCGAACCGGCCGCACGGACGTATCGCTCGCCGTCGAGTTTCGAGCGGCCGTACCGGTTGATCGGGGCGGGCTCGTCGTCCTCCGCGTGGACGGGTTCGTCGTCGCCGAAGACGTACGCCGTCGAGGGATAGACCACCCGCGCCCCGACCGCCGTCGCCGCGTCGACGACGTGTTTCGTCCCCAGCGCGTTCGTCTCGTGGGCCAGTTCGGGGTCGTCCTCGCAGGCCTCGACGCTCGTGGCGGCGGCGCTGTGGACGACGACGTCGGGATCGACGCGCTTTACGACGCGTTCGACCGCCTCGGCGTCGCGGACGTCGAGGCGGACCGTCTCGTGGCCCGACTCGATCGGCGTCGAGTAGTACGTCCCGACGACGCGGTCGCCGCTCCACTCGGCGTCGAGAAGACGCCGGCCGAGCAGCCCGCTCGCGCCTGTAACGAGAAGGGAGGTCATTCGAGTCAACCGTTGCGGCTTACCGGGTTATAGCTTGTCGTTCGGAGGCGAGACGGGACGACTACCCGGC